>JAJZZP010000032.1 GCA_021797515.1 Bacillota bacterium | reverse complement strand
AAAGTTTGTCGGTGCGTGACGCCGCGCGTGTTGACCCGTTCCCATGCCGCACACGGTCGTCCCCCGCGCGTACGCTGGGACTACTGGGGCCGTCGGGCCCCGGGATTCCCCAGGCCGTGCCGACAATATTATTTCCCTCGCCCAGGCGAGGGTTTTTTTCCATGATAAGGAGGAAGTCAATGCGGCGCGTACGCTGGTCACACCGCAATCATCCAAAAGCAATAGCCGAAAGACAAGCTGTTATCCGGCAATTACCGGCCTGGCAACCACAGGATGAGCGAATCTTGGAATGGTCACTGCCGCCGGAACATCTTGAAAAATTTATGGAGTCTCTCACCGGTCAAATGATGCTGCCCGTTGCGGTAGTCGGCCCATTGGATGTGGAATTCGGTCGCTATCGTCGCGACGAGACGTTTAACTTAATTGAAATCTCCCGAACCCGAGAACAACTGTATGTGCCGATTGCCCACACCGAAGGTGGGCTGTCCGTGTCCATGCAACGAGGAATGAACGTTCTGGCAGCCTGTGGAGGGGTCAAGACCTATCTGCTCGATGACCGAATGACTCGAGACAGTGCTTTTGTCTTTACCAGCGCCGGGGACGCCGTGATTTGCAGCCATTGGGTACAGACCCATCGCGATGAATTGCGCCGTTGGATTAACGATCCAGATCATCCGGGCAAGAATAAGAGGTCCGAACAACGAGTTGCGGAGGTTTCACGCTTCGCGGTTTTGTTGACCATTGAAACGCGGGTGGTTGGTCCCGTTTGCCATGTGCTGTACCAGTTTGAAACCAGTGATGCTTGTGGTCCCAATATGATTACCCGAAATGCCTACGCCTTAAATCGTGAAATTGTGACCAACATGGAAGGAGATTTGAACTTAGCGCCTATTCATATCTTTCTTGAAGCCAATTTAGGAGGTGACAAAAAGCCTAGCCATGAATATTTCAATGGGGGGCACGGACGAACGGTGCTGGCTGAAGCGATTGTTACCCACGAGGTGCTGCAACATCAGTTGAACATGACACCTGAGGCCCTTCGGAACTTAGAGTGGGTTGGAATCCACGGGTCGATAGCGAGTGGAATGCAGTCTTTTGGGTTTACTCCGGCTTCGGCGATAGCAGCAATGTTTGTAGTCACCGGACAAGATCTAGGGATGGTGGGTACTAGCAGTATGGCTCACGGAACCGTCCAGGTGGTGCCTCAAGGAGTGTCTTTTAGTTTGCAGCTCGGAGGACTTGAAGTGGGAACTGTTGGGGGAGGGTCGCAACTGCCCCATGCCCAGTCGTATCTACGGTTGTTAGGCTGTCTTGAACCTGGCGGGGCTCAAAAGCTGGCCCAAATTATTGTCGGTGCCGCCCTCGCCCTAGAAATTTCGGCTTCGGCCTCCATGGCCAGTCGCGGTAGTGAGAACTTTTTTCGAGCCCACTTTGAGCGTGGTGGGTTGCGAAGCTAGAGAGTCTAGAGGCAAGTGGCCCGCAACAGAAGTTGACTGCGACAAAGCAATGAGACGAAGCAACTGTCACAGTTTGAGGCTTTTAACGCTTGAAACTTCGATCCCAGGTCGTGGGCCTGTTGTCGAACTCCCGATCCAATCCCTTGCACTAACCGTTTGATGCCATCGGGATATTTCGGGGGGGTATGCTGACCATCTAGCCCTATCCGGCGTGCTTTTAATTCGATTTCGGCCCTTAGGTTGTCAAGAAATAGACGGCCGTCCATGCCAACTACAGCCGCGTCGTGACCAAGTCGAGAGTACATAGCGTCCATAATAAACATCAGATCATCCCACATATCGATCAAGACATTGCGCCGCTCGTCGGGCAACAAGGGTATTTGATTTTTGAGGTAGTGTTCGGCGAATGCCTGATGCCGCGATTCATCGCGTAGGATGCGCCCGGACAGCTTTCCGAACAGAGCATCCGGTTGAGACTTGGCATAGATTTGGTAGAAATTCTTGGCAAAAATATCCGAGATCAAGATTCCCCAGACCCAATCTACCCGATCGCCCTTGCGCAACCGATTATGATACCGCAACATTTCTGGCATTTCTCGGATGGTCAAGGGATCTGTACCCAACCTTTGATAAAGACGGGTCAATACTTCAAAGTGTCGGGCTTCATCCATTAAAAAGCTGCTCAAATAAATTTGTGCAGTGGTTTCGCCTGCCATGGCCATTTGCGGTAAAACGACGCTGGCGCCGATCATTGCGGACTGCTCTCCCAAATATACCGGGGTAAGGATTCGGGCTAAGGCACGTGCATGTTCAGCCGAAAGTAGGAGGGGGTCATCCCAAGTGACGTCGGCCGCAGACCATTGAGCCCTGACTCCCTTGTGGAATAACCGGATTAGAAGGTCTTCCTCAAATTTAGGATATACCTTTATCAACTGAACCCCTCCAAATAGTTGGTGTAAGGACATGGTCTTACAAAAACCACGGTATCATATACCATACAGGAGATTTCCTGCAAACGCAATTGCTAACGCGGGTCGGACCACTCACGCTGGCGCAACTCCACACGGCGAATTTTTCCCGAGATGGTTTTCGGTAAATCCAATACGAATTCGATTCGTCGCGGATATTTGTAGGGTGCGGTGGCTTTCTTCACGTGCTCTTGCAATTCGCCAATGAGGGCTTCGTCACCCACGACGCCGGGTTTTAGCACCACAAAAGCTTTGACTATCTCGCCGCGAATCGCGTCGGGGGATGAGACCACAGCGGCTTCGATTACGGCAGGATGCTCGATGAGCAATGATTCTACCTCAAAAGGACCGATGCGATAGCCAGAACTAATGATGACGTCGTCTGCCCGCCCCACGAACCAAAAGTATCCATCATCATCTTTAAAAGCACGATCGCCGGTGATGTAGTAGTTGCTAATCATGCGGCTTTTCGTCCCTTCGGGATCTCCTAGATATTCGACAAAAAGGCCAGGAGGCCGATGGGGGAGGGCTCTAATTGCAATATCGCCCTCTTGGCCAGGGGCCAACGGGATGCCGTCTGAGTCGATGATGTCCATTTCAAAATCTGGTGCGGGTATTCCCATTGATCCGGGTTTCACCGGGGAGCCCGGTGCATTGCCGACCAGAAGCACGGTTTCGGTCTGCCCATACCCGTCGCGAATGGTGAGCCCAGTTGCTTCCGAGAACGCTGAGATGACTTCCGGATTCAGCGGTTCCCCAGCTCCGACCACCGACCTCAGAGGTCTGGTAGTGAGTTCGGCAAGCGGTTCTTGGATGAGCAGGCGATAGACGGTGGGTGGTGCACACATGCTGGTAATGGGGTGGGTTGTTAAAATCTTGAGCAAATCGGATGCGGAGAATTTTCCGATCATCGGATCGACGACAATGCCAGCACCTGCGACCCAGGGGCCAAATAGGGAGCTCCAGGCGGCTTTTGCCCATCCTGTATCAGAGACATTCCAATGAAGATCTTGATGGGTGAGTCCGAGCCAGTATTCGGCAGTAATGCGGTGAGCAAACGGGTAGGACTGATCGTGCAAGACCATTTTAGGATATCCGGTGGTCCCACTGGTAAAGTAAATTAAAGAGGGATCATGAGCACCAGTCACCCGCGGCAGGTCTTCCTCGGCGCCGGGTACGGTAAAGGGATCCAAAGAGATCCAGTGACCACTGCTCTTCCCGATAACAATGGGAGCCTCCAATGGGGGCCGCATAGCTTCGTCGATTCGGTCCGCAACAAATGGCAATACTATTGATCGTGTGGCAGATGAGGTATCGAGACGGTACCAAAGATCCTTGGTGGTTAGCTGCGTGGTTCCAGGCATGGGGACCGCTCCCAGTTTATTTAACGCCACCATCACCGGCCAAAAAGACGGATCTTTACCGAGTACAACCAGCACTCGGTCTCCCATCCCAATGCCCTGGGTTTTAAGCCACCAGGCGGTGCGATTCGATATTTCACGGATTTGACCAAACGACCAGGCAATTGAGTGACCTTCCTGATCGATGACATATAATGCAGTACTATTCGGATCTTTTTGCCCCCAGGTGTCCACGATGTCTTGACCAAAATTCAAAGGCGTGCCTTGCAATGTTGTTTCCCCCTCTAAACGGCAATGGTTTTAATAACGAATTCGTCATGAAATCGCGGTTTCCTGCGTCTGTCTCGAAACAGGGTGAAAAATATCGGGCTCAAGAATTTCTTGAGCCCTCGGCCACCCAATACACCATGACTTTTAGTGCCGGGGTGCCATCTGCCATGGGTGTATCCAGATCCTCGACAGGATCTTCCTCGACGACAAATGGAATCCCGCTTTGTGCTAACGCCTCCATGACATCACTAAGCGAGGTGGGACAGTGCACCTCCATCCACTGGGAATTCACTTCGAGATACGTCCGGTTTCGGAAAAAAAGAATCAGTCCGCATTGGGGTGGCTGCTCTAAGAAACTTCCAACACCCATGGTATCCCACACTCCCGTTATTCATTCATCAGGAATTTATGCTTCCTCCTTAAGGTGCTGCCTTTGATTGCGAGGTTACCGTAACCGTGACGGCGGTTAACCCCGAGCCGCTGACTTGGTTGGGGACAACCCAGACTTTAACGGGAGCGCCAATCTTTAAACTATTCCACTGGCCGCCGGGTACAAAAAATGCGGTATGCGATGTAAGCAAGATATTGGCCGGTTGTGGTTGGCCTTTCACAGCCAGTGTTAACATGGCCTGATTTACCTGGGTTACGGTTCCGTTCAACGGAGGGAAGCTCACGTTGACAACTTGAGCGATAACGTCGTTGTTGACAGTACCTTGACCTCTTATCAACACGCGATATCCTGTTTGCAGATAGCCGTATCCTTTGGATCCGGTGGCCGAGGGCTTTCCTAATGTCACGAACTGGGTGTCGTGGGTCAACACCACATGGCGTGTCAACTGTGTCAAGTCACCATGGGAGTCTTCCAGGGTGACGGTTATAGCGTTAGGGCTCAACTGGGTGATTTCTCCCCGTAAGGCTACTTGTAGGGCAGGAACCCCAGTTACCGCCCGGGTCAATGCTGTAGGAACGTTCCGATAAGCGTAGTGGACCACCACCAGGGCGGCGAGTACGGCCATCAACCACGCGGCAGTGCGACGAGACATGGACAATCGTTTTCTCATGTACAATCCCCCCCGTTACCTCATATTCGGTTAGGTCAAAGTTTAGTCCCAAAAGTCTATGGGACTTGCCATGCGTCCACACCCTTGCGCACGATTTTTGATGTTCGGGTCGTTGTGGATTATGGTACCATGGCCGCAGCAACGGTGATATTTTTGGTCAAACCATGGCGAACACGGGAAGTATTTGCAAGTCATAAGATCATGGTTCGAGAGACTGCCGCGTTCACGCAGCCTGGATTCTATTAAAAATTTTGAAATATTCAGCGGGAGGAAAAGATGTCCCAATATAAACCACAATGGTTTTTCATTACGTCTTTGCTTCTCATTGGACCTGCGTTTATCTGGGGATATATCGTCCATCAGGGGTTATCCGGCGATGTCTTTTGGCAATGGGCGGCCGGTCAATATATGTGGGTGCACCACCTGATTATTCGTCGGGATCCTTTTTCTTACAGTCTTTATGGGCACCCATGGGTTACCGAAGAATGGGGATTTGAGGTTCTGCTGGCGGGTTTGGTGTCAAGAATTGGACCTGTAGCCTATTGGCTGGTGTCAGCGGGAGCGGCAACCTTGGCATGGATATTCGTGGCGGGACGCCTCCGCTTGGCCCAGGTTTCGTGGTCAAAGATCGCGCTGGCACTGGTCCTGGTCGGGGCTTCTTTAGCTCCCCTGACTAAGGTACGTCCGCAAACCCTTAGTTATGCCCTATTTGCCGCCGAGTTGTGGATCCTTGACAGTACCAGAACTCATCCACGCAGGGTCTGGATCATGCCGGTATTTCTCATGGTTTGGACAAACCTCCACGGCAGCTTCTTGTTGGGGTATTTAGTATATTTTCTGTATGGGTTATGGATGTTTGTGCCGGTTAATCGGGGCAGATTTGTCACCCCCCAATCACAGATGACACGAACCCAATTTACCTGGTCTTTCTTGGTATCGTTAATGGCATCCTTGATTAATCCTCATGGGATGGAAATATGGTCTTATGCTGCCCATGTTTCGTTTTCGTCGCAAATTGCCGCGATGATTGAAGAATGGCAGTCGCCGAACTTTCACATTCATTTTATGATGTTGACGATAGTAGGGCCGTTGGTGATCATTTTACTTGCGGCGGAATTTAGTGCCCAAAAATCTATAGATTGGCCCGAATTCGTATTAACGGGTGGGCTCTTGGTGGCGGTCTTGCAATCACAGAGGTTTTTGCCTTATTATGCCATAGAGTGGCCAATGTTGGCGACTGCTCTCACTCCTGACTTCGAGTTTCGTCGGGTGAAGTCTTTTTTGGCAATTCCAGTGGTCCTGGCATTGTTGGTGTATATGATTGCCAGCAAGCCTATTGTAAGGCCTGGAGAAATTGGCACGGGAGTTCCGGTTCGGGCTGTCGATTATCTGGCTAAACATCGTCACGGGCGGGTGTTTGCCATGTATCACTGGGGAGGTTATTTAATTTCGCGAGGATTTAAAGTCTTTGTGGATGGCCGCACTGACTTTTATTTGCATAGCCCTGTGTTGCCAGATTACATGGCCGTGAAAGATCTCACTCAAAACCCCAACCGAATTTGGCAAAAATATCAAGTGGAATATGTTCTGTGGGAACCGAAAACGGCTGTGGCTACATTTCTCAGTCAAGATACTTCAGAGTGGCAGGAAGTATTTGCCGGTAAATATGCAGTGATTTATCAACATCGCGGAATATGGGGGTTAACTCCGACAATAGAAATTCGGACCGCGGGTGAGCCAACATGAATCAAATGCCGCTGGTGGACGCCATTAAGGCACACTTGTCTGAAAAAAAACAGCAGTGGCACACGCCTGGGCATAGACCCATCTTGCCGTTGGATGGTTCATGGCTAAATTGGGCTTACGACCTCACCGAAGTGGGAGCATTAACCCCCACTAATGATCGTACGGACCCTATTTCGCAATCGACACAGCGGATGGCGGAAATTTTCGGGGTGAAGCGATCATGGTATTCGGTCCAGGGAGCCTCCCTACCAGTGACAGCTGCAATTTTGGCTGCCACTGCTAGGCGTGGAACATCCGTGGTTATTGAGCGAACCTGTCATCGCTCGGCACTATCAGCTTTGATTATTGGCGGATTGGAACCCCACTGGATTTATCCCACTCAGCCATTTCATGGAGCTTGTCCGAATCAAATTCTCGAGGCTTTGACCCCAAACACTGCCGCATTAATATTAACCCGGCCAACCTATGACGGGGTGGCCTCCGACATTGCATCGGTTATCGAAGTAGCTCATAGGTTTTCGGTGCCGGTGGTGGTTGACGAAGCTCACGGCACTCATTGGTATGGCCGACAGGGGTACCCCGTGTCGGCTCTTGAATTGGGAGCCGATTTGGTGGCCCATGGAGCACATAAAACAGAACCCGTGTTAACCCAGGCAGGGCTTTTGCATGCACAGGGAGATTTGGTTGCGATAGAGGACGTGGATTTGTGGTGGCACCTATTATCGACCTCAAGCCCTTCATATTTATTGATGAGTTCGCTCGACGCCTACCAGGCGCTGCGTCGTGACCCGGGATGGACGTCGCGATGGGAAATGATGGCGCTTCAAACCCGTGCATTATGGCACCAATTTCCCGAAATTAATATATTACAAGCCCAAATAGAGAAAAGTGCCGACGGTACCCAGGTGGATCCTGCTAAGATGACATTGATGGGTAATGGGTCTCAAATACGGGAGGTGGTTGAACAATGGGGATGGGCGGAGAAGACGGAACCAGGGGCTGTGACATTGATTTTCTCACCGACAGGGAAGCTATCCGTGGTACACTCCATGTTAAGCACTCTCAAATATCTGGCGATAACGTCAACGCCAAAACATCTTGTAATGCCGAAACCCATAATGCAGGCAACTCCACGGGACGCCTTTATGCACGGTCCTCCCGTGACCGTCGACTTGAGAGAAGCGGTGGGGCGCATTGCGCACCGCCCACTGGTGCCTTATCCCCCGGGAATTCCTTTAGTGCAACCGGGAGAACAAATTACCGAGGAAGTGGTAAATTGGATCGAAGCGTGGCAAACAATCCACGCGGGGTTCATTGAGGGTTTAGATGCAGCAGACGGGCTTCAGGGAGGATGGGTATGGGTGGTGAAGTAGTGCGGCAAGGCCTCTTGATCTCGTTCGAAGGAGTAGAAAAGGTCGGCAAATCGACGCAAATCTTATTATTGAGCCAATGGCTTCATGAGCAGAACATCGAAACCGTGGTATTGCGTGAACCGGGAGGGACCGTTTTGGGAGAAACATTGCGCCAAGTGATTTTGCACGATGTGGCCATTGCGAGTCCTTGGGCGGAACTTTTGGTGTTTGCGGCTGCGCGAGCGGAACTGACGGAAACCGTGATTGGTCCTCATTTGGCGGATGGTTCAGTGGTCATTGTGGACCGCTTCATCGATTCCAGTGTCGCGTATCAAGGTTATGGGAGGGGATTGCCCCTTGAGGACGTCAAAACGATTAATCGGTTGGCAACACGAGGTTTGGAGCCGGATCTAACATTTTGGTTGCAAGGGCCAGGGTTCGATACCGAGGTTCAGCCGGATCAAATCGAGTCGCGCGATGCATCCTATTTTCGCCGTGTGTCGGAGGGTTATCGAGAGCTTGCCCTGCGCAATTCAGCTAGGTGGCGTATTGTCGATGCCACGCAACCGATGGGAGACGTTTTTGAAGCCATTTGTCAAGACCTAGAGCCATGGATAAACACTCTTCGAGGAGGTTAACAGTGTGAAACTAGTTATTGCCATATTGCAGGATAAAGATGCTGGCCAAGCAGTCAGCGAGTTGAATCGCCGCGGCTTTAGGGCCACAAAACTTGCGAGCACCGGGGGATTTCTGCGCGAAGGCAACACCACCATTCTCGCTGGTGTGCAAGAGCAAGATGTGGAACAGGTGGTCACGGTATTGCGACGTACCTGTTCGGTTCGCCATGAAACGCTAACGCCACAAAGCCCTAGTCATAGCGGGGAACCTTATGTGCCCTTTCCGGTGGAGGTGACTGTGGGCGGCGCGACAGTATTTGTCGTTGACGTGGACCGGTATGAAAAATTTTAGCCATCAAGACCTGAGCCGACTAGGTTCATGGCCGCTGATAGCTGGTCCTTTTGCCGCAGGGTTATTTCCGCAAAGCGCCTTGGTGGTTTCCAGTACCCCTGGGTTGGAGCCTGGGTTGTCTTTGTGCCACGCTCTTTTATGCGAAGAGCGTGAAACTAGTTCAACGTGCCGATGCCGTTCTTGCCAAACTGATTTTATGGGCCACCCCGATATTCACCTCTTGAGTCCTAGTCCTCACACCATTAAAGTGACCGATGTGCGGATGGCCGTGCAATCACTGCTTTATCGCCCTTTGTGGTCTCCGGTACGAATTATTTGGATTCAGGCAGCAGAAACCTTGACGCCCGAATCGGCGAACCTTTTGCTCAAAGCGGTGGAAGAGCCGGCCGCGTACGTGCATTTCGTGTTGACAACCAATAATCCGGATCAGGTGTTGCCCACCATTCGTAGCCGATGCCAGCGTTTTGTAATAGCGGAGCCGGACCGCCAACCAATAGACTCATTGCCTCAAGACTGGATGATGGTCCGCCCTCTATTACCAGACCATGTGGTACAAGCAGCTCGTTTTGCCCGGGTGCAATTTCGCCAATCCCATCAGCGTCAGTGGTTAGGAGTTTGGGAAGACTTGTGGCAAGCTTATGATGCGCTTGCGGCAAACGCCAATCAAGATATTGTGAGAGAGCGTCTGAGGCAGTTGTGGATACGACGCTAGAACTAGAAGAGACGGGATGGCGGGTCTACGTTATTCGCTGCGGAGATGATACCTTCTATACCGGTATTACTACCGATGTTGAGCGGCGGTTGCGACAACACCGGCAGGGAAGCGGTGCCAAGTATACCAGGGGGCGAAATCCCCTTCAGTTGTGGTGGGCTTCGCCATCTATGACTCATCGTCAGGCGTTAGCCGTAGAGTGGCGTATGAAGCAGTGGAGCCATGCGGAAAAGGAGGCGCTGCAAAATGGCTCAAGACAGTGTTCGGTGGGTAGATCCGGGCGTGCTTTACGTAGTGGGGACACCGATTGGCAATCTTCATGACTGGTCACCCCGTGCAATACAAGTTCTGCGGGAATCCGATCTCATCCTTTGTGAGGATACTCGGGTCACTGGGCTACTCTGCCGCCGGTTTCAAATTGAAACTCCCTTGTTATCATTTCATGAACACAATACGCAAAGCCGCATTCCTCAGATTGCAGCCCGTCTCGCATCCGGTGAGGCCATTGCTTTGGTAAGCGACCGCGGGATGCCCAGCTTGTCGGATCCGGGAGAGGAACTTGTGGATCATCTATGGAAAACAGGGGGAAAGGTCAGTGTGATTCCTGGCCCGACGGCAGCTCTCACCGCATTTGTGGCATCAGGATTTCCTGCGCCGTTCACGTTTTGGGGATTTTTGCCACGCTCTGGAAAGGAACGGCGTGCAGCCTTGGCCGCCGTAGTGGAAAGTGCTCACACGGGGATCATCTATGAAGCACCTCACCACTTTAAGAAGACATTGTCAGACCTAGTCGCTACAGGCAATGATGCTCGTATGGTAATGCTCGGACGCGAGATGACCAAGAAATACGAGGAATTTTGGCGGGGTCCGCTATTGCAATTGGCCGAATTCGATCGTGAATGGCGGGGAGAAATTGTGTTAGTAATAGGGCCCAGCGATCCCGCGCCGGTGTTTGTGCCGGAGTGGAGCGATTTGCGGTTACGTGTCCTAGAATTGGTAGCACAAGGCGTCGCGCAAAAAGAGGCGATACGTCGCATCGCCTCCGAATTTTCTCTGTCTAAACGAGAACTCTATCGTTTTGTCGTTAGCCAAGAGCATTAAACGGCTTCGATGTTCAGATTGACGACACAGTCGTGGCAAACGTTTTTCCCGCGATATACTTCGATGTTCTCCGCGTTACCACAAAAAATGCAAGCGGGCTCATATTTGCGTAGGATGATTTTTTCACCGTCTACGTATATTTCCAAAGAATCCTTGTCGCTGATGTTCAGTGTGCGTCGGAGTTCGATAGGCAATACTACGCGGCCTAGCTCGTCCACCCGACGGACAATGCCGGTTGACTTCATTCTGTTCACCTCACTTCTTCGACATTTGGCTACCAGGACTATACCAGAAATTCCAATTTATAGTCAATCCCTTGTTGGTATTTGTCGACGAAAGGCGAAATTTATAGGAACCTGATACCCGTGCAAATCAAGACAACGATTTTACATTGGGCGCACTCTATGCTGGGCCTAACCAGCGGTCGACGAGATCGAACCTGGGGTGTGGATTACGAAAGTCGGCAATTTTGTTTCTGGAATGAAGCAGGGCTAAATGACCCAAACGCAACTCAGTCGCTCGAGAAGGCGGTCCTGTGGTCCCAGACCCACCCGCGCGAAGGGGGATTGGCTTAAGCGCTGAGGTATGCTTCGGGAGCGTTGATACTGCGGGCATCCTCTTTCAGAACAACTGATTTGGCTGATGGACTGCGCATGCCTTGGAACTTTCATTTTGTATAGGTAGGCTAACACTCCTGCTACCCGGAGTGCATGTCCAGTTTATTTTGGGATCGGATGAATCGTCGACATCGGCTGAGGAGGCCTGACCCATTGTGCGCCCCATTGACGAAGTACATCTATGACATCGGACAGGGTAGCGCCAGCATCCGTTAACGCATATTCTACCCGTAAAGGGACCTCGGGATATACCGTACGGGTTAAAATACCATCCTGTTCTAATTCACGCAGTCGCAGTGAAAGCGTCTTGGGGCTCACACCACCCAAAGATTTGCGCAATTCGCCAAAACGCTTGGGACCCGTCATTAGGTCTCTTAAAATCAGCAACGTCCATTTGCCGCCGATGACCCTAAGCGCGGTTTCTACGGGGCAGACTTCATCGCCCATGACTTCACCCTCTTTGCAATCAACTAACATCCCTGTGGAGTAGCATTACTTCATTATACCTTGAGCACGAAAGATTAAGGGAAAAAAGACAGGTTAATTATACTGTGCGCGTCCAATTTAACGTTTTAGGCAACGGACATAAACCGCTGAAACTGGAGGTTCAGCAAGGCATCGAGACGTGATTGGTGCTCTGTTGACGTGTTGGCCAAACACGTGGAGATCGCGTCCCAAAACGCGGGGAACTTCACGTAATAGAGGTAGTCCCTCCGGTGGGCAACCCCCACCCCGGTTGTCAGACCTGTTGCTCATAGTCTACCACGCGGCCCGTCGCATTGCATGGCAAGCGCAAAAAATCGGTAGCGAAAGGAGCCATCACAGTCTTAGCCAGCCGACCAGTACCCATTGCATAGTACATCCAGAGATTCTCGTGGTGATGCGATCAGGCATTCACCTTTTCAGATTTGGAAATTATTTTTCGGGGAGCCCAAAGAAACTGGTCTAACTATATTGATTGTCAACAAAACGTCTCGCAAGCGCTGGCACTGGCGTCACGGGCCTACATCATGGTTCATGGCCGAATGGTATTTAAGGGCTCGTCCGGGGAGGCACATCACGCGCTATCAGAAGGATACTTGGCGATGGGGTAGATTTTTTGATTAGCATAGAGATAGGTAATCTTCACAGTTGAATATCTTATCATATATGATGTAATATTTTATTGAACACAAGGGATTATCCTAATCCCAATCACGAGACGATGCCATCAAGGTTTCTTGAGACAGTCGGCGTAGTATTGTTGAGAGGAGAACCTCAATCCAGTTCACCATCCTCTCTGTTGGGATGAAAATCTCGTAGGTAAAGGAGTTTATGCCCTGTGTCAAAGACCGAAGATGTTTATCAAGAATTACGGCGCCGCATTTTATCCGGAGAGTTGGTCGCAGGTTATCGTTTGGTGATTGACGCCTTGGCCCGCGAATTCGGTGTCAGCCCGATTCCAGTGCGGGAAGCGATTCGTCGCCTAGAAGCGGAAGATTTAGTGGATTTCCAACCCAATGTTGGTGCCCAAGTCAGCCGCATCGATGAAAAGACCTATGAAGAAGTCTTGACAGTAGAGGCACGATTGGAGGGCTGGGCGACCGCACTCGCCGCACCGCATTTAACCCCCGACGATTATCAGATATTGCGCACGGTAGCACGGCACATGGACCAAACGCTGGATGACGCCGATTTGCGGACATATGGAGAATTAAACCGTCAATTTCACCAAACGATCCGCCAACGTTGCCCCAACCGTTATCTGGTGGAACTGATTGCGACGTGTGCGGCAAAATTGGACCGAGTTCGCTCCAATATGTTTACTCTGGTTCCCGAGCGCGCACGGGCATCGTTACAAGAACATTATCAAATTTTGCAGTCGCTGGTGGAAAAAGCTCCCGCAGAAGTGCTCGAACGTCTTGTCGAGGGCCATCAGCTACAAACCTTGGAGTCCTATCGCTCGCATCGCCGGCAACGCCGGCTGACGGCTGTGACGAAGGACTAGGATTAAGCATTACACATGCCAAGAGGAGTGACAACGATAGATGAAATCCATCCAGGAACGCTTACGCGGTTCCATTACCCCGGTGGTTACACCGTTTACCGATGCCAATCAAGTAGACCATGACACTCTTACGCATCTGATAAATTGGCAAATTCAAGAAGGCAGTCATGGCATTTCGGTAACCGGTACGACTGGGGAGCCAAGCTCTTTGACCTTGGACGAGCGCGAAGCCATCTTTCGTACCACGGTGGCCACCGTGGCCGGGAGGGTACCGGTACTGTTAGGAAGCGGCAGCACGAATTTAGACGAAACCCTGCGCCTGACTCATAGCGCTGAGATGGCGGGCGCCGACGGGGTATTGGTTATTGTGCCGTATTACAACCGCCCTTCGCAAGAAGGACTATACCAATATTTTACCACCGTGGCCCGGTCTACCAATTTACCTATCGTGATTTACAACATCCCAGGGCGCACAGCCACAAATATTGAACCAGCAACGGTGAAGCGGATTTGTCAAGTGGCAGACAACGTCATTGGGATTAAAGAATCCAACCGTGATTTCGAGCAAGTGACCAAAGTATTACATCTCATGGGTCGGGGCTTTCTCGTCTATTCCGGCATTGAAGCCTTATGCTATCCCATGCTGACCTTAGGGGGAGCTGGCCACATTAGCGCGACCGCCAACATCTTGCCGCGTCAGGTGGCCGATTTGTACAATTTGGTCGTCCAAGGCGAATGGGAAAGGGCGCGGGAACTCCACTATTATCTTTATTCTTTAAATGACGCTCTGTTTTGGGAAACCAATCCCGGTCCTCTCAAGGCGGCTTTGGGCATGATGGGCAAAATTCGTCCGCATCTCCGACTGCCACTGGCTCCGATTTCTCACGAACATTATCAAGGACTAGAAAAAATTTTACGGAAATATGGGGTATTGCCGGAAGAAGGAGGGAGTGATTAATGCGGTTAGCACGATTTTTTGCCGAAGGACGCATTAAGTCGGCCCAAGTCATCGACAATGTACTGATAACTCCCGACCATAGGCGCCTTGAATGGGACCAGGTTCATTGGCTAGCTCCCGTAGAACCGCGAAACATTATTGGCCTAGCCTTGAATTATGGCGGTCACGCGGCGGAATTGGGATTGGAAGAGCCCCCTGAACCAGCGTTGTTTTTTAAACCGACATCATCGGTGACCGGGCATCAGTCTCCGGTCCAATATCCCGCTGGGGCCACCCATTGTCATTACGAAACTGAGGTGGCCGTGGTTATTGGCCGTGAGTGCCGGCGAGTACCGCCGGAACAGGCCCTCGAATATGTTCTGGGGTATACCGTTGCCAATGACTTCACCTGCCGCGACTACATCCGCAATACCTTTCGCCCTCCGGTAAGAGCCAAGGGATTTGATACATTCTGCCCGCTAGGCCCTGTCTTGGTGACCGCAGATGAGATTGGAGACCCCGGCCACTTGGCCATTACTACCCGGGTCAACGGCGTCACCCGGCAGCACGGCAATACCGAGCACCTAATCCACTCTATTCCCGACATTATTGGGTATCTCTCGACGTTTATGACCTTGGCCCCTGGCGACGTTATTCTTACTGGCACTCCCGACGGCATTTCGCCCGTGGTGCCCGGGGATCTCATGGAATGCAGTGTAGAAAAACTGGGTGTATTAACTAACCTGGTTGTTAAGGAGGAGTCTGATTCATGACCCGGAACGATACACTAGCATTGGTGCCCCATAAAATTCGTCATTTCATCAATGGAGAATTTGTGGACAACAGCGATGCCTGGTTTGATGATTGGGATCCTGCCACTAATCAACCGCTGACTCAGGTAGCGTCAGGAGACGTCGCGGCGGTGGATAAGGCGGTGCGTGCTGCACGGGAGGCATTTTTTGTGGTGTGGCGCGATATGCCCGGCCGGGAACGCGCACGATACTTGAATCGCATTGCCGACGGCATGATCCAGGACCGGGAGGCTTTGGCTTCTCTGGAAACATTGGATACCGGCATCCCCATTGGACAAACCTTGGGCCAAATCGAACGAGCGGCAGAGAATTTTCGGTTCTTTGCCGAAATGGCGACACGTATGACCGGAGAAGCCTTCCCCAACCCGCCTCACTTTCAAAACTATGCCATTCGTCAACCCGTGGGGGTGGCGGGTTTGATTACTCCCTGGAACACGCCCTTAATGCTGGAAACCTGGAAAATTGCCCCTTGTTTGGCATCTGGTGATACGGCGGTACTGAAGCCCGCCGAGTGGTCTCCGATTACCGCAGAACGTTTGAGCCGCATTATCCAGGAAGCCGATTTGCCTCCCGGGGTGTTTAACGTGATCCACGGACTCGGCGAGACTGCGGGAGCGGCATTGGTTTCCCATCCCGATGTACCGCTGATTTCGTTCACCGGTGAAACCACTACGGGTCAAGAAATCTTGCGCAACGGCGCCCAGTACTTAAAACGGTTTTCCATGGAATTGGGCGGGAAATCACCAGTTATCGTCTTTGAGGATGCAGATTTTGACCGTGCGCTAGACGCGACCTTGTTTGGCATGTTTACGTTAAATGGAGAACGCTGCACGGCGGGTTCTCGATTATTGATCCAAGACAGCATCGCGGATCGTTTTGAAGCGGCGCTAGCGGAGCGCATCCGCCGAGTCCGCGTAGGCAATCCATTTGATGAAACAACCGAACTGGGTCCTTTGATTCACGCGGAGCATTGGCAACGGGTCAAAAGTTATATTGACCTGGCTGAATCTGAAGGTTTTCAGGTGGTCGTTGGAGGGAATCGTCCATCTGGATGGCTTCAGGGAAATTTCTTAGAAGCGACTTTGTTAACGAAGGTTCTTCCCTACATGCGGGTAGCGCAGGAAGAAATCTTTGGCCCTGTTCTGACGGTGCTTCGGTTTCACGATGAAGCAGAGGCCATGGCCATGGCCAACCAGGTTCGCTACGGACTTGCTGCCTATGTCTGGACACGCGACGTGGCTCGGGCGAATCGGGTGTCGCAAGCAGTAGAATCTGGCATGGTGTGGCTGAACTCACACAATGTACGGGATCTGCGGACACCGTTTGGCGGATCCAAGTGGAGTGGCATTGGCCGTGAAGGCGGTGTCTATAGCTTTGATTTCTACACCGAATGGAAAACCGTCCACGTGGCTTTGGGCACCCATCCCATTCCACGGGTGGGCACCTCGTGATTCAACAGTAACATCAAAACTTAAGGGGGATTTTTCATGGGAATTCGTACCGGACAGCAATATCTAAATGACCTAGATGGCGCTGTACGCGATCTATGGATTGATGGCGAGAAGGTAGAGGGAAAAATTACGGAACATCCGGCGTTTCGCAATATAGCTCAATCCATGGCACATCTTTATGACATGCAGCATGATCCGCATTTGCAGCCGGACATGACGTACCGATCGCCTTCGACCGGCAATCTAGTAGGACTCTCCTTTATGCAGCCGCACACGAAAGAAGATCTGGCCCGACGGCGAACCATGATGCAGCACTGGGCCCGTTACGCCCACGGAATGATGGGACGCGCACCCGATTATCTCAATAGCGAACTCATGGCGATTGCCGCCGCGGCGCCTTTTTTTGGCACGGAAGATTCGCGCTATAGCGATAATGTCCGCAAATACTACGAATATGTGCGTGAAAATGATCTATGCTTGACACATACCTTGATTTTGCCCCAAGCCAACCGGGGGGTATCAGCGGCACAGCAGGCGGATCCGTATCTGGCCGCCCGCGTCGTGGAAAAAACCTCGGAGGGGGTCATTATCCGCGGAGCTCGAATGTTAGCCACTTTGCCGTTAGCTGATGAAATTCTGGTTTTTCCCTCAACAGTGATACGCAATAACGAGGAAGACCGACCCTACGCGTTTGCTTTTGCATTGCCGCTTTCGACCCCGGGACTGCGGCTGATTTGCCGGGAAACCTTTGATTATGGCAAGTCCCACTTTGACCACCCGTTAGGATCCCGCTTTGAAGAAATGGATGCCGTGATGGTGTTTCATGATGTATTAGTGCCATGGGAACGGATCTTTGTGTTGGAAGATGGCGACCTATGCAATAAGCTGTATGCGGATACAGATGCCACACCGCACATGACCCATCAGGTGATCGTTAAAAATACGGCGAAAGCCGAGTTTGTCCTCGGCGTGACGAGTCTTATCGTGGACACTATTGGCATTGAGCAATTCCAACACGTGCAGGAGAAAGTGGCAGAAGTGGTGATTGCGCTGGAAACCATGAAGGCTTTTTTGGTGGCCAGTGAAACCAATGCCAAGTTAAACCAATGGGGGATCATGACTCCTGACTGGACGCCTTTGAATATTGCCCGCAATACATTCCCTAAAGTGTATCCGCGTTTGGTGGAGATTGTGCAGCAGTTGGCAGCCGGCGGATTGATGGCGATCCCGTCGGAAAGAGATTTTACTAATCCAGAGCTGAGACCCGACATTGATCGGTTTTATCAAGCCAAGAACACCAGTGCAGTGGATCGGACCCGGCTCTTTCGACTGGCTTGGGATACGGCTATCTCTACCTTTGGCAATCGGCAAGTACTGTACGAACGCTTCTTCTTCGGAGACCCGGTCCGTATGGCCGGAGCATTGTACCACAACTATGACAAGGAGCCGGCAAAACAACTGATTCGGGATTTGCTGAATGAAACCCCGGATCCCCTATTAGGACAGGAGGGATAGTCCATGGGTGGCAACGCATTCAATGTGCTGCGAACGCACCATGTCGAGTATCGGGTGACCGATTTGGATCGCGCCCAAGCATTTTATGTCGACGCGGTCGGGCTTACGGTGACCGAACGCGATGCCGATCGTCTCTATTTACGAGGCCTCGAAGATCGGACGCACCATAACCTGATACTGCGACAGGCTTCGGAACCTGGCGTGGCTCATGTGGGATTTCGCGTCTCCAGCGAAAACGATCTAGATGTCGTAGCCCAATATCTCGGGACACTGGGAGTTGACGTGTACTGGGAGATCGGTGTAGAGCGGGCGCTCGGCCGTGTGCTGCGGGCGCAAGACCCCTTCGGTTTCCCGATAGAATTTTTTTATCAAGTCGACCAGGTACCGTGGTTGCTGCAGCGGTTCGAGCAATATCGGGGTGCCGAGGTGATGCGGCTAGACCATGTCAACTATATTACTCCCCACGTGGAGGAGGCGGCGCACTGGTATCAAGAACACTTGGGATTTCAAATGAGTGAGTATACCGTCAGTGTGGAAAATGGCAAAGACCGACTTTGGGGGGCATGGCTGCATCGCAAGCAAACATCGCATGATCTGGCTATATCCAACGGCAAAGGGCCACGGTTCCACCATGCCTCCTTTATTGCTTCATCAAAAGATCAGATCTTGGCGGCGGCGGATCGTCTGGCCGCGCTTGGCTATGTGGACAACATCGAACGCGGGCCGGGACGCCACGGAACCACTAACGCCTTCTTTTTGTACTTAAGAGATCCGGATGGCAACCGCATTGAACTTTTTACCGGCGACTATTTACTGGCAGATCCTGACTGGGAGCCAATACGGTGGGATCTCGACGATCCACAAAGACAAACGTTTTGGGGAGCACCAGCTCCAAAGCGGTGGTTTGATGAATCGATGGTCACTTTTGATTGGAACGAAAACCCCATGCCGACAACGAATCCGATATTGCCGGATCGACCGATTATGGTCGATTAGGGCATAGCCCAGGGAGGGATCGATCCAGATGAACCATTTCATAGACCGACAGCGGAACTTTCGCCAGGCCTGTAGTAAATTTGCGACCGGTATTACGGTGATTATGGCCAAACAAGGATCGGAAATTCACGGGATGACTGCTAATGCATTTATGTCCGTGTCGCTGGATCCGTTGTTGGTGGCGGTATCGGTGAGCAATGTGAGCCAAATGCACCGCTATTTGGCGTCCCCAGATGCGGTGTTTACCATTAGTATCTTGCATTCAGGGCAGAAGCTGGTCTCCGAAATCTTTGGCCGTCGGCAGCATCATCCCGAAGCCCAACCGCAGTTGGCTGCAGTGTTGGGAGGAGTTCCCGTGGTGCATGACGCGGCCGCATGGTTTTTATGCCAAAAAGATCAAGGGATCGTGGCCGGAGACCACACCATTATTATTGGGCGTGTTCAGGACTTTGGGGAGCAAGAACACCATACCCCGCTCATTTTTTACCGGGGGCAATATTTTTCTCAGCTAGGTGTGGAGCAAGATGAGATGGTGGAGTTTTTCTTATTAGAACAATAAGCACTATGACATCTAATATGAAGATTGGGGCATCAGGCCCCATTCCCACACTGAGGGAGCGACGGATCAATGAAGCGACTTTACCTGGATGTTTTGTCGCGCGAACAGGCGAAGGCGTTGACAGTGCGGGAGAAATTATGGAGCGCTGCGTAAGCCGTCTCGGGTATTGAGTCGTCACCTTCAGGGAATTTCCCTCCATCATCAGGGGCGGCACGACCTCTCATGAGGTACGGATTACCGACCAAGCTAAAAATGGGCATAGGAAACACAGTGCTCTTGTTATTTTGGGAGAGGCAGAATTTTTATCCCATTATTCTCCTCGGATTGGGTCGGGGACACGGGTCATGGTGGATGACGCAAGCGAGATGGCTTCCGCCTTTTTGTCGGCGTTGGGCAAAAGTGTTCGCGGCAAAACTTACCGCAACGCTGTGGCGTTAGGTATATCCGCCTTTTTGTTAGGCATTCCATTGAACCTTATCACGGGTGAAGTCCGTCGTCAGTTTCACGACAAAGGTAAGGCGGTGGCTGAGAGTAACCTTAGAGGCGTACAGGCTGGATATCGGTGGGCCAGAGAAGTCGGCGTACCCATCATAAACTTGCCTCCTTTAGGTCAGACTGCCCCCGTGTTGTCTGGCAATGAGGCAATGGCCGTGGGAGCCCTAATGGCCAATTGTCGACTATTTTTCGGCTATCCTATTACTCCGGCGAGCGATATTTTGGAATGGATGGCCAAGGAGTTGCCAGCGGTTGGCGGTGCTGTGGTTCAGGCGGAGGATGAAATCGCGGCTTTAATGATGGTAATTGGAGCACAATATACCGGGCTCAAGTTTAGCGGTTTACGCAATATTCGACCCGGCTCTAACTGGCGTACGCTAAGATGTGCTGGAGATTAGCGAGAATTTCGTCGGCATAGGCCCCATCGGGGCCTTTTTGGAAATATTCCCCGGTCCAGAGGACCGTCCGTAAGGCCGCCAGTGCCTCATGAAAGCTCAGGTGGCCGTGGTGGCCGGAGCGGTCACGGGAGAGAGCTTGTCCCACCCAGGCCCACACCAGCGTATACGTGAGAAATCCTCACGCGACGTTGCGATCCGGCGCCGGATCCACCCACGACTGCGGGTCCTCGCCCCCTAAATATTGCTTCACATCGTGGAAGGCGACCTCGATGGGCCAGCGCAAGACATAGGTCTGGACGACTGCCGAACCCGGGCGGGTCAGGTCTGTGGTAAAAAACACGGTCACTGTGGCCGGATCAGCGGGGTCCCTCACGAAGACCAACAGAATGCGGCGCGCCACCTGATGGGGATACCAAATGACCGGGAGCGTCGCGACTTGCCGCTCCCCTGCACCTTCCCTCCGAGTAACACGATCACGGTCTTCCACACCGCCACGGACAAGCCCGCAGCAATGCCCGACAATGGGGGAAGACGTTTCCCTCGCACTCGCGGACGTCCCCGTTGGCCCCGCCGTCGCGTTGGGGGGAGGTCGTAGACGACGGTGTTTTTCCGCATCCGTGACTCGATGATGTGCCCTTCAGGCAAAGGATACCCGACCAATGCGGTGTACCCGCTATCCACGACCCAGGTCCACCTCCGGTGCGGCAGCCATGTCGCCACCTCCTGAATCATGACGGCCACCAATTCCACTGGCGTGGGGCCTCCTTTGCGATGAATCCGGAGATTAATCGGTAAGGCAATGGGATGCCCGCCCCAGGGCGGGCTCCAAATTACCACCAACAGGACGACATTCAGGCCCCACGCTTTCACCACTTGCGTCTCCGTTGACCGCACCGCATCGCGCCAGTATCCTGCATGCGCCACATGCCGACCGGTTTTATGCCACAGCGTATCATCCGCCGCCCCAAGCAAGTCCCCTGCTGGCAACAGGTGGGCATCCGCCCACCGGACCCAACCCTCCCACAACCGCGTCGGATCCCAGTGTCCACACCGAATCCAACCGACGACACTCGCATAGCTGGGTTGCCGATCAGCCGGCATAATCCGCCACAAATGCGTCCACGTATGCCGACCCGGATACCGGATCCACGCACTGAAATCGTGCGCTAATTGCGCAAAACCGGGAGCGGTCACTGCCGACGAAAACAGGCTCACCAACAACGTCATCCATATCTCCATCACCACATTCCTCCTGGAAACTCGGAGGGGGTTGCATCAAGATTCTTATGATGCCATAATAGAAGAACCTCCGAGTGGTAATTTTTGGTAATCCCTACCGACATCATGCCACTCGGAACTCCTGTTTGTCACCCCCCAAAAACAGTGTCGAATTTTACGAAATTCTTCAAAGTTGAGACCGGGGGACGCGCCATGACGGCGACCTAAGGACCGGGACTTTCGCTGATGACCGAATCATTAGGATATGCAGCAATGACGGGAACCCCGGCGGTCATTGTTGATACCCAACGGCCAGGGCCCAGCGCCGGAATGCCCACGAAGCATGAACAAGGAGACCTAGCCCATATGATTTATGCGGGACATGGCGACTTTGGCCGCATTGTTTTGGCCCCGATCGACCCCGGTACTGCACTCTTGGATATGCAAACGGCCTTCAATTTAGCGGATCGGTAACCCTGCGAGACTTTGAGTTTCCGACGGTGTCGGTAGATCGGAATATCTATTCTGACGCAGGTGACGTGCATGCGCGTTATTGGCGGACAGATCACCGTGAGCCCGGGCTCCGAATTCTTCCGGGCACTCCCATGAAAACTCCCTTTGTTACCTCGGGCGACGAGCATGACACCGGAGCTGGCAAGAAGATCCTGCGATCCGAGCCCAAATGCAGAAATCTCGGTGGGAAGCTCTGTCTTTCCACTGTTAGAATGGTGGCTCGCTTTACCGGCAGAGGAACAGGATAACTCGTCGGTTATAGCCTTGCACCTGCTAAGGCCCTTTCCCAGTGAGAGTTTGCGAGGACTTAGGGAATCCAGGGAGATTATCGTCGTGGAACAAAGCTATTCTGGTCAGGTGGCCGGTCTCTTGGCGCAACATCTGGGCGTCGGAGACAAGATCAAAGGTTTTCGCAAGCATGACGGCATGCCAAATTACTGTGGAAGATTTGTGGACTGTTGACGTAAAGTGGGGAACGTGATGAATATCGATATGATCCGGATACGAACGTGACCACCCGACATGGTGTCCAGGCTGCGAAGATTTTGGGGTCTTAAAAGCCTTGCAAAAAGCCCTGCATTTCGTCAATAGCTTGAAGACAAGTCTCGCAAAGAGGCGACTGGCCTGCTGGCACCAAATCACGGCAACCGTTTGTTAAAGTGTTCCATTGGCCAGCACGCAGGCCTGCTCCCGACCCCAGCGGCAGGGGTCCTACTGCACGCAAGATGTCTTGGCATTTTTCTTTCCATGCACACGTGGGAATCCACGATAATTCCGTTTCATACACGCGTATCGGCTCCAATGGATCGAGTTCGGGAGGAACCCCCTGCCACTGACCGTCAAGCACTGACACTTGCCGACGGAGGGCTGTAATCAGTGTGTGAACCGCCGTGCGGGCCCATTCTTGCCGCAAATGCAGATCCCGGGCATTCATCGCTTTTTGGAGCAGCTCCATCTGGTGTAAGACGTCGTTCATCTGGCCAAAGAGTTTTTCGCTACCCTGTTGTGATCTGTAAGTGCGAACCGCGACCCATGCGTTCAGGGCAGCCAACACCAACGCAACAATGGTAAGCCCGGTGACCATGGCTATCTCTCCCACGAAGGGAGCTTCTCCACAATCCGCAACGTTTCCATGCGGACCCGCACCACCCGTTTCAACAAATCCACAATATATCGCGCGTCATCCGACCACTCGTGGGGTCGTTGAGAATACCACTGTCCTTGGCCGTCTTGAACTGATACCGATCCATGAAACATTCGAGACCGACCTTGCCTCAATGGCAAGGTGTCCCGAATATCTGCTCATGGGCTCCGAAACGATCGCAACAGTGAGTAGCGTATTGTCTAATAGGGGCATCTTGCGATAAATGACCCTAGCAATCTTAACCTTTCAAAAATTTTTCAATACGCTCTATCAGCGTAATATGCTGATGAGTCGTTAGAGGAGCTGCGCTATAAAACGTATTGTCTCCTACGGTTGTTCCTTGGCGCAAGGACAGAGTATATCTGGATCCATACCATGGTCGAAAGTCTCCCGGGTAGGATTCGTGTTCTAAGTAATTGTGAACATAAATAGACGGAAAGGTGTGCTTTTCTGCCGGGATTACCTGATAGAGTGCTTCGTCGATTATTTTGAGAATCGCCATTTTCTCCTTCCACCTAGCGATACTCACGTCAAGTGTAAACGATAATTCGGAAAACCAACTCGTTGACTGCCATGGACCTAGCGTTGCATCGCCATCCTCCGGTTGAAACATACTGCAGATCTCAAGCAACTGGCTCATTAAGCCGTCGATATGTTCCGTGTGCGCACCCGCAATTTCCCACACAACGCGACGATTATCCACGGTCAATAGTCGAATGGGGAACGTGATATTATCTATGTTTCCTTGTCCCCATTCATATTGCAACCCGGGGGGATTGGTCAACTCCACCGGAGCAAATGTTGCACGGGGGGTACTCAAACTGGCTGAACGAAATTGAAAGACGTGTTGGATGGTGTTAAATGGCTCCACCATTGACAAATAGGACAGGCGAATATCATCGGGCTGATAGTGAAAGGCCTGACTGGCGGACAGCAGAGTGAGGTTTGTCATTAGGCCGCCACCACGGGAATATCCGGGGTCGCGTTATTGTCGGGACTTGTGAAAGATGAAGAGACGTCAATGGACATGTTTGAGTTCGGCGCGAAGTTTTCTCCCGACAACGGTGAAGCATTATTGGTCATATAAGCTTCCGCTTTCACTTTGATCCAGGGGTTCACGGCCAGTTCCTTTGGCACAACGTTACAGGCTAAGAGCCACTCCACATAGCGACGTACAGAGATCCCACCTGTACTATCGCTCTCGGTTCTTGAGATCACCGATTGGGTTGTGCCCAGACGTTCTGCCAAATCTTTTTGCGAGTAATGACTATCCTTCCGAACTTTTTCTAGATTTAACATCATACTTAAGATCCAATCGGTCTTTATGAATTCACGTAGCGCTTGGTCATCGTTGACAATTTCTTGTGGCAAATTGCGGATCATGGTTTCCAACCTCCCTTGAACACAGCGACTTGCATACATCTCGAGCGGCATTGACTTCTGATCGGTCATTATTGGAATGCTTGCGCCACACCGAAACCCAGTACACATATGGTGTCGCATCCCCAATGGCAGGTACTCGGCATAGGGTTAATCGATGATTATCGCTCACCGCCCTAATCTCCGAGGTCAAGCACGGTCCTTGTTTCTTTCCCAGCGGTTTGTACCGAAACAGTCGGGGAATCTCGGCTGGCGTCTTAGCCTGATGCCACGATGTTTCAAAGCGTTGTTGCGTCGCATAGAGCTGGGCAAAAATGTACTGATCAAACCTTCTGATGTCCTTCACGAACTGATCCGTCTCACAAAATTGATCGTCCGTTTCCTTCCCTCCTTAGTGTATCGCAAAAAAGCGATATTGATACACAACAGGAAAATAAAATCTCCTCATGGAACCGCAACTTGAAACGGCCAGGGTCTGGGCAAATATACCGTGCAGTCTGCGATGCTGGTCACGCGTCCTTCTCCACATTCCCTGCCATCATTTCCGCTTGTAACACCACGGTTTGTGTCGCTTGTTCCTGCTTGTCCGGCGGATAGGCGTGGCGTCGCAACACGTGTTTGACCATTACCCGCAACTTGGTTTTGGCACTCTCCCGCACTGTCCAATCAATCGTGGTGTTGCGTCGCACGGTTTCGACTAATTCCCGCGCAATGGCCCGCAAGGCTTGGTCACCGAGAATCTTCACGGCGGAGTCGTTGACCTCCAAGGCGTCATAGAACGCCAGTTCGGCATCCGACAACACCAGTTCTTCCCCACGCTGACGGGCTTTTTGCATATTGCGGGATCACATCCGTCTGGCAGATGAACCTAGGGCATGATCCTCACGACTTTGCACAAACTGTGGCCATATTAAGCCGAGAAGACCTTCATCCGGTCGGCTTGTATCAGTCCTCCTTTATTTAATCGCTTGCCGCAATTTCCTGCAACGGCATTGGTCTCGCTGCCACCAATGGAAGAGGATCCAAACAGGTTGTTTTCACGATATTTTGAGATGTACCCTGCGTATATGGAATGAGATTTGGGAGAGGACTGGGCTCGAGGTGAGCTGGTCGCATAGGGTTCCCGCGAGGAATGTGATATCATAGACAACAGAAGACTCTGAATCAGGAGGGTGCCGATGGAAGAGAATAGCTTTTCGGTGGTCGCCGATGTCACTACGGAAAACAGTGAAGCGATAAAACCTGTGGTCGTATCGCTTCTTGGGGACGCCGCCATAAAGGCGGTGGCTGGTGGGTTTCACATCGAAGGCGCGTTAACGGGAGCCACAGCCCAGGATTGTAATCGGCATCTGCTATCAGCAATGCGGCGCGTGGTCAAAAAAACCCAGATTCGGGCCTCTTGGACTGGTCACGGCGTGACCGAGCGGTATTTTGATTACGTACTGAAGTCTAGAGTCACGGAATCCTAACAGCAGATTTATATGCTTACATTGGAGTCCCCCGATAATGCCGGATATGGCGGGGGCACTGATGCTCGTTTCGCTAGGGGTGGGTGCCTCACGGTAATTTATGTTCAGCCAAGAGGCTGACAAGGAGAATTTGCTCTAGCCTTCCTACATTATTTTTCGTATTGTTATTTTGTTTTTCTCCGCGATTTCCCTCAATAATCGGGCGATGGGCATGATGATAAGGATGGTCTAGCGACTTTCATGGATTTTTGTGTCACTAGTACTCAATTTCGCAAGTCCGTTCCCTGCATTGGCATCTTTATATTCTCTCGGCCAATAGGAGTGAACAAAGTCGGACCGGTTCACTATGCTGGAGTGGAACCGTGCGTGCAGGGCGGTCAGAACGGGGGAGAACGCGGTGGTTCGCCATCGGAACGAGAGACGGTCGACGGAATACGTCCGAGAACGTATTCGAGCGATGATGCGGGAGCAGCGCACGGAATATCGTCTCAAACAAGGATGACCTCGCGACCCGAATTCTGGCGGATATCAAGCCCTGGAATGTCGTAGACGGCCATGCCTTTAACTGGACAACTTCGGGGCTAACCGATGTAAGCTGAATCCCATCATGTTAGCAGCCTATGGCGACGCCATGAGCGCCCGCTTGCGGGCGCAGGGTTTGATGCATTCGGTTCCAAGGCCAATCGGGTCCGATTCAGTGGGAATCATGGACAGATCTTTACCTTCGGGGTGGCCGATCGGTACGGCCGATGGACGAACACCGGAGAAACCGGGTCGGTCGAGGACCTGATAGCGACTTTACTGAGCCAGTTTGGCTTTGTGTTGTCAGACTGGTAAAAGACCGTGGGAATGAATGCCCAATGAGGGAACGAACTCGCGAAATGGAGTACTACTTATGGTTTGCGGTTCACCAGCCAAAAACTTCGATGCTTTGTGGCGCTGTCTCTCCTGGTGCAGCACTGAAAAACTTGTTGGCAATTGCCAAGGAATACAGTCCATTTAAAAATAACTCGTCAACCGATCTTTTACTCTCAGGAAAAGCAGCGATGAAAAATTCCTAGCACAGGACGGTCTTCTGCTGAGATTCCCATTCTTTTGGGAGACGGAGCGCCCTCCCAGGCGGGAACTGCCATGTCGTGACCCGACGCTGCTTGTCGACTCACCTTTCTATGGTTTTAATATACTGGGTCATTTGCTGTCGCCCGGTCAATTGTATCACTGATGTTCCCTGTTCAGAGGCAAGACGCAACTGGGATAGAATATTCGGCCGTTCGTATGCGGGAAATCTCCAGATGTATCGGAGGAATTCTCTGTCGATTTTTTCAGGACATCCCGGTGCCATATCAGGCCGAATAGTTCCTCGATATTGCCATGCTCGCTTTACAGCTTGACCCAAGCAAAGATAGCGCGGAAAATCCAGAAAAATGGCGGTGTCAGCGGCAGCAAGCCGAATTTGCAATGTTGCTCCATAATTCCCATCGATAATCCAGGAATCTTGGGCGACGAGTGCGGATTGCAAGGCAATCCAAAGGGGTTTAGGCGACTGTATCCATCCCGGTTTCCAAAAGAGACGGTCCAGATGAAACACCGGAAGTCCCGAAATCTCGCCTAATTGCCGAGCCAAAGTAGATTTACCCGCTCCGGGCGAACCAATAATGGCTATTCGTTTCATATCTCCCGCCTTTCGAGACATGTTCCGCCACGCTACGATGGTTAGTGGTACTGCTTTGAGTATAACAACAAGAGGTGTCGGATACAGCGAGCGTGCCGGAGGACTCGGTAGCAATGTTTTATGCAAGACGGGGCCCACAGCCGAGAATCGCGTGGTATGGGCCCTTTGTTTTTTTAACGGGGTCTGAGGGCGGTCCTTTGGGGGGAAGCATAAGGAACTCTGTAACGTGATTCGGACCGTGCGCTCCGCACTTGTCCCTCCAGGGGAGCCACATCCAAACATTTTTGCAAAAACAAGAACTGGCGGGAGCGCTCCAAACTCTATACGCCGCCTTGGAGAAGAGGCCCCGGCCGTGGCCGATATCTATCAGGATGATTTTGGCTAATGCGGGAAGCAGGACATTATCCCGACTCAAGGCAAACAGGGTGCGGGACGCGGCCTGGGTTACGGCAAATCCGCTGAACAGCGCCCTGGTAGGTCGGGAAATTGAGAATCTTGGGTATTTGCAACGATTGACACCGGATTGCCGATCTGATCCATCAAGCGGGACGAATGGTGTTGGCTGGCTCTTGAGCGTCCGCGACTCTCATTCCCGGTTTATCCTCGGTGTTCAGGCGCATCCAGAGGACTTAGCTGACAAAGAATCTGAGGCCAAATCTCTGTTTGCTGCGTTTGTTGCGTCGGCTCGGCAATATCAGTTAGGGTAAATTAACTGTAGGCGGTTTGGAGGTGTTGAGAAATCGCCCAATATATTATGGGTTGTCTATTCCATGTCGATGGATTGCAGCAATGTGGGGCTGGACTTAGAGAATCTTGTAGAGACAATCACAGTGGCGCTGAACTATCTCGCGGAATAAGGGCGCCATCCCATGGAAACGGTTGACGAAATGGAGGTTGCCCTGATTAGGGCCCGTGAGTTGCTCAAAAAACGCTGTTGTTCTTTTCGCCTGCGGGAAGAAAATGAACCTCACTGATTAGGCGTATAATTATTGGAAATCGGCTATTTTCAACGACGTCTCAAGATGTGGGCTGGTACTGGAAGGCGGGTAAACCCCATGGTGCAGGCACGAATTGGCCAGGGAATCGATGTTCATCCTTTGGTTGCGGGACGGGATCTGGTGTTAGGGGGGGTAACCATTCCCCATCGTTTCGGACTAGAAGGCGATACAGATGGAGACGTATTAACGCACGCGATTATGGATGCGCTTTTAGGAGCACTGGCGCTGGGCGATTTAGGCCAATATTTTCGACGGGGCCAGCCGGAGGTTGATGGGGCCCATTCCATAACTTTGTTGCAACGAGTGTGCGATATGATGAAAGAAAACCAATACGTTATAGGAAATGTCGATGCTACGGTGGTGGCCGAGATGCCAAAACTGGCGCCCTATCGGAAGCAAATGCAAGAAATGTTGGCTCAAGCGATGGATATTGCGCCGAGTCAGATCTCCATTAAAGCGACGACTACCGACCATTTAGGGATGCTGGGCCGTGAAGAAGGAATCATGGCTCAAGCTGTAATCTTGCTGTGGCCGTTAATTTGACACTCTCCGCGTCTTCTTAACGAGGAATCCATTCGCATACGCACATTTCGCGTAATCTAATGACTTTGTGATCGGTACACTGGAATCACCTTTTTTCGCAGATACGGTATATCGCAACTCGTTGAACGAGACCACCCCCCTCGGGGCGACATATTTGACGTGCCATCAGACTATTGGTAGAATATCAACACTAAGACGCGGAAGGGGAGCGTCGGTTGGGAACGGGTGAAAGCGAGCCGGGGGGTGGTGAAAGCCCGGAACCCAAAACCGAACTGATTATGGCCCTGGAGTCGGGATGCGAACCAAGAGTAAGATCCCCGGGGGTTCCCGTTAACGAACACTTAAGGCTGTCTTTTTGACAGCGAATAGGGTGGTACCGCGATTACATCGCCCCTAGAACGAGGTGGCGGTATTTTTTTGTCGTTGGCACAATTCGTCAGAGAAAGGAATGAAGATTATGGGGAGCCCTGTGTGGTATGTTACTACCCCGATTTATTATCCCAGTGAAGATTTGCATATAGGCCATGCCTACACCACGGTGGCCGCAGACGCCTTAGCCCGGTTTCACCGCTTGCTGGGAGAACCGGTATTGTTTGTAACCGGAACCGATGAACATGGCCAAAAAATTGCCAAGAGTGCGGAGAAAGCGGGAATGTCTCCGCGACAATTAGTGGATCAAATCGTGGGCCGGATTCAAGATCCTCTATGGGCACGCCTGGGAATTTCCTACGATGATTTTATTCGCACTACAGAGTCCCGACATTATCAGGTGGTTCAGTCAATCTTTTCCCAACTGCGTGAAAAGGGCGATGTCTACAAAGGGGTTTACGAAGGCTGGTACTGCCTGCCGGATGAGTCCTTTTGGACCGAATCTAAATTAGTTGATGGTAAGTGTCCTGACTGTGGTCGACCGGTAGAGCGGGTGCAACAAGAGAGTTATTTTTTCCGGATGAGCCATTATCAAGAGGACATGATTCAATACATTGAAACTCACCCGCACTTTATTCAACCGGTTTCGCGGAAAAATGAGATGCTAGCATTTTTGCGAGCCGGTTTGGAAGACTTATCGATTTCGCGGACCGGATTGAAGTGGGGAATCCCGGTGCCTGATGATCCCGACCACGTCATTTATGTGTGGTTCGATGCCTTGTCCAACTATTTGACTGCTGCTGGGTACACGTCTAATCCGGAGCAATTTTCCCGTACCTGGCCCCCCGATGTGCAGTTGGTGGGCAAAGAAATCGTTAGATTTCACACGATTATATGGCCCATTATGCTGATGGCCTTAGGACTACCCTTACCCCGGCACGTTTTCGGTCATGGTTGGGTACTTTTAGGAGATACCAAAATGTCCAAATCTCGCGGCAATGTGGTTGATCCCTTGACCCTGATTGACAAATACGGGGTCGACGCGGTCCGTTATTATCTGCTGAAAGAAGTGCCTTTTGGTGCCGATGGCAATTACACTGAGGATGCATTGATTTTGCGTATTAATGTGGATTTGGCCAACGATTTGGGAAACCTTTTAAGTCGCACTATCGCCATGATTGAACGGTTCACTGAAGGGGTGGTCCCGGAGTTGGATGTTTCGGAAGATAACGGGGTGTTAGAAGCCGAAGTGGCACGTGTTTATCGTTCGGTAGAATCAGCTATGGAAAATCTGCAAATTTCGGATGCGCTACAGACAATTAACGAGTTGGTACGCGTGGCCAACAAATATATTGAAGATCAACAGCCTTGGGCTTTGGCACGAAAACCCGAACTGCGGCCCCAGTTGAACACGGTGTTGTACAATTTGGCGGAGGTTTGCCGCGTGCTCTCAGTGCTGTTGACGCCGTTTCTCGTGGAAACCCCGCAAAAAATTCGCCAGCAACTGGGACTCGATAACCCGGTGAAGGCATTTCAAGAGGCGGCGTTTGGCGGATTTCCCAGGGGGATTCGCGTCAGACGGGGGCAACCCTTGTTTCCCCGCATTGAACTCGCTGCGGCAGAACCCGAGTGGATTACGTTGGATGATTTTCAAAAAATAGACTTGCGGGTAGGCACTATCCGCTATGCGGAAATTGTATCGGGTGCAGATCGGCTGTTAAAACTGACGGTGTTCGACGGGGAGCGGGAACGCACCATTGTGTCGGGGATCAGGGCCACCTATCAACCGGCGGATTTAATCGGCAAACAGGTCGTGTTAGTAGCTAATTTGAAACCCGTCAAACTTCGGGGGATTTTAAGCGAAGGGATGTTGCTGGCAGGTTCGGCTGAGGGGAATTTGAGCATTGTAACCCCGATATCACCGCTCGCAGAAGGGGCACGGGTAAAATGAACCTCCAACTTTGTGACAGTCACTGCCATCTTCAAGATGAGGCGTTTGATAAGGATCGGGAGGCTGTATATCAGAGGGCTCGAGCTCAAGGCATTGGGATGGTGGTTCCGGGCTATTCGATGATAACGTCCGAGCGTGCAGTTGCATTAGCAAGCCAATTTGAGTTAATCTCTGCGCTGATTGGCGTGCATCCGCATGATGCAAAAGAAGTGGATGCAGCAGATTTGGAGACACTACGAGAATGGAGCTCCGACCCCAAAGTGGTGGGCATTGGGGAAATTGGGCTGGATTACCATTATATGAATAGCCCGATGGAGACTCAGCGCGCCGCGTTTGGGCAACAACTGCGGCTGGCTCGCGAATTAGGCTTGCCGGTATCTGTTCATTCGCGGGAAGCGGAGCGAGATACCCTAGATCTTTTAGATGAGGTGCCAGGCATTAGAGGGGTACTGCACTGCTTTACTGGTTCCTGGGAATTTGCCGAAGCTCTACTTTCTCGAGGCTTTTATATTTCGTTTGCCGGACCGATCTCGTTTAAAAATGCGCAGGCATTACGTGAAGTCGCTGCCAGGGTTCCCACCGATCGGTTGTTGGTGGAAACCGACGCGCCATATTTATCTCCGGCGCCTTGGCGGGGGCAGCGAAATGAGCCGTTGCGGGTCATTCGTAATGCCGAAATTATAGCAGCTCAAAAAAATTGCTCCACAAAAGAGGTATTTGCGTTCACGATGTCGAATGCTTATACCCTCTTTTCGCGGGTGTCTTGCGAATAGAAATATTTGCCTTATTTGGGAAGGAGTGGTTTGTTTCGGATTGACAGGGATGAGCACCTGAGGCTAAAATTCGGGCGTGGGTTGTAATTTTCTGGAAAATCTGAAAAAGACGGGTAAAGGAGGACGGCTTTTGACAATATGGAAATCTCAAGGATTGCGGATGTGGTTTTTAGGGGCCGCTGCCGCTACCGCCATAGGAACTGGGCTGGTCGCAACTCAACTTCGTCACGTCGACATTACATATTATCGACCTCAGGGAGAACACACCATTAAGTTTTTGACTTTTCGAACCACCGTGCGGCGGATTTTGGCTGAAGCGAAGATCCCCATCAATACACATAATTTCGTCTCCCAAGGTCTCAGCCAGAAAGTTTCCGGCAATATCACTCTGTACGTGAAACAAGCAGTTCCGATATGGGTTCGAACGGCACATCGCCATTTTCAATATTGGACAACTGACTATCGCGTGCGGGATATCTTGCAATCCTTAAAAATTCATTTAGGGCCGCTGGATTCGGTGTACCCTAGTTTGAACCATGTGGTGACGGCTGGATCAAGATTGGATGTGATTCGACGTTGGCTTAGTGATAAGACGGTGACGGCATCATTGCCATTTGCTACCCAATACCAACCCGATCCCAATCTTTTTCGAGGGCACGATGAGATTAGCAGACCGGGACAGCCTGGTGAGAAAGTGACCACGATTCAAGTGCTTTATCAAGATGGCCGCCCTGTGTCTCAAAAAACATTAACGTCCAAGGTGGTAAAACCACCTCGTAATCGGGTGGTGCTCTATGGTACTTCGCAGCTCATCGCACGGGGAGGCCAAGTTGTTCAATTTTCCCAAAAAATATCTATGATCAGTACAGGATATTGGCCGGATCCGTCATGGTCCAATGGGTATACCGCGACGGGACTCAAAGCACAATACGGTGTAGTGGCGGTTGATCCGGCGGTGATTCCCCTAGGAACTCGCCTCTATATCCCCGGGTACGGATTTGCCATTGCGGCGGACACTGGGTCTGCAATAATCGGAGACCGAATTGACCTGTGCTTTAATAGTGGATGGCAGGCGATCAACTGGGGTGTGCGGGATGTGACGGTTTTCATTCTCAACTAGAACAGGCGGTAGCATACGACACGTGATCGATCCCAGAACCCGTACCGGCATATTGGACCTTGTGCAAAATCAAGGATTGGGGCCTTATAAGCCGTTGGGACAGCATTTCTTGGTAAATTTCGGGATGATTCAACGCATCACCGATCTATTGCCCAAAAGATCCCACGAAGTGGTGGAAATTGGGCCAGGTCCCGGGGGATTGACACTGACCCTCTTGGAACAGGATTGGCGAGTGGTGGCTATCGAATTGGATCGCCGCTGGGCTCGGTTTCTATCCCAAACCTGGGGAGGCCAATTTGATGGTCGACTTACCGTGGTGGAAGCAGACGCGTTGGCGCTGGATTGGTCGGATGTGCCTCAACAGTACGGTTTGACGGCGCCGCTGACCTTTATCGGCAACCTTCCTTACTATATTACTGGGCCGCTGTTGGCAAAATTCGCTGGGGATGGTGTACCGTGGGATACAGCGGTCCTGATGGTCCAAAAAGAAGTGGCCGAACGTCTGACCACTGAACCGGGCTCACGCCAGAGCAATGCCTTGGGCGTCATTTTGCGCTACAATGCAAAAATAGAAAGGGAGTTTCCCATATCCCAGTCTCACTTCTATCCAGTTCCCGAAGTGGACTCTACAGTGATAAAATTAACTCATGGGAGAGATTTGCCAGTTGGATTTCCAGAATTTCACTGGGTTGTGCATTCCGGATTCACCCATCGCCGTAAAATGTTGCGCCAAGCCTTAGCTCAAGGCGAAAAGTCTCCATATCCGGCTGAACAATGGGAAAGCTTAATGCGAGGGGTAGGCCTAAGCCCTACCGCACGTGCTGAAAATCTTACCATCGAGGAGTGGGTTGTGTTAGCTCGGTTACTGCCGAGCCAAACGAGGTGATGGAGGAATGGTGTTCGAAAGTCCCACCAAAGGGCGGTTAACGGTGGAAGATACCTATACGGATTTGCTCGCGTATATGACAGAAAGCCCTAATGATCGGTACAAATTGATTATTGGCACGGATTCTCACACGCGCCAAGAAACTATATTTGTCACTGCTATCGTGGTGCACCATTTGGGTAAAGGTGGCCGATATTACTTTCACAAGTCCCGGCGTCGGGCGATAAAAAGTTTGCGGCAGAAAATTATGTATGAAACATCCATGAGCTTGACTGTTGCGGCTGGTCTAACGACCTGGTTGGAGCGATCCGGCTTTGGGGACATCGATGTGGAAATTCACATTGACGTAGGACAACAAGGGGACACCAAGGAGTTGATTCGGGAGATTGTGGGAATGGTTGTGGGTAGCGGTTATCATGCTGCGATCAAACCGTATTCCTTTGGTGCGTCCAAAGTGGCCGATAGGTACACCAAATAACTGGGGGGCACCTTGGTTTATCGCTTTAAATCAAAAGAGTGCAACACCACCGTTGACGACTATAGCGTGACTTGCTACACTGCGATTATTACATGGATTTATGGGCGATGGAATCCGCCCCGGACTCAGCAGTCCGAAACTACCCCCAGTGGCGGTTAATGACTCCTGACACTTATGGTGTACAGGGGCCGTTTCGCTTTTTCGTGGGGATATCCGATTGTGAGCGGGGGATGGGTGTGAATCAATATGTCGTTCAAGCGCTCCAGGTTTTATTTGTGTTGTTCTTTTCGCCTTTGTTAAAAGGTATTTTAGAACGTTATCGCGCGCGCTTGGCCCGGCGATATGGCCCTCCCATTTGGCAGCCTTATCGGGACTTGTGGAAGTGGTGGCATAAAGAGACAGTGCGTTCCCACCAAACCAGTTGGGTCTCCGAGTGGGCACCCATATTGTATTTTGTGGCACCGCCCATTGTTGCCATGTTGATACCGGTTCTCACCTCATTTCCACTACCGTTTGCTTGGATGGGAGATATGTTGGGCGGAGGGATGATTTTAGCAGGCGGCGGACTTGCACTCTTGCTGGCATCTCTGGACAGCGGTAGTGTCTATCCTGCGCTCGGGGTTAGCCGCATTCGCCTCATTGCCACATTTACCGAACCTTTGGTCCTCTTGCTGATATTTATTGCGGCGAGTACGGCAGGAGCCACCATTCCATTTGTTGTCAATCAGGCATTGGCACACTCACCGTGGAATTTGAGCCCGGCCCATATATTGGTAGTGGCCGGTTGGTTTATGTTGCTGATTGCGGAGACAGGCCGAATTCCTGTAGACAATCCCTCATCGAGCCAAGAACTCTCGATGATTGATCCTGCGCGGACCTTTGAGTCCAGCGGCCAAGACTTGGCTCTTTACGAGTGGGGAGGGTGGATGAAATTTTTGGTGTTAAACATCATCATGATGAATGTATTGCTGACCCCATGGGGATTGTCCACCTCACTAGCTCCGATGGCGATACTCTTAGCCATGTTTTTGGTGGCGCTAAAAATTATTGCGGCAGGGCTGATACTGGTCACTATTGAGGCAGGGTTTGCTAAATTACGGCTGATTCGGAATGTGGATTTTCTAGCTGCTGCCGTCGTGCTGGCTTTCGTCGGTGCGATTAGCGCGGCTATCGGGATCGGCATTTAAACGACAGCGACGGTAGCGGCACATTTGGTTGTGCGGAACTTTGCCGTACCAAGAAACATGTTGTTGCAGAGGGAGATACCGGGTGATGACAGAACAGTTATTAGGGAGAATGTTCGCTTCATTAATCTGGATTATGACGATATCTTTGTTGTTGGTAAAGGCTCATCGATCGGCCCAAGCCAGTTATCGGTTGCAGGCGGTGGGAGAGGCAGGTCTATTGGCGGTTCTGGCTCTTAATAATGAACCATGGCTGTGGCTTGATGTCGGGTTGGTACTGGCCATCAAAGAAATCGTTATCCCGCGGATTCTGTCTTCTCACGGCGAAGTGGCGTCCAAAGACTATGGAGCGAAAAGCGCAGTAGGTATGGCCTTTTTATTGATGGTAGCCGCAATCGTCACTGCAGCAGGACTGGCTCTAGGTGAGGTGCCCGGGCTGGATCGCCCCTTGATGTCGGGGATTTTAATAGGGGCTTGGTTTATAAGTTTCATTCATCTTTCGGCGCGGTATGAAACCTGGAGTCTTTCTTGGGCGCTCTTGAGTTTGGACACCGTTTCCGGTGTCCTGGCCGTATCCGTGGCTGGGCCGCTTCCGGAATTCGCAGGGGTGGGCATGGAACTGGCCGCCTTGGCTATCGCTGTTTTACTCGCGTGGCTATCGCGTAAAATTTTCACCCTGCTGCATACGACGGACGTCAGAGATGTAGAGGAGTTGACAGGGTGATGAGCATTTCGCTTGCACTACCAGTAGTGGTGTTGGTTGTCCTTGCGGTGTTCGTTCTGGTAATGCCGGCATCGTGGGCCATATGGTTGGAGCGAACGGCTATCGGGGTATTGGTCGTTTCTTTGGCCTTGTTAGCAGGTGATCAGTGGCACCTGCCCGATGCTTTGGCGACGTGGTTTTACTTGGTTGTGGCCGTAATTTCGGTGATAGCGCTATGGTTTTCTGAGCCGTATGTACGGGCGGAAGCGAAACATTTGCACTGGAACGACGCACAAATCAAACAGTATGGCAGTCTTCTTCTGATCTTTATCGCGTCGCTAGTGGCAGTTGCGATTTGGACCAACTTCTTGTGGTTATGGCTGGGAATTGAAGCAGCAACCTTGAGTTCCGTGTTTCTGGTTGGAACGCCCAGGGATCGGGGCGCGATTGAAGCGGCCTGGAAATATCTTTTGGTGACTGAGGCGGGCGGTTTAGCTGCTTTGGTGGGCACGGCAGTGGCTTTGGCGGCTACCGGCCATCCGATCAGTCAGTGGGACTATGCTACTTGGACGGCAATTGGTCATCATATGGGAAAAGCGCGGTGGATCTTAATTGGCGCTTATATGGCGATGATTGGCTATGCAACCAAAGCTGGTCTCGCACCATTTCACACCTGGTTGCCTGACGCCCACAGTCAAGCCCCAGCTCCGGTTTCTGCATTGCTTTCTGGGTTGAAGCTCGCGGGAGCTGTCGTCATTGTATACCACCTGTTCGGTGTTTTAACCCCTACGGTGCCGGCCCAAGACTTGAAAGACGGGTTAATTATTTTGGGACTGCTATCATTGTTAGTGGCAGCCGCGTTTGTCGCATTTCAGACGGACCTGAAAAGATTGTGGGCGTATTCCAGTATTGAGCACATTGGACTTATCAGCCTGGGGATAGGATTTGGCGGTATTGCTCTAGTAGGCGCGGTGTTTCATATTTGGACCCATGCCTCTAGCAAAACCTTATTGTTTCAAAATGCCGGCACGGTGCGCCTTTTGTACCACACGTCCGAGTCGACCCAAGGAGCTAAGGCGCTTTTGGCACGCACGCCATGGACCGGGGGCATGCTGGCGCTTGGATCCGCCGCGATCGTGGGTTTGCCGCCATTCGCCCCATTTTGGAGCGAATGGCTGATTTTGGTGGGCGGATTCCAGTCTGCCAGTAACCGGATCCCCGATATTATCGCGGTGGGTTTGTTGATAGTTATATTTTCTGGGATTGCATTGCGCATCCCCAATTGGCTTTGGGTACCGGGGACTCAGGACCGGCTGGCGAAAATTAGGGAACCTTGGGCACTGGTGGCACCGAATTTGGTGTTGGCACTGCTCGTCCTTGTGGGGGGAGTCGGGATGCCACTGGTCGTGCACCCCCTTTGGCATCATTTAGCGCATGAACTGTTGAAAAGTCCGATATAACCCAGGAATTCGGGAGGTATTTTGTTGTGGCGACACTATTGCAAGCTCAAAGTCCGCATGTTGTTGAGCAAACAGACAACCCCAATAACTGGCAAAAACGTCTGGTCGCGCTTCGACAAGATCATGATGTGGTGTTGTTGACAGGACATCTCGACCAGTTAATTGCGTTGCTGTTATCCCCAACCACGGGGATATTACATGAGTGGCGGCTGACCGGCGATTTATCGGAAGTACCTAGGCCATCCCACTTTGGAGCCGGGGATATCCTTGCAGCTGAACGAATATTAAAAGATACTTTGCCCGCGTTGTCGTGGAACAGCGAAGAACATGTCGAAAGGCGTGTTCACGGAAAAGGCGTCTTTTTATACCCGCTGGGCCCGGTGCGTGCAGATGTGTCTGAATCTTTGATGTATCGGCTGCATGTGATGGGAGACGAAATCATCCACCTGGAGTTGGCGAATGGGTTCAAGAAGCGCCATATTCGGGAACTGAGTCAGGGAAAGGCGTTGGCCGACGTGCTGGGGCTAGCACAGAGAGTAACCGGGACATCGGCGTTTGCGCACGGGTTAGCGTATTGTCTTGCTGTGGAGAATGCGCTGCAGATAGGGGTCGACCCGGAAGTGACGCTCACGAGAATGATTATGGCCGAACTGGAGCGGAGCTACAGCCATTTGGGAGATTTGGCCGCGCTTTCCGTGTCCACGGGACTTCCAGTGCCCCAGATGGAATATCTCCACCATAAAGAATCGATTTTGCGTTTGAATTTTCGCCTGTTTGGCCACCGGTATCTTAGAGACGTCTTGGCAATAGGGGGGATTCGCCTGCCAAAATCGTTTTTCCAAGAAAACGCCGCAATGATCGGACACGAGATAGTAGAAATCTTAGATGATATTCATCGAATCCACGATGGACTGGAGAATACGACGTCATTTTTGGATCGGTTACACGGAGCGGGAACCATTCCCAAAACCACGATAGAATTTGTGAGACCGGTGGGGCCGACAGGACGGTCTTCTGGACGGGCCTGCGATATGCGGATCATCCGTCCTTATTTGCGATATGCAGAAACCGACTTGGCGCCTCCGTTGGAATCTGGGGCTGATTCGTATGCCCGATTTTCTGTTAAGGCCATTGAACTCCAACAAAGTTTGGGGCTTCTACGGCGCCTTATCGGAGGATGGAACCCGGATGCCCTTCGTTCATTGGGTGGATTCGAAGAGCAATCCGAAATTGCTGACGACGTTGCAGTGGGCGTGGGAATTGTGGAAGCACCTCGTGGCCTTCTGGTATATCGCGTGGTGGTTAATCCCTGTAACTTGACGATAGAGCATCTAGATATGGCAACACCGTCGGCTCGCAACTGGTATGTGGTCCCTCCGGCCATGGCCAATAAGAATATCCTGCAAGATTTTCCGATAATCGAAGCGAGCTTTAACTACACCGTGGCTGGATGGGATGGTTAGAGGTATTGCCTGATATGGCGCGATAACGCTAAAAAGGAGGGCTTGCTACGTATTATTGGCATTGGTTGCGTAATATTGTGCGGCGGCCACACACGACCGGATTTCCCACTCAACAAGATCTGACGGTGGAACAGATGCTCCATCAGGATGACTCGGGAATACAGCCGGGCACTATGCCAGCTCGTTACATTCGGCGGGCTATGGCGGTACGTCAACTAGATTCCGGGTCTTGTCAGGGATGTGAATCTGAACTTAGCTTATTGTCGGGGCCCGATTATGATTTTACCCGCTACGGTTTTAGCTTTACCCCATCGCCGAAACACGCAGATATTTTAGTGATAACCGGGGTGATTACGGAGACCATGGCGCCAATTATTAGGGAGGTTTATGAACAAATGACCGAACCGAAGCGCGTGATCGCATTAGGGGCATGCGCTATTTCTGGAGGCATCTTCAAAACTGCACCGGGTGTTATAGGGTCATTATCTGGAATCATTCCTGTCACTTTGTCTATTGAAGGCTGTCCACCGTCACCTGGTGATATCATCCGAGGGTTGTTATGGGCTGTCGACGGGCGTGACCCTCGTCTGGCGCAGGAGGCTACTTAGAATGACACCAGAATTGTGGGTTCTAGGGTGGCTGGTCTTTTTACTTATCGGTTTACTGGCGGCAGCGTGGCTGGATTCCCTGGCGTCGAGACGGTCCTCAGGTTGGCTTGCGCTGTGGTTCGGCGCGGGAGCTGTGGCGCTGATGGTGATGACCTTTTCTTTAAATCCATTGACGGCGCAAAACCTCGCCTTGCCAGCACCTTGGTCTAGTTTGCGATTAGCACCGCTACCGTTGGCTCAATTGTGGTCTCCTGTTGCCGGGCTGTTGTTTCTCGCGTCGGATCTGGCTCTGTTGTCTCACCCAGCTCGGCGGAAAATTCTATACGCATTGTTGCCGCTCGAGGTATCGGTGGGTCTTTACTTATGGAGTGGCAGTGGATTAATGCTGTTGATTACATGGGAGCTTATTTCAGGACTGAGCTACCTTGGATTAGTGTCGGTCCGACGTGCTCGTCCGGTATGGAATGCCGGATGGGCGCTTTTAGCGCTGTCCGAACTGGGGGGCATGTTTTTGTTGTTGGCTTTGGCTTGGGTCATGCCCCATGCAATGAGCAATCTTCGAGACGGGTTCGGCGCATTAAAATTTGCGGCCGGGACCATAAAACCATGGGCTATTAACGGCATCATGGTACTGGCTTTGATTGCCTTTGGGGTTAAGGCGGGTCTGTTTCCGGTTATGGTGTGGATCCCCATGGCGGAACCTGAGGCCCCAGGAGTGGTTGCTGGGATATACTCCGGTCTTCTGACGGCCTTGGCCATCAGCGGCATCTTGGCATTAGACAATTTGACACATCCAGGAATCACCTGGGGTGTGGTGCTGTTGGTGCTAGGCACCTTGGGGGCCCTTACTGGTGCTTTGTATGGTGTCATTTCCCGTCACGTTAAGCGTATTCTAGCGTATTCGACATTGGAGATTATGGGATTGGTGTTTGCCGCACTAGGCGTTTGGCATATCGAAACTCGTTTGGATCCGGGTAATATCGCCGCTACTATGGCACTTGACGGAGCCATTACCCTCTTGGTGATGCATGCAGGGGCTAAATTCACATTGTTTACTGCCACTGATTTTACGGGGCAGTGGGGGCATACTTTGGATCGACTAGGCGGTCTTATGCGCAGGGCTCCCTGGACCGGGGGATGGACGTTAGGGGCTGCCGTCACACTAGCTGCCGTCCCGCCTCTGGGAGGATTCTTAGGCGAATGGTTTTTACTGGAGTCTATTCTAAAACCATTAAGTCCGGGAACACCGGATAAGCTGACGCATTTGGCTTTGGTTATCGCGGGGGTTTTGATTGCGATTGCCGTGGCATTGGGAGTAGCCACATATCTTCGTTGGTTTGCATTCATCTTTTTGGGCCCTTTGCATCAAACAGGGTGGGAAGATGCAGCGGAACCAAAGGCAAGTTTTCGTTACGGCCTCGCGTTGCCCTTAATCCTTGGATTCATTAGTGGCCCGGGCATTCCTTGGTTTCTACCCTGGCTTAATCGTTCTCTGGCGTTTATACTGAGTACCCCAGGAAATGTATTGGCTGACACTTTCGTCAATCCTCACGCAGCGCCTCCATTGATACCCATTGGGGTCAATTTGGTTCCGGCTCCTGGAGCATCTGGCACAGTGCTTTTTCCTCAGGCGTTTTCCGTAGGAGATCCTTACGTTCTTCTAGGAATGGGCATTGTCCTGGTAGGACTAGTATGGTTGCTTAGACAATGGGCTCGACACGGTAGGAAAGTGCGAAGGGTAGCACCGTGGACCGGGGGATTCGAGCCGTATAGCGGCAAGACCAGTTTTTCTGCCGAAGGGTTTGTGCATCCCATCCGGCTTGCATTCGGAGCGTTTTATGGTTTGAAACGTTCTCGGGTAGATGTCGAAGGAGTTCGTTTCTATCGGCACACCATCGTCTATCGTCTAGAGGAGCATCTTTACCGTCCCATTTTGGTGACTGCACGATGGGTTGCCGGTTACTTAAGACAAATTCAGTCCGGACGTGTCACTCAATATGTGGCCTATATCTGGATGGCACTCATTGTAGCGATTGTGGTTGGGGTTTTAAACAGCCACTAAGGACTGCCGGCAAAATAACTTACTACTTTTGGGGTTGTGGGGCGATCACATAATTCCACTCGCCATGAAAGTTCTCGGGCACCCAATTGAGATGGACCAGCCCGTCGGGTAGGCCGTCGTATCCAGTTCTGCTTGGACCGTTAACCCCGTCGTCGTTCGTGTATCTGAATATGTTCAGAAAGCCTTTCAGGGCAAACCGTTGATGCCAGAGCCGCCTAAAGTTCCGTAATGCAATGATTCTTACGCCAATTCGTCCAAGTAGGGGTACATAGTACCCCTACTTGATGATGCTCGTGCCCCCCACTGAGTAGTTACGGTTTATCTTCCTTTTAAAGACCGCCTACAATGGCTTGTGGCGAGTGGATGCGGCAATTGGCCGGATGAACGAGCCGTTTGGTCGCTATAAAAATCTCTGATATCCTGAACGCCGATGGCCTACGAATTGCGAGTCGGGTTCTCCACACTCCAGACTTCCTAACTTGCGCTTGCGGATTACTCGGCAGTCTTACCAATCACCTATCTCGATCTCGTAGGAATGCGTTATTGCACTTTTTTTGGTCGATTATCCCCATTCCGTTGCGAAAATCGACCGAGACCATGGGGGAACGATCCCTACTTTCCCCGAGAAAGCGGGTTACCCGACGATTTGATCCGGGCGACACCACGACTTTCAAGATCTGGGTTTGAATTTGCTGGAAGCTATCGGTAGCGGTTACGATTACAGTGTACGAACCCGCATGGGTCGGAAGACCCGTTACCGTCCCATTTTGGGGGTTGAGCGATAAACCGGGCGGCATGGCGGATCCAGAAGCAGGTGCCCACGACCAACGATAGGGCCCATTACCGCCAATGGCAAATAGATTAGCAAAATATGGGGCGTCTACGATGGCGGGGGGCACCACCGGTGTCACAATGCGTAATGGCAAAGTGTTTGAAGGCCACAATGTCACATTACTGAACCCGAGCATGGCGGTTCCCCCCAAACCATCGGTCACTGTGACCTGACCGTTGTAAATCCCCGGCATCAGCAACTGATTGCCAGTGGTCGCCACCAATGTCGCGTGATGAGGTCCACTGGCAAAGGTCATGAACGAGACCGGATTGGCGGGGCTTTGGACCACGGACCAGACGTCATTCGCGGCTGGATCTCCTCCCACCGCGACTAGATGCACTGTGATGGGCATATTCGGCGTCAAAATGGCAGAGTTCAAAAGGTTGTACGGCACTCCTGACGCGGGTTCGTTAAACGCCGGAGCCAGAGAGTTCGGACTCTCCCCAGTGGGGAAGCTCGGCGAAGTCCATTGGAGATTGGTAGGAAAGTCCGGGATTAGGCGTAAGCGCGGATAAAGGACAAACGGTTCCGCTCCGTCCTGAGTTCCGGCGGCCAAGACGGCATGTGCCCCCAACTGATCAGTGACCACTAAAGCTACGGTCTCATGGCAGGCGCTGGTTCCCATCACGTTACATCCTATCGCTTCCCTGGGAATGCCGGACACGTGACCGGTTTGAGGATCGACTGTGAGGCCGGACGGAAGTGGGGCCTCCGGCAACACTGTCCATACGTAGGGAGGCAATCCGCCAGACACCTCTGGGCGGAAAGAATAGGGTACGCCGATTTCTGCCGGGGGGAACACGCCGGCACACACTTGCGCCGTATATCCGTGGATCGTAACGGTTTTGCATCCAGGCGGGGTCAGAATCCCTTGGGTAAATGTCAATCGGGGGGCCACATTCACCGTGACGGGGGTTTTCACGGTTTGGCCTTCGCTGTCGGCCACCGCCAATGTCACGGACCATGATCCTGCCCTAGTAGGGGTGCCGCGTATTGCCCCACTTGGGGTGAGGGACAGGCCGGGCGGGAGAATTCTGTGGGCGATGGTCCAAACGTAAGGCGGAATGCCGCCCGTTGCCGTCTCTTGAATATCAGCCGGTATCCCGACTTCCGCAGATGATATGGGAGGTGCGGTTATCCGTATGGCTGTCGCAACCGTCAGCGTCAGGCGGCTGGTTGCCGTTTGCCCGGAGGCATCCGTGATCGCGACGGGGACACACAAAGATTGGCCCGCAGCCTCGGCTCCTGGCTGGCCGGACAAGATGCCGGAGGTAGTCAGGGTCAGCCACGGCGGAACGTTGCAACCGGAAGCCCATGCCCAATGGTAAGGAGGGATCCCGCCTCCGGCCGCCAAGACGCTGTGGTAGATTGCGCCGGGATCGGCTAATGGCAGATGACGTGTCAAAATGGCCAGGGTAACCGGGAGCGTCAAAGAGGAGCTTCGACTCGTTTCGCCCCAGCGATCGGTAACGGCGACCGTGAATGAGCGCGTTACGGCGGAGGCCGTGGGCGTACCCGAAATCTCTCCCGTGGCGGGGTTTAGCGAGAGTCCTGCTGGCAATTTCCCGGCCACCACCGCCCAGGTGTCAGGGGCGGTGCCGCCCCTGGCGGACAACTGCGCCTGATATCCTTGGCCGATGGTCGCGAGGGGCAAGGCGGTGGTTGTCACCGTGGGCGGGGGCGACACGACAATCGTGAAGACAGTTTGGCCTTGCGCCGGCACGTCAACCCCGGCAAGACGAGAATTTGCCGCCGCTTGCAGTATGAACGCATATGAGCGAGGCGTAGACGGATAGAGTCCGACTGGGACCGTAGGCGTCCCGGAAATGTAGCCTGTGGCAGGGTCAAAGCGTAACCCCGGGGGGAGTGTTCCGGCAATCAGCGATAGTATATAGGGGCCCCCGTTCCCGCCACCCGCTTGGGCTTGATAACGGTAAGCCGCTCCCCAGTCGGCTCCGGGAGCCGAGCCGGAAACCAACGCCACTGGCACGCCGACTGGAAAACTTTGGGACCAGGTTCCGCCCGCCCCATCTGTCATGCGGACGGTGATGTTCGTGTTGGTAGCTGCAGCGGTCGGTGTGCCGATAATGGCGATTCGGCTTGCCCACTGTTGGCCCGTGACTGCCACCGAATGCCAAGAAAGTCCAGCCGGCAACTTTCCGGTTATGGTCCAGTGAAAAGGGGACACCCCTGTTCCCGCCGCCACCCCGAAAAAACCTGAATAAGCTTGGCCGATAGGTGCAAGCACAGGTAGCACGGAGTGAACGCAGGGGTCCGGATAGACCGTGAGGGTCAGAGCATGGGATGGAAAGGCCTCGGCACCTAAAGGTTGCAACGCGTCGGACACCACAAAGTTCGGCAGATATTGCCAGTCGCCCCCGGCACTGGCACATCCCGCGGGACCAGTCGGCACACCGCTGATTATGCCCGTCACGGAGTTAAGGTGTAGGCCCGGCGGAAGACTGGCACTTTCCAAACCCCACGAATAGGGCTTAATCCCGTGCTGAGCCTGTAAGGCGGCATGATAAGGTGCCCCGATTTCGGCGGGCGGGAGGCTGGGGGTGGTCCACGTCAGCGGGCGATGAACCACCAGCGTATAGTCGGGTGCGCTGATTAATCCCGGTGCGGTCGCCGTCACCCCGTTCCCGTCCGTTGCCCAAGCCGCGAAACAGTAGGTTCCGGGTTGGGTCGGCGTTCCTTCGAGCACGCCGTTGGGGGATAACGTGAGGCCCGGTGGCAATGTTCCGGAGCAGGCTCCCCAATGCCATTGGTAGGGAGCGACGCCACCGGACACGTCAAATGTCACCGGATGATAATATTGCCCTTCCTCAGCAGGCGGCAAGGTCGTGGTATTGCCAGCAATCGATCCGGCACTGGTACCGGTGAGGATTGGGCGGGACTTCACGATTATCTGCTGATCATCCTGGTATCCTTGATCCCCGACGCTGTCGGTTACCTGTAACGCATACAGGTACGTGCCTGCCTGTGTTGGAGTGCCCAGCACCCACACCATGCCGCCGGGCCCTGTTTGCAATCGCATGCCAGGTGGGAGCCGCCCTTGAGTGACGGCCCACCGCGTGTACGGCGGCGTGCCATCGATGGCCGTCACCGCCTGGGTATAGGGAACTCCCACCTCCGCATAGGATTCCGAACTCGGATTCGCCAAATAAGCGGGGGCGGGATTCACCGACGCCGTCACCGTGGCATCAAAGCGTTGATTTTGGCTGTCAATGGCTTGCAATATGAAATGATAAGTGCCAACGGTCGATGGGGTCCCGACCAACAAAAATCCGGTGCCGGCCGGGTTCAGACTCAAGGATAGTCCGGGCGGGAGCTGGCCTTGGGTGACGTGGATGCCGTCAATCGTCGTGTATCCGCTCCAGGGAAAGGAGGTATCGGATCGGCAAGCCTGGCCGACATCACACGGCTCGGCGCTGACCGGCGAGGGAGATTGGTAAGATTCGGTGACTTGGACCGAAACCAGGGCATTCAGCGCATGCACCTCCGTGCCCGCTCCCGAATCGGCGGCGTAAACTTGCGGATCGACTTCAATCAAAAGATTGTTGCCCCCATCCAACGTGCCCGACCAGGTGATTGTCTCCGTATTGTGGCTGGGCCATTGGGATACGATACCTTGGACCGAGGTGGCATTTCCCACTTGATCCATCAAGGTGGTAAAGGCGCGAGCAGCCAAAGGATCCGCTTCCGTGGCATCCACCACCGGGATCGACACTCCCAGACTATTGAGGCACGACGTGACGGTTTGGCTCTGCTGCGTCGGGCTGGTGGCCAACCCGACCGAGGAGTTGAGATAGGTCGGGGCACAACTGACCCCTATCCCGCTCAGCCCGCCAGCCATGTCTTCCAGTGAAATGGTAGCCGTCACCGACACTTGAGAAGAGACTCCAGGCGGAGCATGGCTAGAATACAGTGCACCAAGCCAGTCGTCGGCTTCCGCCGTAGCTACGCCGAAAGCCGCCGTTCCCAGCGACAACGAACCCTCGGCGGGGTTAATTCCTCCTAGTCCTGCCGAGGCAACCCCCGAGCAGGCAGTCACTCCATACGAGGAAACACACGGGATGTCAACGTGGGTCGACAAGGGGCCCGCAATGTTGAAAGGATTGGCAAAGGCACCGTAAGTGGTTACCACTTGGGGATCAGTGCCTACTCGCTGAACGTGGGATACGAGAGGGCTGGCGCTCAGCAAGGAGTGCGTCACGTTCACGGTTAGTAGGGAGGAATGACGCTGTTGAACAATCCTGGGATTAAAATGGGCGTCGATCATCGCGAGTTTTCTCAACATACGGTCGCGTTCGGCTGCCGTCAAGTCAAACCAAGTGGTTCGGTTGCTGACCGCCAAGTGTGGGCCCACGATGGTAAGTGAGTGGTGAGGGTGTTCCGCTACAGAAGCAACGGGTGACACGTTTTGGTGCAACCCGAAGGCTAAAAGACCCGCCAACATCGCGATCGTAAAAAGGACACATGTCGTCCCCAGCCTTTTTATCGCTAAAATTCGACCCCATGCCTGTTTCATGTCTCGCAATGGCCCCCTTGACCACGCTCAAAAAGAATGACAATTCTGACAATTGGGTCTGATAAAAATAAATTGTAACGGTAGTATAATCGACAAAAAAGATATCAGCAATAGGAAATGTTCGTGTTCAGTACGGATGCACGATGGGGATCCCACAGTTGATTCCGCACCAATTTTTGGGTGCCAACAATGGCGACGACCCAGGCGTGCTGGACCAAGAACTGCTGCACCTGGAGCTGGCTTAACAACACCTGGATGCGGTTTAGCAGGATGTTCGCCGTGTCTTCCGCAATGGTTTCGAGAAACCGTTCTAGGTATCGAAATGAGGAATGGAATAGATCTCGGGAAAGACTTGGTGCAGGGTATTCGCCAGGGTGACACCCGTCATCGTCCGATTGGCGTCGCGGTGCGAGGCCGTTTGAGAGAGAAAGCAGAGGAGTGCATAAAACTCCCAGGCCGTTGCCTTATGGCGGGTTTTGTTGGAGTTACGGCGCCTTCTCGATCTGCCGTGCTCGGTCGAGCGTTTCCGTTCCCCAGACGACCATAGCGACCACCCAGACGATGGAAACTGAGTTTTGGCCTACTGCACAAATGGATGCAGGGAAAGGTTTACGCGATGTCGAATCGTGCCTACATGACACAGAAACTCCTCATCCTTGAACCATGAGGTCATTTGTCCGCCCCGGGAGGCCGACGGGCACCCAGGGACATCGTCGCGAAAAAAACTTCCCGACGCGCATCGCGTATTATCCCACCAAAAATCATGAGCCGACCGCGTTCGCGGTCGGCACGCCTTCATTTTTATCGCTGCCATCGGCTGGATAGATGACGTCCCATTCTAGGACCGTCTGTCGATGGGGTCCCCTATGGCTATCACTACACCCGTCGTGCCGACGGGGTGCCGGTGGCGAACTGACGCCGAATCGTCTCGGTCGCCAAAGCGCCGTTCGGAAACGTTCTGAACATCAAAAGGCACCACTCTGAGTTTTCCCTGATAGAGGTGGCTTTCTTTCGCCGTCCGCGACCAAAGGCTCTTAAACTGGTAAAACCAACTCCTTCGTGAGCCCTTTCCACTGTAGTGTTTACTTCGTAAATCTAATCGGCTAGTTTAAGATCGTCATCAGATGCAATACGCTTAAATGACGATTATCATGATAGATGATTTGTTGCGCGATTTGAGCTTTGGCATTCTCGAGTCCGCTTAGCCCGGTATTGAGATTGCGATCCCACCTGGGAAAGTTGCTGCTGGTAATATCGAGACCGATGCGATGACCCGGAAAAAAAGTGTTAGCGGTTGCCCATAAATCGATAGTGAGTTCGTAAACTTGCCCTGGGTTGAGGAATTGTTGTTGCACGGTTTCGGGTTTGCTCCAATCCGCGTTACGAAAACTGGCGCGTACTACGCCATCGGTTAAATTGTAGACCCGACCATCAGGGTACACATCGACCAAGCGGGCGACAAAATCCGTGTCGGGAGCGCTGCTGGAAACATATAACGTGACGGTGACTGGACCAATTACGGTAATTTCATGGCTTAAAGGTGCGGTGCGATAACTCATAACATCGGATCGTACTTCAATTACCGACTGATCCTTGGGTCCTGGCGGGAACACCCCTGGCATGAGCAATGATCCGCCTGTTGTGGGAACCGGGTTCATTGGGTCATAGAGATAGCGATCTGGCACACCTTGTATCGGTTGGGAAACGGATAACGCCCCGTCGCCACGGGATGTGTTGGCGTGGCCAGCACTATCTAGAAAGAGATCAAAGGATTTTGCTTCCGGTGGAGGCCAATCAGTAAAATAACGCCATTGGTTTGCACCCATAACAAATAACTGCACGGGCGGTTCTTCCGTTAATCCGTTGGGCAGTCGTTTCACGGTGGCATCAAACCACCTTAATTGGAGTGCTGTAAGATCCTCACGATAGTTGATGAAAAGACCTGAGGTGGCCAACCCGAAATCCTGATCGCCGACGACATTGCCAGGAAAGCCGTGGGCCCAGGGGCCAATAATAAGTCGAGGTGATCCGGGTATGCGATTAGCCTTAAGCGCTTGAAAAATATTTAGCGTTTCTCCTAAAAAGATATCGTACCATCCTCCCAGTAAATATGCGGGAACCCCAACTTGGTCAAATCGACCAGTAATATTAAGTTGTTTCCAGTAGGGAGAATCCAGCGGCTGTGCCAGGTTTTTCTTGAAATAGGGAGCGATATCCTTGAGCCCCGGAAGATCTGCAAGTGGAAGCGTACCGTAGCCTTTACTTCCCAGACCATCGATATGATGAACTGCCTCCCACATGGCGACACGCATCTGTTCCGGTTGGTTGCGCCAAATTCTGCTGACGGTATCTAAGGACAGCGCACTGAGCATCCAATAGGCTGACAAGCCCCATTCATAGACGCCGCCCCGGCGGGAGGTGCCATTTAGGTGATTGCCCCAGCTAATGGCGGGGAATAGAGAAACTAGGTGTGGAGGTTTTTCGACTGCGGCCTGCCATTGAGTCATGCCGAAATAGGATGCGCCGAACATGGCAACTCTTGCATTGCTGCCGGGTAGGGTCGCACACCATTCAACGGTGTCATAGCCATCATTAAATTCTGCGACGAAGGGCTCCCATTCTCCTTCCGAATGGTATCGTCCGCGCACATCCTGAACCACCACAATATAGCCGGCTTGGGCAGCACGTAATGGATCTAAAAAGCCGGTACCCATTGGGTAATCTTTCCCATATGGCAACCGGGTTAACAGCACAGGCAGATCCGTCGCCCCTTGTGGCTGGTAAATATTGGCACGAAGCACCGTGCCATCACGCATAGTGGCGGGCACGTCTATGGCTACTTGAATCTGATTGGACATTGAGCATGCTCCTTGCTGAGAGTTTTTCTAACTAATTCGCTATGAGGGCGTGAGTATCCTGCCAAATCATGGCTGGGTTTAATCGGGAAGGGTCTTAGAAGACATAAAAGCCCGGTTTATCAACCAGGCTTCACGTTTGCATATTGGATATTAATGACCAGCGTGAGAATGTGGATCAGAAAACTGCACTACACGATTATGTTTTGCCCGATGGCGTTGAGGATAACGGGTGGAGCGCGATCTGGGCGCAAAACTTTGGGCTGTTTGTGCCCGTCGCACCCAACGGGCATACCGTGATGGGAATCTCAAAATGCGGCGCCGGTTGGGCCGAGGCGAAGTAGGTGAATGCCTCTTTGGCACCGCATGGCGTTTTTCCCAAACCAAATATATGGTCACCACTGCAAAGGGGATTCCAGCAATGATGCCAATCATACCCCATAGCAGTGAGATATGGCTAGCCACGATAATAACCTCCCTAATTGTCGAACCACCTAGACCGCAAACGCCTTTTCTTAGCATCTTAAGTGTCACCCGAAGCCAAAATTTTGTCATGGCTCATTAGTAGCAGGATGGCGTTCCAAACGACCCAAAGGGCAATGGTCCAATGGGACCATTGAAGGCGAGTATAATGAAAATCAATACGTAATAGGAGGCGTGAGATGGGATACGCCGTGGAACTATTGTTTGATGATACCTCCACAAAGGCTGTCTTCGGTCTGTGGGATCGCCTGTCCCGGGCCGGCATGCGTCCACCCCGAGTTGCGGATCCGGAATACCCGCATATATCCCTTTTTGTGGCAAAGGAAATCCAACGCCAGCCCTTGATGAAAAGTCTTTTCGCCTATCGATATCCTTCTCCACTCGCCGTTACCCTGGCATCACTGGGGCGATTTGATGCCAATCCTGGCGTAATATATTTGGTTCCCCAACCCGATGCCCCGTTATATGCGCTGCACCAAGACCTCTGCCAACAAGTATCCCAATTATTGTTTGGAATCGATCCTCGCTATTTGCCTGGTGGTTGGACACCCCATGTAACCTTGGCTGACCAACTTTCTCCGGTTAATTTAGCCAATGCGATGACGGTGGTTGGCTCCTTTGCTTCGGTGAGAGCACTCATTACCGATCTGATAATCGTGAAATTTGAGGGCCCTATGCGACTGGTGACGGATCACATGATTGTACCGAATGGCTCTGAGGAGACGGACATTTGGTCAGCCTATGCAGTGGCCATGGCCTCCGGACAATACTTCGCCGCCCATGAGATTTTGGAAGGATTATGGCGGTGCTCGCATGACATAAGACAACAAAGCGCGATTTGGTTTGCCGCCCTATTTGTCCATTGGTCGCAGGGGCGATATTCTGGGGCTATTAAAATATTAAACAAGATTGAACGGGATTCCCGCCGCCATCCGGTGGAACTTCGGCTCGCTATAAACATGTGGCGGCAGGCATTGACCACGGGTGAGTCGTGCCCGGGAACTACGCCCTATGAGCGACTGTGCCTGGTGAGATGGGGGCAATATGGAGCGACTGACGTGAGCAAGTGAAGCGCGAAATCGGAACTCCCTTTTGCTTGAACACGGCTGTGATCTGGGTCTTTACCTCGCCCAGGTCTAGTATCTCCGCAGGGCTTATGACCATACTGTGGTGGCGGTTGTTGTGTCTCACCTGGAAATATTCAATAAATTTTTCAGCCGTTGTTCAGCGGATGAGATAACAGCCATTTAAAAATTTTATAGGCGCAACAGGAAAATCGCTATTGACCTATGATAGTTGGTATTGGTAAAATAGGTACTTTTCTTGACAAGAATGGTCCCAAGTGCTAAAATCTGTTTGTTGCCCTTCATTAGTGAGGAAGGAAGTGAGCACGCGTGGCGGCTAAAAGTGTTCTAGAAGATATCAAAAAAGAACTGGATTCCCACGTTGGTGAAAAAATTCGTGTAAAGGCGAATAAGGGACGAAAGAAGATTGATGAAAAAGAGGGAATTCTGGAAAAAACCTATCCCCACATTTTTGTAGTCAAGATTGAAGAAGGGCATGTGGATGAGCGTACCGAACGTCGAATCTCTTACTCTTACACGGATGTTTTAACGGAAACCGTAGAGCTGATCCTTCCCGAATTATCCACTTAAAAATTTTGGCGCCTCGATATTCGAGGCTTTTTCATTTTGGGGGAGGCTTGTCCAAAGCCTCCCTTTTTGCATAAAACCTCTCGGTTAAGCCAGACTAGGTTGCGTCGGAAATTCCATGGAGAAGTTTGGTCGAGGGGGCAACCATCATCGGTCCTTTGGTCATCGTTGGCGGTCACGAAGATAAATTTGGGCACCCGGAAATCTTAGAACGTATTGCCACGTTAGCTCATCAACATCACCCCGACCTTCCGCTGGCGGTGGTAACTACCGCGTCCCATCACGGGAACCTCAGTTTTGCTACCTACCATAATGCGTTTAGGCAATTTGGTTTAAAGGTATTCCCGTTGCGCATTGACAGCCGACAGCAAGCGGATCTGCCCTATGCCAGCCAGATGTTGGCGCAGGCTTCGGGAATTTTCTTTACCGGCGGCGACCAGTTGCGAATTACCAGCGTGCTGGGCGGTACCCCTTTTCACCATGCGCTAATGGAATCTTGGGGTCGGGGATTGGTAGTGGCGGGAACATCGGCAGGAGCATCGATGATGTCGGGGACCATGATTGTGGCGGGCGATGCGGAACGAACTCCGGCCAAAAACACGGTTAACATGGCTCGAGGTATGGGTTTGTGGGAAGATGCGGTGATTGACCAACATTTTAGCCAAAGAGGCCGGGTTGGCCGCTTGTTGGCGGCCGTAGCACAAAACCCGCAAACCTTAGGGGTTGGGATTGACGAGAACACTGCGGTCATCGTGGAATTGAACAATCATCAGTTAACGGTGTGGGGAGAAGGTACCGTTCTGGTGGTGGACGGCCAGAAGACAACAATGAATAACGCATCGGAAGCGCAACCCGGAGAGCCGCTAACCTTAACCCATGTTATGGTTCACATACTGAGCCGAGGATACGGGCTGAATTTAGAGCAGCGAGAGCCAATTCGGGTGTTTACCTAAGCCCAGATATTTCGTCAAGGAGGATTTGGCGTGTGGAGATTTTGTCCCATCGTTTCTTTCCAGGACCTAATCGTCATACTTTAACGAGTGCTTTGGAAGTTATCATGGATCTTAAAGAGTGGGGAAATCACAGTACCATCGAGCGCCCTGAATTTATCAGGCGACTGACGGACGCCTTGCCAGGACTACGGCGCCATCATTGTTCACTGGGAATGCCGGGAGGATTTTGCCAACGTTTGGTCCAGGGTACCTATTTGGGCCACGTTACCGAACATGTCGCCTTAGAATTATTGTATTTAGCCGGAGAACGGGGCATTTACGGCAAAACTCGCGAACAGGGCTCACCTTTGAAGGTGTTGATTGTGATCGAAACCGGAACCGAAGCCGGGGGATTAGCAGCGCTGCAAAATGCCGCGGCTATCGTCACTCTATTATGGGATGGCAAAGAGTGTGTTATTGAACAGGCAGCGTGGGAGACCCGTAGGGACGTGGCGTCGGCGCAATTGGGGCCTAGCACCCGGGCTATTGTCGAGGCGGCAGCTCGCGCCGATATTCCGTGGGACAGACTGGATTCCCAAAGTTATGTGCGCTTAGGCCAAGGTGTGGCGCAGCGCCGAATTATTGGTACTATGACCGACGCCACCTCCATTATTTCGGGGGATATTTGCCAGGACAAGATGTGGACCAAACAGGTATTGCTAGCGGCAGGAATTCCGGTGCCGTTGGGGGCATTGGTGGAATCCGCTGACGAAGCGGTGAACGCGGCAAAGGACTTAGGTTACCCGGTCGTGGCAAAACCCTTGGGGGGGCATCATGGCGATGGGGTAAGTATGCATTTAACTACTGATGCAGAAGTGCACCGTGCCTTTGACGCCGCCGCTATCCACGGTGAGGGTAAAGTGATTGTGGAACAGGAAATTTCCGGCACTGCGTACCGCGTACTGGTGGTTCACGGTGAAGCGGTGGCCGCCACGATGCGTCAACCTCCATTTGTTGTTGGAGACGGGATACACACGGTGTCCGAATTGGTACAGGTGTTGAACCAAGACCCTCGTCGAGGGCCGGGTCACGACTTTCCCATGTCATACGTGACGTTGGACTCGGTTGCCCTTTTAACACTAGGGCAGCAGGGATATCATCCGGACCAGGTGCTGCCGTCGGGAAGCCGAGTGTGGATCCGGCAGACTGCCAACATGTCGACGGGGGCGACCGCGGTGGACGTTACCGATGAGATTGGATCCGGTGTTCGGATGGCCGCTGTTCGTGCCGCAGAAGCTTTGGGACTGGATGTTGCTGGGGTAGATTTGGTGACCGATGATTTGAGTAGTGGGCTTGGTTCATCCAATGGGGCCATTGTAGAAGTCAATGCAGCGCCGGGTCTGCGCATGCACTTATATCCAAGTGAGGGCGAAGCCAGGCCCGTAGGGGATCACATTGTTTCTTACCTCTTTGGCCAAAGCACAGGGCGTATTCCGGTGGCCGCCATTACGGGAACCAATGGCAAGACCACGGTGACGCGAATGTTGGCACATATTTGGAGCCAGTGTGGGAAACGGGTCGGGATGGCGAGCACCGATGGCATTTTAATTAATTCCCAATTAGTACAGCAGGGAGATTTGACAGGCCCTTGGTCGGCTCGGTTGGTACTAAACGACCCTACGGTCGAGGTAGCGATATTGGAGACGGCACGGGGAGGCATGGTTCGTGGAGGACTGGGCTTTGATGCGTGCGACGTGGGCGTGGTTACTAATATTGGCACGGACCATTTAGGTCAGGATGGCATAGACAGTTTAAAGGATTTGGTCCACTTAAAGGCCCTGGTGGTGGACGTGGTGCGACCCTCAGGAGCGGCCGTATTAAACGCGGATGATCCGGCAGTGCTCTCTATGGCAGGCAGATCTAGAGGACGTGTTGTGTTGTTTTCGGGACAGGAGGCCAATATCGCCATTGCCCAGCATATTGCGGCAGGGGGGAGTGCCGTATTTGTCAAACGCGGCAACTTAGTGTATTGCACACAGAGAAAGGAGACTCGACTGTTAGGTACCCGTGTCTTGCCCGCAGCCCTAGGTGGCGTCGCCCGTATGAACATCGCCAATGCGGCTGCCGCCGCTGCCGCGGGACTAGCTATGGGACTCTCGACGCGGCAAGTGAGTCGTGGGCTCGCCACCTTTCCCGCAGGGGGTGAAGGAGTAAACCGTGGGCGCCTAGAGCTATCTCTCGTGGGAGATATCCGGGTGTTGCTGGATTATGGGCACAATGCGCCGGCAATTTCGGCACTGGGCGATTTTGTTCGCAAACTCAAGGCTAAAGAAGTGCTGTGCGTGTTGGGGTTGCCTGGCGATCGGCGCAATCAAGATTTGCAGGATGCGGCAAGAGCCGCCGCTCAGTTTTGCCATCGCGTCATCATACGAGAAGATAACGACTTGCGGGGACGTCAGCCTGGGGAAATGGCAGAACTGATCCGTCAGGCACTCAGGTCCTCAGGTGTGGATGCGAACCGAATCCAAATTATCCCTGATGAGGGCCAGGCTGTGCATCAAGCGATATTGGAGGCTGTACCAAAATCGTTGGTGGTGGTCTTCTATGAACGCTATAACATAGTCAAAGACGCAATAAACCAGGCCAGTGCAGTCCGCATGCAGTCACTGATCTTGGCTCGTGATCGCGCTTAATAGGCGGTTTGCTATACTAAGCATTATGATGAACGATATCCTACCAGATTCCGCGATAACCTTGCGGGCCGGAGCAAAAATTAACATTGGGTTATGGGTGGGTCCGCGTACCGCTAGCGGATATCACCCCATTGATACCATTTTGCATTCCGTAGCATTGGCTGACGAGGTCGTGATTGTGCCGCATCACCGCTTTCGGGTGGTGGTGCCGGACCATCCCGAATTAGAAACCGAGTCTAATCTGATACAACGGGTCTATGCGTGGCTATTGTCGCAAAACTTCGCAGTGCCGCCAGTGGAGGTGACCTTGCGGAAACAGATACCGGTTGGCGCTGGACTTGGAGGAGGCAGTAGCGATGGAGCTGCACTGTTGCGTTGGGCCCAAAGCTTAGGCTTGCACTGGGGAACGATGCCCGCCGAACTCGGAATGGATACACCATTTTTCTTGCAGGGAGGTGCTGCGCGGGCTACTGGATTCGGCAACCAGTATGAATCGCTAACCGCGTGGCCTAAACTTGGAGTACTGCTGATGAATCCGGGCTTTGCTGTCTCTACCAAAATGGTTTACCAGGCCTACGATATAATGGATAATCAGGAGGAATGTTCGGTAGATAGGATTGTTAGTACCTGGTGCCGCCAAATAATACCCGACCCGATATGCAACGTGTTGGAGCCGGCGGCTTGGCGGGTATCACCGCCACTCAAGGACTTCAGAGACGCAGTGAGCCGTTGGCTCAGTCCGTTTTCCTGCATCATGTCAGGAAGCGGTGGAACTTATTACTGCCTGGGTATGGATCCTGACCAGATTGCGTGGTATCGAGAGAAATTAATCATAAATCAGGTGCCATGGGTGGCGGCAACCCAATTGTCTGAAGCGATCGCGCAGCATCCGTTGAACTCTTAGTAGCGCGCCATTTTTAGGCCCAGCCGCAAGATGCTGAGGAAATCTTTCACCTAGAGGAAGGGAACGTTGTGCACGCCATTATACTGGCAGGGCAAGTAAACCAGGGAGCTCTAAGAGAAGTTTCGCCATCGCAATATGAGGCGGAAATCAGGGTGGCAGGACGTCCCATGGTGGACTATGTGGTGGATGCCATTAAAGGGATTCACGGCATTGAACAAATCGTTGTAGTAGGACCGGAACCTGTATGGCGGGAAGGCACTGTGCTAGCTCCTATGGGAACAGACCTGGTCGGCAACCTGCTTTCGGGCATTAATACTCTCAGTGACGCTACGTCACCCGCATTGGTCGTGACGGCAGACATTCCCTTAATCACTACTCAGATTTTGGAGACATTTTTAGCTCAAGCTCCGAAAAATGTGGATGTGGTTTATCCCATTATTGAAAAGAGTCTCACCCAAACAACGTATCCAACGACCGAGAGAACTTATGTTCGATTAAAGGATGGTTCCTTTACCGGCGGCAACATCTTTTTGATCAATCCAGCCAAGTTCTTAGCAATTCGGGACCAAATCAAAGTCTTTTTAGGGCATCGTAAATCACCAATTAGATTAGCCAAGGATATTGGCATCAAAACGTTAATTCGATTTGCCTTAGGGCGGCTTACTATACAAGATGCGGAGATGCGGATAGCCAAGTTGTTAAATGTGAAAGGACGGGCGCTCATCTTTTCTTACCCGGAAGTGGGTGTTGATGTGGACAAACCGCAAGATTTAGCGTTGGTAGAACAACTTTTACGAACGTAGCGCGATGTCGATCCGATAAATATCGCAAGATTGAGGGAGGAATCGACAAGCAAATGAACGAACGGCATCGACGCCTGATCATGTTAACCCAGTATCTGGTGGCACATCCATTGACCCAAGTCAGTCTAACGGAATTGAGTCAAGTGTTTGGCGTTGCCAAATCCACTCTTAGCGAAGACTTGGTGGATGTCAAAGACACTTTCGATCTCCAGAGATTGGGCCGCATTGACTCCCAGGTAGGGGTGCAAGGAGGCATTTGTTACGTCCCGGCGATTGAACGGGCAAGTATTCGCAAGTCTCTAAAAGAATGGAGTCAAGCGTTAGCGGACCCAAGTCGCATGATGACCGATGGATTTCTCTACATGACGGATTTGCTGTTTAATCCAAGTTGGATTGATCCTATGGGCCAATTGTTAGCGCACCGATTTCGGGACGTTTCTATACAATTTGTCGCCACAGTGGAAACCAAAGGGATTCCGCTGGCTCTGGCCTGTGCACGATTTCTTGGGGTAGAAGTGGTTTTGCTGCGGAGAGATAACCGACTTTCCGAGGGATCGTCATTGTCCATCAATTACTTGTCGGGCTCTTCGCGTCGCATTCAATCAATGACCTTGTCACGCCGCTCTCCCGTGCGCGGCAGTCGCATTCTGTTTGTGGATGACTTTATGAAAGCCGGTGGTACGGTCAAGGCAGCCCAGGACTTATTGAACGATTTTGACGCCCAAGTGGTAGGAGTAGGTATATTGGTCGCTACTGTCAAACCGCAACAAAAACTCGTCGATGAATATTCAAGCTGTCTGGAGTGGACCGAATTCGAGAGCCAAGCAGTGAAACCCAGCGACTGGGCGTGGCAACTGGGGATGGACGCACCCAAGGCAAAGGGGGACGAGTAATAAAATGGGAGACTCGATAAGGATCGAGGATGTGCGGCAAGCGCAAGAAGCCCTAAAAGGGGTGACCTTCACTACACCTCTGCAGGAGTCAGGCTATATCAACGACTTACTCGGCGGCAGGGTGTTTTTCAAATTGGAAAACTTGCAGCGTGCGGGATCATTTAAATTGCGGGGCGCGTATAATCGGTTGCGCCATTTGGCCTCCGACGAATTGCGGCGTGGCGTGGTGGCAGCTTCTGCGGGAAATCATGCGCAAGGGGTCGCGTTGGCTGCAGGATTGGTAGGCTCCACGGCGCTGATTTATATGCCCGAGGGCGCCTCGATGACCAAAATCGAAGCGACTCGGAGCTATGGTGCGGAAGTGCGCCTATATGGGGAGACTTTTGACGATGCGTATCAGATGGCGCTTAAAATCTCGGAGGACACCGGGCGAGTTTTGGTGCCAGCGTTTGATGACAAGGACATCATTGCTGGACAAGGCACTGTAGGATTAGAAATTTTGGATGAACGTCCCAATGTCGATGCCATCATTGTACCAATCGGAGGTGGGGGTTTAATTGCAGGAATCGCGGTGGCTGTCAAAGCCAGGCATCCGCTGGTCAAGGTGATTGGGGTACAGGCTGAAGGCGCCCCGGCGATGGTAAATTCGGTCAGGGCGGGAAACGTTCAGCCTTCTTTATCGGTACGAACCATTGCTGATGGGATAGCCGTCAAACGGCCGGGAGATCTTACGTTTCCTCTAATCCAGCAATATGTCGACGATATTGTCACGGTGTCGGAACACGATATTTCCCGGGCCATCTTAATATTTCTGGAACGATCCAAATTAGTGGTCGAAGGTGCTGGTGCCGTAGGCTTGGCTGCGCTGTTGTCGGGCGTGGTGCCAGTGTCTTTAGGCACCATAGGCACTGTGGTCAGCGGAGGAAACATTGATGTTACTCTATTAAATCGGATAATTGAAAAAGGGTTGGTTGAGGAAGGTCGCCAATTGCATATGAGAACGGTGGTGGGGGATCGCCCTGGCCAGTTGTCGCGGTTGTTAGCCCAAATTGCGACATTGCAAGCCAACGTCATACGGGTCGAGCACGAGCGTTGGAACCCCAGGATTTCTCCGGCGGAGGTCTCGATCCAAGTTGTCGTCGAAACCCGAAACCAGCAACATATTGATGAGATATTGGAGACCTTGCGGCAAGACGGGTATACAGTGATGGTGCAACAATAAAGTCGAAAGACGTCATTCGTAACAAAAATTTCGACAATTGAGAGGAATCTGCCGTATTAGTGGCGAAGGTTATGTCACCCAGTATTGGGTCGACTGTAACTGAGGCTGCAAGGAGGATTCACCGTGGAAATTACAGACGTACGACTGCGCAGAATGACTACCGACGGCAAAATGAAAGCCGTGGCTTCGGTCACGCTTGATGGAGAATTCGTCATTCATGACGTAAAGGTTGTTGAGGGACTCAAGGGGCTCTTTGTGGCCATGCCGAGCAGAAAAACTCCCGATGGCGAATTCCGGGATGTGGCGCATCCGATCACGCAACAAGCGCGCGAACGAATACAAAAAGCCGTACTGGAGGTCTTTCAAGGGGAGGCTTGACACCGGTGGGGTAATGAACATAAGGAGCTGCCCTGGAATAGGGCAGCTCCTTTTTTCGGTTTGTAGGGCACCCGCAAAGTTTGGTATTCTTAAAAGGGACTGAGTACTTGGGACGCGGTAATCGGGGGGAAATTTAGATGGGAGACACGATGCCGGTAATTTTGGCCGCTGGACGCGGAAAGCGTATGCATTCCTCAATAGCCAAAGCCTTACACGAACTTGGCGGGGTACCGCTAGTGGAGCACGTCGTGCGGGCAATAAGCCAATCTGGATTGGGCCGTCCGTATGTGGTGGTGGGATACCAGGCGGAACGTGTAGAAGAGGCCTTAGAGGGTAAAGCAGATTTTGTCAACCAGCCCGAAATGCATGGCACGGGCGACGCAGTTTTGAGAGCTTTGGAGGTCATGCCTAGTTCGGTTGAGAATCTCCTGGTTTTAGTCGGCGACTGTCCCTTGATTCCTCCAGCATTAATCCAAGATTTGGTGCAGCAACATCAGCAAAGCAACGCGATGACCACCATTGTAACGACCTATATGGAAGATCCCAAAGGATACGGAAGGATTGTGCGCAATCCAGACAATTCCCTGCGGGCCATCGTCGAGGAAAAGGACGCCGATGCCCAAGTGCGAAACATTCAGGAAATCAATACCGGAATTGGGGTATGGCGTACCTCACACTTGCGCGAAGTGTTGGAGCAATTGCCGTGGCATGACGGAGAGAGATATTTGACGGAAGCAGTTGCCCTGTTGTTGCAGAACGGGGACGAAGTTTCCACTCTGCTGTTCTCGCAACCCTCTCTGGTTATGGGAATTAACACACGGCGGGAGTTGGCGACGGCCGAGGCCAGGCTGCGACAATTGACGTTGGATCGACTTTTCGATCAAGGGGTGACTATTGTTGATCCTGCTTCGACCTATGTTGACGCAGATGTCGAAGTAGGCCAGGATACCGTGCTGTATCCGATGACATTTCTTCGCGGGAAAACCAAAATTGGACGCGAGTGTCACATTGGTCCCATGGCCACAATAGTATCAAGTCGGATTGGAGATGGCGTTACGGTTGATCGTTCGGTGGTCGAGCAAAGTGCTCTGGCGAGTCGATGCAGTGTAGGGCCATTTAGTCATTTGAGGGCAGGAACCTACCTGGATCACAACGTAAAGATTGGCAATTTCGTTGAATTGAAGAACACCCGGGTGGGCATTGGAACCAAAGCCGGTCATCATTCGTATTTGGGCGATGCCACCATTGGAAGCCGAGTCAATATCGGCGCTGGCACAGTGATCGTCAACTATGACGGAAAAACCAAGCACCCTACCTTCATTGGGGATGAGGCTTTTGTCGGGTGTAATGCAAATTTAGTGGCTCCAGTGGAAATTGGCTCCGGGTCTTACGTGGCGGCGGGATCCACGGTGACGCAGAATGTTCCCCCAGGTGGTCTGGCCATTGCACGCTCTCGTCAGGAAGTTAAACCGGGATGGGCAAAAGAACGTAAGCAGCGGCAAAAAGACACAACACACTCATAATCGAGGCAACCACAGGAAGGGGTACTTAAGGGCTCATGGGGTTCGAACGAGAAGGCGAACTAAAGATTTTTACAGGAAACGCGAATCGGCCCTTAGCCGAAAAAATTGTCTCGAATTTAGGTATCATGTTAGGTCAAGCTCACGTGGGCCGATTTTCCAATGGAGAAATTCGGGTCCGCCTTTTGGAAAATGTTCGGGGGGCCGACGTCTACATCATTCAACCGACATCGGGGCCCGTCAACGATAACCTAATGGAATTGCTGCTGTTAATTGATGCTGCCCGCCGGGCTTCAGCGCGGCGGGTTACCGCGGTGGTTCCCTTTTACGGATATGCTCGGCAGGATCGCAAAGAACAGGGCCGAGAGCCCATTTCGGCCAAATTGGTAGCAAACTTGATCACCGTGGCTGGCGCGAGGAGAGTATTGACTATGGACTTGCATGCTCCGCAAATCCAAGGGTTTTTTGATATCCCGGTGGATAATCTGCAGGGCAGTCGAATCCTGTCAGAGGCTATTTCTGCAAAAAATCTGGACAACCTTATGATTTTTTCTCCGGATGCCGGGGGGGTGTACCGGGCACGCAAGATGGCGAAAGATTTGGGCGCACCATTAGGCTTTATTGATAAGCGGAGACCAGCCCCCAATGTTTCCGAAGTGGTTAATGTCATTGGCAAAGTTCGAGACAAGACGGTCGTTATCGTCGACGATATGATTGATACCGGGGGAACGATTGTTAAGGCGGCAGCTGCCATTATGGACCTAGGAGCTCAAGCTGTTTATGCGGCCTGCACCCACCCCGTTTTTTCTGGTGATTGTCTAGGACTGTTGCATGAGTCTGTTATTAAGGAGGTGCTGGTTACCGATACCATCCTATTGCATCGGCCCATGGAGCGTATTCAAGTGAATTCGGTTGCCGGTTTGATGGCGGAAGCCATTATGCGGGTGCACGAGGATTTGTCGGTTTCCAAGTTGTTTGAGTAATCTAAACGCTTTGAAACTGATTGTGGGACTCGGGAATCCGGGACTAGACTATGCCAAGACACGTCATAATGTGGGATTCATGACAGTTGACGGATTGGCTAAAGATAGTGGAGTGGGATGGTCGAAGACCCGCTATGGATTAGTATGCCGCTATCAAGACCGATTCTTGTTAAAACCCCTGACCTACATGAATCGGAGTGGTGAAGCGGTGGCGGCAATGATGCATTGGCATCGCTGGAGCGCTGACCAGGTTATGGTGGTTGCCGATGACCTTGACCTTCCATTGGGGCGGATCAGAATACGGGTATCGGGATCCAGTGGTGGTCACAATGGGTTGAAATCCATTATCGAACAGTTGGGTACTGAAGAATTTCTCCGACTGAAAATAGGGATTGGGCGGCCTCCTCAGGATTTTCGGGTCATTGATTGGGTTTTACAACGATTTCCTAAAGACGAATGGTCCGTGTTGGAAGACACCTTGAAACGCGCTCGCGAGGCATTGGAAGTCACAATGACCGAAGGAGCGGAACGGGCTATGAACCGTTTTAACCATTAGTCGCAATCAATAGATCATGCCAAAAAACTAAAGGGCACTCGTTCAGGTGCCCTTTAGTTTCGGCCGTCTTGTTGCTGGCCGAAGTCCTTTTAATCGGTTTTTCGCGTCTGTCCGATAGTTTGCAGAGTAATTAAGCTTCTCCTGATGCCACCTGAATGCTGACTCCATGCCCGGTTTCTCGACCCCAGATGAGCCAAGCGGCTGCAGCCAGCGTTCCCACCAGCCATACCGCGGCATTAAATAGGATGTAATGCGTGGTGGACATGTTGGCGGTGATGTAAATGGTCGGGATGTACAGGCCGATAGAGATGAATCGAGCTACCGCGGTCAGTGTGCCCCGGTGCAAGGTAGGCCAGACCTCCGCTTTTACGGTATCTTCAGTTAAGTAGCACAGCGAGTTGACCCCGGCCAGGATGATCAGCAGGAACCAAAACAGCGTCATATCGTGTTGCCATGCTTTTGTGGTGAGACCCACGATGACCGTCATGGCAAAGGTGCCCAGGAAGCTCCAGAAGAGGAATTTCTTTCGGGATACCCTGTCGGCGATGAGGCCTAGAAATCCGATAACGAACCCAGAACCTTCAAAAACGGCCAGGATGGCTGGTTGGAGATGGGGGAAGAAGGCGAAAGCCAGTGCGTATGCCATCAGCCCAAAGCCGATGGTATTGGCGGCCGCTACGATGATCATGATAATCATGGTAAACCAAAGATAGCCGGGGCTAGCCGGACGAATAGGTGGAGCCGCCGACTCGACGACTTCTTTTATCACCGCATCCGCATATACTTCGGACCCAAAATATGATGTGATGGTCTTGTCAAGCTGCTGGGTCCGTCCTTTCTTTTGAAGCCACAGGAACGATTCTGGCATGCTAACGCGGGTGGCAAAGAGAATCGCAACGACGATTAACACGGCAATCGCCACAACGTCACGCTGAACCGCCACCGCTGACTTTCCCGTAATTGCCGCAGTCGCTAATGCCACGATGGCCAGAACAGTTCCGCCGAAGTTGATGCCGTTGATGATCATCATGGTAGCTTTTCCGCGGTGTTTGCGCGGCATGAGCTCGTGGCTGGCCACCATGATCGAGTTCATTTCACCGCCTCCGGCAATGAGCATGAGGGCAAGGGAGATCAAAATCACAACATAGCTATAGCCGAAGAACAGTACGATGCCTCCGATGGCGTACAGGACCAAAGTAGCGTACAACGTGATTTTTCTCCCATATTTGTCCGAGAACGGACCTGCAAGGATGATGCCTATAATAAGCCAGATAGGGGCCCAAGCGAGGAGCAATTCCCCTAGAGCTTTAGGCATGGTCACCCAATAGATTGCGATGGAGGCCAGCGAAAACACATAGGATTCGAGAGCCAAGCCAAGAACGAAGGAGATAAACATCCATGTGGTTTTCCGGGTCCAACGCGCGTCGCCGAGCCGATTCATATTCACCAAGGTTTAGTCCCTCCTGTCAATTTGTCGAATGGATGGACACAAGAGGTCTAAGATGCAGTAGAGGACCTGGCGCCGACACTAGGGGGTCTCTGCATTATCCGCAACCCGTGTGTCCTTTGGGGGATTGCGGATACCTGTGATTTGCGTCCCAATGGCAGAGTTCCACATTCGCGGCAAAATTCCTGCAGGATCTCTCTAACTTTCTGAGTCAGACGGGAAAAACCGTTGGGGTTACAAAAACGGATAGGCCAATGGCGGTGGCGCAATGAGCACATTTTTTACCCTCTTGATCGGGACATCGATTGAGCATTTACCCGCCGGGGCACACTAGCAATGAGAAAGGAGCGTTTGCATGGTACGCTATGTGTGCCGTCATTGCCGCCGATCGATCGGGGAATTTGTCGGCGAGTGGACAGATCCACAGTTGGGGCTAGTCCAGCTTTCGTCGGAAGATCAGGCTGCAATGATCGAATTCGGAAAAGATGGAACGGTGTGGGTAAAGCTCTTATGCGACTACTGCTTGCCGGTACCATGGATAGACGATCTATGGTATAACTAGATTCTAGAGAGATTTTTACGGGCCGATCTCACGACTGGCCCGCATTTTTGTTCGCCTTTGAGAGGGTGGGAAATCGGTGGGGCACCTGAATGAACTGGTAAGATTATGGGATCATTTTGAACCGTACAAAGAATTGCTTGGGGCCTTGAAAAAGGGGCAGTCGGCCCAAGTGTATGGCTTATCAGGGGCTCTCCCGGTGTATGTTAGCGCCGCATTGGCGGCGGGCATCGACCGGCCGGTGATGGTTTTGACTGCCGGGTTCCAAGATGCCCGCCGATTCGAGATGGAGATTGCGCAATACCTGCCCCAGCGGCCCGTGCACCTGTTGCCACCGCGCCCCTTAATTCTTGGCGATGTTACCGCCGAAAGTCCAGAGTGGAGTTTGCGCCGAACCCGGGCACTAGCGGCCATGCAACAGGACCCGGCAACCGTATTGGTGGTTCCCGTGGCGGCCGCGCGACAATTAATCTTACGTACTGGGCGCGTAGATTTACGGTTGGCGGTGGGGCAAACTATCGCCATTTCCGAAGTGGTCGCCGTGTTAGAACAATTGGGATATACCCGGGTTATCGAGGTTGACCAAGAAGGGCAGTATGCAGTCCGTGGGGGGATCGCCGATGTGTACCCTCCAGGATCAGACGCTCTGCGGATAGAATGGTTCGGCGATGAGATTGACTCGCTAAGGACATTCGATCCCGGGACACAGCGAACCGAAGCGATGCGCCAGAAAGTGACCATCTCTCAAGCCAGGGAAACGATATGGTCGGAGGAACAGCGCCGCCGTGCAATTGACCGTATTGCCGCCGAGTCAAACCAATTGATAAAGAATCTCGAGTCCGTGGGCCATAAAGATGCCGCAGTGAAAGCGCAAGAAAAATTTGGACACTATCTGCATGACTTGGCGGAGGGCCGGGGATTCCCTGGGGTTGGTCGGTTTGCGGCAGCATTTGGCCCCATGGTCCCCTTAACTGAGATGTTTCCTACGCCCCCTTTGTTGATTTACCATGATTGGCCACGGATTCTTGATACTTGGGCAGGAAATGATAAAGAAGATATCCAAGATCATCAGCGGCGTCTGGAACGAGGCGATTTAATTCCCGTCGAAGTAGAGGCCTCTTTAACCCAAGAGGCGTTTCTATCGCGCTTTAAAGGACATGGGGATGTGAGTCTCTCGCTGTTGCCACATACGAGAAAAACTGCGCAAGTGAACATGGTTTTGACTGGTCGCCCCGCACCTCGGGTTCATGGACAGGTAGAGGTGTTGAGAAGCGAATTGCAACGATTGACCCGTAGTCGCTTGCGGGTGGCCTTGGTGTTGCATGATGCCGGGGCGGCGCGATCAATGCAGCAACAATTGGTGGAACAGGGCTTGCCCTCTCGAATGGGCCTCGGCGCGGTGGGAGAAATCGGCATTGTCGAGGGATTTGTCGGACATGGGTTCGTTTTGCCCGAACTAGGGCTGGTGATTTTAGGGGAAACAGAACTTACCGGCAGGGAAATTCACCCTCAAGGGTCTAGAAAAGCTGTTCATCGCACAGGGGTTCGGGTTCAAGATTTACGGCCCGGAGATTTTGTGGTGCATATTACCCATGGAGTTGGACGCTATGTCGGCATTAAGACCCTGGAAATCCAGTCGCAGCATCAAGACTATCTCCAAGTGCAATATGCTGGAGATGACGTGCTCTATGTTCCGGTTAATCAATTAGGGTTAGTGCAAAAATATGTCGGGATTGAAGGCCAAGCTCCCAAGCTGTCTCGGATGGGAGGAGCTGAGTGGAGCCGAGTCAAGGAAAAAGTTAAGGCGTCGGTTAGAGAAATGGCGGAAGAACTGGTTAAGCTTTATGCCTTGCGTGAAGCTCGGCCCGGCCACATGTTTGGTCCCGATACACCATGGCAAGCGGATTTTGAGATGGCTTTCGGCTACGAAGAAACTCCTGACCAGTTGCGATCCATTCGAGAAATTAAATGGGATATGGAACGAGGTCGTCCCATGGACCGACTTTTGTGCGGGGATGTGGGCTATGGAAAAACGGAGGTAGCATTGCGAGCGGCGTTTAAAGCTATTATGGCCGGCAAACAAGTGGCATTTTTAGTTCCGACCACCCTGTTGGCGGAACAGCACTATCAAACCGCCAAAACAAGGCTAGCAGGATATCCAATTGCGGTGGAAGCCCTGTCGCGCTTTCGTACAGCAAAGCAACAAAAGGCGATCATCGAGGATACCAAGCATGGAAAGGTTGACCTATTGATTGGGACGCATCGCCTATTGGGAAAAGACGTGAAATTCTCCGATTTGGGCCTTCTGATCATCGATGAAGAACATCGTTTTGGGGTAGCGCATAAAGAACGTATTAAGAGTCTCAAAGAGAGTGTCGATGTGCTTACGCTATCGGCAACACCGATTCCACGCACCCTGCACATGGCGCTGGTGGGGATTCGCGACATGAGTCTTATCGAGACTCCTCCGGAAGATCGGCTTCCTGTCGAGACCGTGGTGGCAGAATTTGATGAAGACTTGGTGCGTCAAGCGATTCTGCGGGAAATCGATCGTGGTGGCCAGGTGTTTTATGTGCAAAATCGCATCATGGCAATGGATGCGGCGGTGATGCGGTTGTTAAAACTGTTTCCTGAGATCAGAGTCGCAGCGGTTCATGGGCAAATGGAAGAGCAACATATCGAAGATGTTATGGCCCGCTTCATCGATCAGGAATATGATGTTTTAGTAGCGACCAGCATCATTGAGTCGGGACTTGATATTCCCAATGCCAACACGATTATCGTGGAAGATGCCGACCGTTTGGGTCTGGCGCAATTGTACCAATTGCGCGGCCGGGTGGGCCGTTCTTCGCGGTTAGCTTATGCTTATTTCACTTTCCGCCGTGACAAAGTTTTAACTCCGGCTGCGGAAAAACGGTTGGATGCGATTCGGGAATTCACCGAATTGGGCGCCGGGTATCAGTTGGCGTTACGTGATTTGGAAATTCGCGGAGCGGGCAATTTGCTTGGTGCCGAACAGCATGGCTTTATCGCTTCGGTAGGATTTGATCTCTATACCGAACTTCTCGGTCAAGCGATTCGGGAGTTGAAAGGGGAAGCAGTGGATGTTCCCGTGGAGCCCAGCATTGAGATCGAACTGGATGCCTACTTGCCAGACACGTATATCCCCGATGCTCGCCATAAAATTTCATTGTATAAACGGTTTGCGTCTGCCAAAAACTTAGACGAGGTAGAAGAGCTGATCGACGAAATGGCAGACCGTTTTGGGCCGATGCCTGTGGAAGTAGCGGCATTGTACAATTTAGCCAGAGTGCGAGCGTTGGCAAAGGAACTCAAGCTCACCGCAGTGGTTCATAAACGGGATCGGGTCATATTTCGTAGTGCTGCCGACTCTTTGGTGGGTGCGGAGACCATAAGCCAGTTGGCTCAAAAATTTCCTGGACGACTTGTACCGGGGATAGGGAAAGCACCGGAATTGGGGATAAAATTGCCCCCCCGAGCCACTAGCGATCAAGCCCTCAACCTCATGTTGGATGGGTTGGCCATCATGCGGGAGGCGACAGTTGGTGTTCAGGAGCGCAGTGGGTAAATGTGGTGCTGTTGTGGCTGTCGTGACGTTAATCACCGGATGTGGCGAGTCGGCCTCCTCCCCCATTGCACGGGTTAACGGGACCACCATTACTCAACATGACTGGATGGTGGCTGTGAGTTCGACCGAAATCTTGAGTGGAACCTCGCTGTCTAGTAATGCAAAGGCTCGCCAGGCGCAGATTGGGGCACTGGTTCAACAAACTGCAGTGGAACATTGGGCATTATCCCATAAGGTTATCTCGTCCACTAAGGCATCCCAGGAGGCATCAAATTTTCTGCAACACCATGTGATTCCCCGACTAGGCAATGCCCAGAATCTTAGCCGTTCATTATCACAACATCACATGATAATGAGGGACTTTCGTCATTATCTCGCGAATCAAATGATCTTGGAAGCGGCGTTCAACCGAGTGACGGCGGGCGACGGTGCGCTTCCATCCGGGGCTGGCTCAGCCTTTTATCATGCTAATCCCGCATTGTTCGTGACCCCAACCGCCAAACTGGCACGGGAGATGATAGTGAATTCCAGGAACCAAGCTCTCGCCATCGAAACTCAACTCAAAAAAGGTGCCGATTTTGGTGCCTTGGCTCGTCGTTATTCCAAAGATCAGACGAGCCTCAAGACCGGTGGATCCTTGGGATGGGTCAAACTTGGAGTCGCGTCATCATTGCCGACGACGGTAACTTCGGCAATCAATCATTTGGCCCCAGGACAATATGGTATAGTCGTGACCCGTTTAGGCTACTCTATTATCGAAGTTCAAGCTGTAAAACCGGGAACTACCGTTCCTTATAGTGTTGTCCGACCCGAAATTGAGGTGCAATTGATACAAAATCAAAAAGCCCAGGCCTTCCAGCATTGGGCCTCGGGGTTGATGCGACAGACGCATGTTCAACTGTACCAAAACGGGTAATCTAGAACCATTCGGTAGAAACGGGAAAAAATGCATAACGAGGTGGAACGCTCGATATACTACCTCTGAAGAGCTTAGAGAAAGGAGGGTCTTCAGTGAAGGCAACCGGGATTGTACGCCGGATCGATGACCTGGGACGAGTGGTCATTCCCAAGGAAATACGGAGGACTTTGCGAATCCGTGAGGGAGATCCGTTAGAAATTTTTGTGGATCGCGATGGCGAGGTGATCCTCAAGAAGTATTCACCAATAGGTGAATTGGGGGATTTTGCCAAGGAATACGCCGACTCACTCAACGAAGCGGTAGGACATATTGCTTTAATTGCCGACCGCGATGCAGTAATAGCGGTAGCCGGCGCCCCTAAAAAGGAATTTCTCAACAAGTCTTTAGGTGCCCTGGTGGAAAAATCGATGGAAGAGCGCAAAACCTTATTTTATAACCGGGGGGATCACAAGCCCAAAGGAAGTGTTGTCGGTGACGACGACGAGGACAAGTTTTTGGCTGAAGTCATAGCTCCGATTATCGCGGAAGGAGATCCAATCGGCGCGATCGTTATCTGCAGTCGCGAACCTGACGTGAAGATGGGAGAAATGGAAGTGAAGTTGGCCGAAACAGCGGCGGGCTTCCTAGCGAAGCAAATGGAGCAATAGATTTGACATCGCCATCCGTAACACCGTTTGGAAGTCCGCAATGTCTGCCTGTTATCGGGTTCCATTGCGGTTTCTTTTTTCCCGGGTTAGGTTCCTTGTGGCAAAGGGGGAACAGGGCTCAAGTGCCACAGATCCCACTGCAATGCCGCCGATTGGGGGGCAATAGTGGCCGTCGGCGAGTAGTTGTACGTGAGACCATATACACGCCATGAGCCTTGGTCCCGGGAAAGAAACACGGTGGCCGCGCCGGTGACATGGCTTTGTCCCTTAGGAATCAACCTACGGGTGATCACGAAGTCCAAGGAAACCGTGGAATCGGTGGATGAATTCACGGTGGCTGAGATACCCGAGGGAGAAAAAAGGACTGAACGTACTTGATAGCGCAATGCCGGTTGGGGATGGGCCTGCGACCAGACCCATTGCGTCCACAGGGAGGCTTGGCTTCCGGGTACCAACCGTTGCTCCAGTATTCTGGGAATGGCGTGAAGGGGGGTTGGGCTGCCAATCAAGGCCTCTTGACGTAGTACTTGAAGAGCGATAGAAGTTAGCTGATGTTTCGTCGCTGTCCTTACGGAGATTGCGTGGAAGCCAACAACCGATAAACCAGCGACTAATAACGCCCCGGCTCCCCCGACTGCCCATGCCTGTTTTACGGCGACTCGCCCCACAGTATTCATCCTTCGCATTCTCCGACTAGTATTAGGAATTATGCCGGATTTGACAAGACTTGGATAACAGCTTAGTTACACGACATGACTAACGGTCAGGACCGTGGCCGAAATGATGGCCACAAAGAGGCCGACTCGGATCCATCGAGTCGGGGTTTCGGCAGCCAGTCGGGGACCAATCCAGGATAACGGGATAGCTCCTGCTAGCAAGGCCAGTGTCGGTAGCCACACCACTTGGTGGGAGGCCACCTTAATCACCGACGACACGAGTGCCATGACAAACACGGCACCTAAAACGGTTCCCAGGCATTGGCGCAAGGATAAACTCGTGGTCATCAGTACCGCAGGAGTCAGGATAAAGGATCCTGGCATACCGGTGATCCCACCGATAATGCCAATGGCAACGGTAATGGCAAATAGTCCTGGATGGGGCGCCCGAGAATGTCCAAGCCGTCGTGGCACAAACAAGCTTATGGCAGCCAATAGGGTTACGAAAGCAAATGCAAAATCGAGCTCAAGGGGATACCAGTACCGTGATAACAAGGCACCAAAGGTTGCTCCCACGGCGCCCAGGGAGCCTAACTGCCACCATAGTTTGGGAACCCCGTATCCTTGGCGGCGGTACGAGAGGTAACCAATCGCGGCGACAAATGTTGTCTGTAACGCGGCAGCCGTGGAAATTTGGTGCGACGACAGCGGATTGCCTGGCAACGACAGCAACGCGGGAACCAACATAATGGACCCGCCCAATCCGAGCCAAGAGGTCACTAATCCAACCAACGACCCAATGGCAAAGTACTCTGCCCAGCGGGTCCACAAGGAGACCTGAGGGAGCCAGGTCGCCAATGCTAGTCCCAGGACGACCCCGGTAATTCCGAGGCTGGTGACCCATACAGCGGTCATGGGTTTTAGATATCGGGTCGGGGTTTGGGTGGATAGATGGTCTTCTGCAGTCCAATGCGAAATCGTGGTTTGATCATTCATGGGCGTCTAACAACCTCAAATTTTGAGGCGGTCTAAGATAGGTAACGGGCTGGAATTTGCCGTCCCATTGCACCGTGGTCTCTTCGGGACGTGTTTTTGCTACCACCGTGCCATGGCTAATGACCCATGTGGGCCGAGGCAACAGTCGTAGAGCGTCAACGGCGGAGGGAACCGGGAAAATGACCAGATTCGCCAGATCTCCCACACGAACGCCATATCGAGGCAGGTTCATTACTCGTGCAGCATAGTCAGTCACACTGTTAAATGCCTCTTGTAGCTCCTCGGATCCGGTCAACTGCCCCACGTGCGCGAGCATGGCCGCTACGAACAATTGGCTGCCGGTTCCCAGTGGATACCAAGGATCCATAATCGAATCATGACCTGCGGCGACAGTGACTCCGGCTGCCATCAGTTCTTTGACACGGGTCATCCCGCGGCGTTTGGGGTAGGTGTCAAAACGACCTTGTAATACGATATTGTCAAGGGGGTTTGCAATAATCCGTACGCCCGATTGGGCCAAAATCCGGATTAGTTTGAATGCATAGGCATCATTATAGGATCCCATGGCAGTTGTGTGGCTTGCGGTGACCCGCCCGGCCAAACTGTGGCGGCGGCACAAGTTGGCGACCGTTTCCAAGAATCGGGACTGTTCGTCGTCCGTTTCGTCACAATGAATATCGATGGGCTTTTGATGTTTCAAAGCTAAATTAAAAGTGAACTCTACGTTTCGAATCCCATCTTCTCGGGTCCATTCGTAATGAGGTATTCCCCCTACTACGTCAGCTCCAAGGCGCATCGCTTCTTCCATGAGTTCCGGGCCATTTGGGAAACAAAAGACCCCGTCTTGGGGAAATGCTACCAGTTCCAGGGTTACCCAGGGGCGAACTTTTTCGCGAACTGCAATCAGGGCACGAAGGGCTGTGAGATTCGGATCACAGACGTCCACATGAGAGCGGATGTGAAGAACTCCGTGCCCCATGTGCCACCGAATGGTTTCTTCGGCTCGGTCCATGATGTCTTGTTCGGTTAGGTAAGGCTTGCGTTGACTCCATCTCTCAATCCCTTCAATGAGAGTGCCGCTCCGGTTAGGCGCGGGAAATCCTTCGGTTAAAACAGCGTCAAGATGGACGTGGGGATCTACCAACGCAGGCACCATGACACCGCCCATTCCATCAATGGTCGAACAAGAGGAGTTCAGATTCTGTCCGATCTGCGTAATTTGGCCGTTTTCTACCAACACCTCCAGTGGTGCTGAGGACGTCCTCAGGCGCACATCCCTTATTAACAACGCCCCGTTAGGAGAGTTCATAAAGTGGTCACCATCCCTTGTAGATATCTGTGACGGATGCATCTAGTCAATTAAGAAGATTTTACACGGTCGAACTCTAAAAACCTACTAACTTTGTCCGGAGATCCGGAGTTTTATTGTGATTCAGGTAGCTAAACAGCAAAGAACCGTCGGCCAGTTCTCGGGATTAGACTGCCGGTGACACCGCTTTCTTCATAAGGTGTCCACTCAACTGAGAAAATCAGGAGGCATTCCCCACGGTAACATGATAATTGTGCTAGGCTAAGAACGAGAGCGCTATGATAGCATAGGATGTGACAGACATGATAGATCTGCTGGAGTCAAGTTGGACAGATATTGCCGCGGTAGATCCGTCCCGCCGGGTCTTAGTGATGACGATTGGGCCCACGGAACAGCATGGGCCGCATCTTCCGCTGGGAACCGACATTTTTGCCGCCGAAGAGATGGCGCGCCAAGTCGTGACAGTGTTGGAGGAAGAGTGTGGAAAAGTGGCGGTTAAGGCTCCGCCCCTTTACTTTACGCCTGCAGTGTTATCACGCTTGTTTCCGGGTTCGGTGTCTGTTCCGAAAAATTCCCCCGAGAAAGCGGGGCATGGCCGATCTCACTCAGGCCCGGGCCTGATCGGCGGTTCCGGGGCCGTAAATCCGCTCAGGATGCGGGTTTCAGAGTCACTTGATAGCCCA
>JAJZZP010000172.1 GCA_021797515.1 Bacillota bacterium | reverse complement strand
GAAAAGTGCCCTGATGGTCTTCGATCGTTTTCCGCAAATGAAGCAGGGGCGAGGGAGACATTTGTGGGCGCGAGGGTATTACGTGAGTACGGTAGGAGTCAACAAGGATGTCATCCGAAAGTATATTCTTGAGTTTCGCACCCCGAGAACACAGGGTTTTTTCGCCGGCGGTGATGCCGCGAACACTTGCTAGCCCTCACGTTGTCGCCCCTTTCCACTGTGGCGGTTTAAGCGGTCTTATCGAGGGCTTGTAATTGATGACCTAAGAATGACTCCTCAAACAGGGCCTTCAGGGTGGCATATTCGGGCGATCGTTTGAATTGCCGGAGGTCGACCGCGCCCGACTCGGCGATGGAGCGGACGACCGCTTCGAGGAGGTCCTCGAAGAGGGCCCATAGTCGTTCGGCGAGATTTTTTTCGACCAGTTCGGCGCTCATGCTCTCAAATAGGGCTCCTAATGGGGCGTACGCATGCACCCGACGGAAGTACGCCAGAAAGATGTAGAGGATGCAGCAGGTCGTGACGTGGGCAATCTGGGCATCAAAATCGCGAGATTTGCATTGGCCCAATCGGAGTTGCTGCTTCATTTCTTTGAAAAACACCTCAATCGTCCAGCGCGTGGCGTAGATCTCCATCATGGCGACAAACGACAACGTGGTGTCCGTGGACAGAAACACGCGCCACTGTTTTTGATACGGGAAGCGGCACACGTACAATTTGACATCTCCGATGTCTTCGTAGTACACCACCACCTCGTAATAACGGGTGTTCAGTTTGCGGCAACGCTTGGCGTTGCCGGCTTTTTTGAGGATTGCGAGCAGCGCCTGGGCGTTCACCTTGTTCCCTTGGTAGAGATACCGTCGCTTGTCTTTGCGCACCCCACACACTACGTGGAGGGCGCCATTTTTGATCTGCCGGATTGCCTGGATGAACCTTTTGCTGCCGAACCAACTATCGGCCAGCACATAGTGCGCCTGAAACCCGTGCTTGACCGCCCGCTTGACCATAGCAATCGCTTGGGTCATTTTGTCCCCGGCGCATTCCTTGCGTCGGATAGCCCCGGGGGACCCGGGGCGGCTGGTTTTCCGGTATTGCTCGCGGCGCTTGCGCCCGCGCAAGCGTTTTTCGGCGTGAGTCGTAAAATCGAGCGGGATAAAGGTCGTTCCGTCAAAAAAGCCCAACACGAGGTGTTTAAACCCCAACAGCGTTTTCCCGATCACATGGTCGAACACATACGAGACGTTTTCGAGGTGCCGACCGACCCGACGGTCGGTGGTGTCGTCGAGGATGAAGGCCGAATTCGCCGCCACGATCTTGTCCGGATTGACGATCTTCTGGAATCGCTTCGCGATTCCATACAAAATCGTGCGCCACGGAACTGACTCGTTGTTTTTTAGGCGATACAGGGCGTCCTTTTTCATGGTCGTGATCGCTTGAAACTCGCTGTGGAAGAAACCGTTGACGCTGCTGACCAGCATCAGGGGGAACATGATGAGGAGTGCCAGGATTTCGGTGACCGCATAGCCCTCCTGTTTTTCAAACCGCGTGTGCTGGATGATCGATTTCAGCTTGAACGTCTGCATCACATCGAATACAATCGAGTCGATCGAATACTGGTGTTTATCAAACACCTTTTTGATTTCTGACGTGGTTTCCCGCATGATAACACTCCATTTTTGGTTAATTTGGACGGCACCTAATTATACCAAAAAACCCAGTGTTCATGCGGGTTTCGGCGTTTTTGCGAGGTAAAAATTTGTTGTGAATTCGCGGTGCGAAACTCAAGTCAAGTGTTGGAAGTAAACCGGGGCGGCTCTTTGGTAATTACTTGGTTAATCCGGTTTTGACTGTCCACTAGCACGATACGTGGCCGAAGGTACGTAATTTCTTCGGGCGTGTAATAGCCATAAGCCATAATAATTACCGGATCCCCCGGATGGAAGTTCCGGGCTGCGGTTCCGTTGAGACAGACTGTATCAGCATGTTCAGGGTCGACAATCACGTAAGTCACCCAATGGATCCCGGTATTGATGTTGGTCACGTGGACAAATTCCGAATCTAAAATGTCAGCGGCCTCTGCCAAGTTGTGTCCTAAGGTCAGACTGCCTATGTAATCCAATTTCGCTTCGGTGACCACTGCCCGGTGGATTTTGGATTTTAACATTTGACGTTGCATCCTGATGACCTCCCGCAAATTTTAGTGTTCCCACGCGACAAACCCATAATCCTATGATATGTTGTTTGCCCAAAACCTTTCATGCATGAACGATAAAGAAACAACGCACGCTAATTCCACAGAAGGCAGGGGGGGCAATACTCAAAATGGGACAGGAGAAGGAATCCAAGACACCGCCGGTGAGGCCGCATCCGAAACCGGAACAGGGGTCAGTGAGTAATCTCAATGATACGATTTTGCGAGAATTGTGGTATCTCGACTCGGTGGTTTCAAGTCCTTTTCGAGCACTCAGAAGATCTTTGGCGGAAAAGTCTTCTCCCTGGAGCCAAAGCGCTGATGAATTGATTTGGGCGGTTGAGGGAATGGCGCGGCTTCCGGTAAAAGTCCTGCAAAGTGCATTTGGCGAGCAATTTAACGCCAAACCTGCACCAAAAGACAATCCTTGACTGGTCTAGCCTAAGAATCGGCGGCGTACCGTAAGAGGACAAGAATTTCGTCCGGAGGTGGGCCGTGCGTTTATCCAAGCTCGGAATGACACCAGATTTGTGGTGGATGACGCTATCGATGGGGCTTTGGGGATTAGGCTTCGGACTCTATGGGATTTTGTGGCCGCTTTACGTTGAGCACCTGGGGGGCAGTGCCGTTGTGGTGGGGCTGTTGTCTACCACTGCGGGGTTTGCTACCGCATTTGTCGTGTTTCCCGGAGGATGGTTGGCAGATAGGGTAGATCGCCGAAAAATTCTTATTTGGGGAGCGGCTGTGGCTGTGCCAGTGCCTTTCATGTTTGCCTGGGCTCCACACTGGCAGTGGCTTTTGCCCGGAGTATTGCTGTATTTCGGCTCAGCATTTTCGACTCCAGCCATGCAAGCAATTATTATGACGGAGGCCACCAGTGAACATCTATTTACGGCCTATAACGTGGTGATGAGTGTGTTTGGTGCCGGAATGGTGGTCGGTCCCACCATTGGGGGGTATTTGGCTACTCATTATTCCTATAGCTTGGTGTTCGTGATTAGTGGTTCTCTTTATGCGGTGTCCACTTTGGTTCTTTGCCCCATTAAGTCACACCCTCCTATCAAGAGTCAGAAAGGCCAATCCAAAAAATTCTCATGGACTCCCCGCAGACGCCCTCGTTTATTCCAATGGATGCTATTTTCTGCTGGGTTGGCTATGGTACAAGGGCTGGCCTGGCCTTTTGTGGTGCCTTATTGGAAGAGCGTAGGCCACCTTTCCATGCAAACCATTGGCTTTTTGGGTAGTGCGGGAATATTGTTTGGCACCTTAAGCGGTCCCGTATGGGGGAAAATAGGGCAAAGGTGGGGCATACCGCGCTCGTTGGGATATGGAATGGGACTGGTTACCATGGGATTTATGGCCTTAATTTGGGCTCCGTCTAGCGTGGGCTGGGGGTTATGCGCCGGTATCTTGCGCGGTACTGGCGAAGGTTCTCGGGGTTTGGCGGGGGTTGCTGTGGGACGGACTATTAGGCGGCAGGAAGCGGGAATGGCGTACGGACTGTTTAACTTTGTCACAGAGTTGGCAGGTGCGGTGGCACCTGTGCCTGGGGGATTACTCTATGCTCACTGGCCGTATGCACCATTAGTCGTGGCAGCATTTTTTACCGGTATCATCGCGTGGTGGCTGGTCAATGGGCTGCCCGGACGACCGCGTCCTGCACCACCTTTGCCCACCTAGAATCAGAAGAAAAATCGTGTTTTTACCCGGTATTCTTGCGGCGTGGTAAAATAGGGAGGTCGACTCGGGAGCGCTCGATTGGCTTGACGACGGCGGTAAGTCTGGGAAAATAAACTCGTGTTCTAGTGCTGGGATGCTCGGGGAGTCTTAGATGTGACCTTAGGCAGTGCTCAGACGTTTACCTGAAGTGAAGATCTGTCGAAAGGGGACATCTGAGAATATTGGCAAAACGGCGGCAATGGTTAGGTGGGCTAGTTCTCAGCGGATGGATGATCTGGGCGTATGTCAGGTTATTGCCACGTGCTCCCATACTCACCTCCTTGGGGCGATTGCGCAATTATCATGACTGGGCGTATGCCCATCTCGCCTATGCAGATATACTCGCTTTGTATCATACTAGGCATTTATACTTGCATTTAGTGCCCTATTTGCAAAACCGCATTGAATACCCGGTGTTGATGGGTCTTTTCATGTGGCTTGCGTCCTTTGCTCCAGGGGTCATTGGGTATTTTACCGTCACAGCCATCGTCCTGTGGGTGTGTGCCATTGGAACCTATCTGCTTCTGGATCGCGAGTCACCCGCTTATGCGATGCTGTTTGCCATATCCCCTATGCTTTTGGTCTATAGCTTATTGAATTGGGACATAGGTGGAATATTTCTGATGGTGGGAGCGTGGCGGCTCTATCGCCAACAACGCTGGACTGCTTCAGGTGTGGCGTTTGCTTTGGGTGTCTTTTTCAAATTATTTCCGGTATTTTACTTGCCTTTTATTACGGTCGAGTTGATTCGACAACGACGCCTCGGCCAGTGGAAAAAAATGTTGCGGTCTTTTTTGATTACCTCAGCGGTGGTTAACGTTCCGTTTATGATTGGTAACTTCAAAAACTGGGCGTATTTTTTTACCTTCAATGCGGGACGTGGGCTGGGGGCGGATATTTGGGCGAATCGCTGGGTCCATATTCATTCGATTAGTCTGGTCAACGTCGTCTCGCTAATGGTCGTGACCCTCATGGTGTTGGCGATGGTGTGGTGGGTATGGCAAGGTGGCAGCGTAGCGATGGCGACGGCCTTAACCTTTGGCACCTTTCTTTTCGTGAATAAGGTGTTTTCTCCGCAATATATGTTGTGGTTCTTGGTTTTTGCTATCTTAGCCCAATGGCCGGTGTGGACGTATTGGATGATGGCGGTTGCCGGCCTCTTGGATTATGTGAACTCGATTACCATTTTGCATTTCATGTATCCTCACTCTCCCGCATTATCATGGTATGCCTACCGTCTGTTTTCGTTAGGGTTGGTGGTACGCTATTTAACTTTGGCGGTAACCACGGGACAGGCCTTAGTCAAAGTGTGCCACCATTTCTTCCCCGAGTCTCCCCCAGTCAATGCAAAAGAGCCGTCGACAGGCTAACTTGAGAATTTTGGACCCAGAGAGCACAATGAAATTGATGCTCCATAGAGAAGGTGACGCTTTGCTAAAACGCCTTTTGTTGGTTTTTGCCATTGTGCCTTTAGTTGAATTGGGATTGCTGTTCTTGATAGCGCACTACTTGGGATGGGGATGGACGATAGGCATCACATTAGCGTCCTCGTTGCTCGGAGCTTATTTGGCAAAACGCAGCGGACAAATGTGGTGGGCCACCGTCCGCGATGAGTGGGCCCGTGAAGGCTTTCCAGTGCACCGATTAGGTGAAGGCGCCTTATTGCTGGTGGCACTTGCGTTTATGATTACGCCGGGACCCCTGACGGGGATTATAGGCCTGTTGTTTTTGATTCCCGGGGTACGGGTGACTGTTTCTCGCGTAATTTTCCGTTGGATTTCCAGTCGCTTTATGGATCGTTTTTGGAGCTAACATTGTGATTCCTGCCATCATTACTAGCAACATTGATTTGCTACCTAAATGAAAAACCCGATAATAAAACAGGGAAATAGGAACACTTTGTAGAAAGCTGTCATATCGAGGCTCGAAATTCGTGAGTCTTCCAAACAGAAATATTTAGCAAAGGGAGCGCCCGCATTAATCTAGGCGAGTTTTATGGTGCAAAGTTTGTCGAGCCTGCGGGACTGATATTTCCATGGCGTACAATACTGCAAGTGGGCTTACGGTCGTTATTGAAACCTGGCCTTATGATAGAGACTTGATTGAACGGGCAGCGCTCTCGGTAGCCAGTATTGCCGACCGCACACTATTGCTGGGACTTGAGGGCCCCATGGAGCCTTTGATGGCGTTGCCCCCGGGCCTGGGGGGTTGGGCAGCCATTCCCTGGCAAGGTGATTTTGCTGTGTGGCGCAATCGGTTGCTGTCCACGGTGGATACAACCTGGATTTTGTGGATGTACGGAAATGAACAGTTAGTCCGCATGGACATTGGACTGCTTCGTGAGGCTACCATGAGGTATCGGCGCTGTGGGTACCGTCTAAATATTGACGGGCTTGATCAGTGGAAACAGGCCGGAAACGATACTATTCGTCTCATTCCACGGGCTCCGATGGTACGGTTTTCCGGTCATCTAGTACCCAATGTTGCGGCATCTTTGACGGAATTTGGCTATGGGGTGGAAGACCTGCCGGTAAGCTTGGCCCGCGGAGAAGGTATCGGCGTGCGCGGACGGCCCAAGGAGTGGGTGCAGTTGGTGTCCAAAACATTGGTAGGGCAACTAGCCCAGCAACCGGAGAACCGCATCAAACTGGCGATGCTGCATTATGGGCTGCAGCAGTGGGACGTTGCTTTAGATTGGCTGAATAAGAGGCCAATGTCGAATGATGAAGATCTGGCAGAGATCTGGCAGATGGAGTCACTTTATTTGACCGCATCGATAGCCATGGCTCAAGGAACTCTTGAGATTGCCCGCAAGACTTTGGAAAAGGCGGTCAGAACTTATCCCTATTCTACGGATTTTCTGTTTTTAATAGGGAGAGCAATGCTTCTAACCCAAGATTACGATGACGCTTACGCCGTGATGCAGATGGCTTTGGAGCAGGGCGAGGACCATGTGTTGTATGGTGAACCGGGCACCGGAAGTTATGTGTGCCGCATATGGATTGCGGATATCGAAGTGAAGCGGAAACGCTATAAACAGGCGGTAAAAGAGTATATGAGTCTCTTAGCGCAGTATCCTTACTTTCGCAGTGCCTGGAGAGCCTTTTTGGCATTGGTGGATGACCAAAGTCCTCGTAATATTGTCGATCTGTTGGGAATGGCGCTGTCGAAAACCCAAATGCGCGATTACTTGACCAGGCAACCGTTCCTGTCGCCGGCAGAGACTAAAATTCGCGACTGGCTTGACGCCAACTAGTTATTAAGGCGGATTACCTTCCGGTTAGACCGATTTCCGGGGCCATCCTCGAATTTCTATTTCTTTGGCAATAAAAGCAGGAACTGGGAGGAATGTGTCGAACCCTGAACATTAGTATACGGGCACAGTATACGGGCACAACGGTTTCCACCGGGGGGATGGAAATGTCAACGAAAACATTAGCGTTTTTCGAAGGCGGACAAGTAATCGAAATGGCCACGCCAATATTTGGGTGGCCGAAATCGCGACGCCGCGGTCGACGGAGTGAAACGGATCGGTGCTTCCCCAATGGGATGTTAAAACCGAGCCGCGATGAGCTTATACATTTCATACTTAATAACGTGTTGTACCAGGTGGATCCATCTCTAGGTGGACCAATTTTTTGCAAGCACATCATCAAACCTAATCGGGAGCGCAATCGGGACAGCATGTACCATGTCGTGTTGGGTCCGCATCCCTGGTCCGGGGTGTGGGAAGTGGTTGGCAACCGTCGAATGTTTGATATTCAAGCGGTTTTCCTACACAGCGCCAACACCTGGGTGCCTCAAATCGTATTATCACCAGGTAATTACATTGGTGTAGATAACTTAAACGGCATAGAGTTAGACCCCATTCGCCTCCGCCGCGAAATGATTCGCCGGGAGTTTGTGAGCGGAGCGGAATATGACCATTATGCCAATCCCTCGCTGTCTATACGATACACGGCCATAAAGTCGGCGGTGCCGGGGATTTGGATGTAAAGAAATCGGGGGGGTCCCTATGCGGATTGATGGCAGTGCACTGGGCGGCATCATTTTTGGCGTGTTGGCATTGATTTCTGGATTTGTGCTGGAAGGCGGCCGGGCTGGCGCGCTGCTGCAGGGAACTGCGGCGCTCATAGTGGTTGGGGGCACGATAGGGGCCACCGCGATATCTTATTCGATGGACGAGCTGAAACAAGTGCCATGGCTCATGCGTATGGCGTTTACCCGTACGGCGTTTGATCCGGTTCAGCTGATTGACCAATTGGCACGTTATTCGGATATTGCACGAAAACAGCAAGTACTAGCCTTAGAGTCCGAAATTCCACTGGCGCATGACGAATTTCTAGAAAAAGGCTTGCAACTGATTGTTGATAACGCTGACCCGGCTTTGTTGAAGCAAATGCTGGAAGCAGACATTTATGCACGCACTGCCCAACAGAAAACAGGGGCCAGCATATTTGAAAGCGCAGGGGGCTATGCCCCTACCATGGGCATTATCGGCACGGTAATGGGCTTAGTGCATGTATTGGGAGAACTTAGCGGCAATCCTAACTCACTGGCAGCGGCAATTGGGTTGGCCTTTATCGCCACGTTGTATGGTGTTAGCACGGCTAATCTGCTGTGGTTGCCGATGGCCCACAATTTGAAGAACAAGGCAAAACATGATTTGTTGATGCGTCAAATTGCCTTGGAGGGCTTGCTGTCGATTCAGCAGGGAATGCCGCCGAGTTTACTCAAAGACAAGCTGATGAGTTTCATTCGCCCGTCTGGGGCACCACAGGTAGCGGACACCCCAACTGCACCTAATAAAGAGGCGCAAGCGGTATGATGGACCCTTGGAAGTCAGAGGAAGAATACGAGGGCGAAGGCGGCGGCGGCATGCTGCGCTGGCTAATCACCTACGCCGACTTAATTACCCTGTTGTTAGCATTTTTTATAGTGCTTTATGCCATGAACCGAACCGAACAGGTGAAGTTTTCCCTGGTGGCCCAGGCGTTAGCACAAAATTTTGATTCCAACAGCATTATCGGACAATCGCCGGGACCTTCGATTGTCACGGGAATGAGCGGAGTCGCGGCCAGCAATATTGCTGAGCTTAAGAGTTTGAATCAACTACAAAATCGGATTGAAGCTGCTCTGGTTAAGGCGGGGGTGGCGAATCAAGTCTCGGTAACCAGCAACGGACGGGGGGTGGAAGTAAGCCTTAATGCCACATTACTGTTTGCCCCTGCGTCGGCAATACTATCGCCAGCTGCTGTGCGTTTGTTGCAGTCAATTGGCCAGGCATTGAAAACCGTGCCCAACGATGTCGAGGTAGTGGGATATACCGACTCTACTCCGATTCGGACGGCGTTTTACCCTAGCAACTGGCAATTGTCAGCTATGAGGGCGGCCAATGTGGTATATGTGCTGTCACGGGTCCCTGGCATTAATCCGAGTCGCCTATCTTTGTCAGGATTTGGGCGATATCATCCGGTGGCCACTAATGCCACGCCGCAGGGACGAAAACTGAACCGGCGGGTGAATATTTTGGTTTTGCGTTCGACGGTGGCACAGGTCGCCATAGGCAATGGGCCTTAACCCAATTTTATGGAATGACCACGGGAGGACTAAGTATGGGCTTATTTAACGATATTACCAACCAAGCGATTTTGACGACGCTAGCGTTAAGTCGTCAGCAAGAAACAATGATAGCCAACAATTTGGCCAATTACGACACACCTGGATTTAAAGCTTCTGCATTGTCGTTTCAGTCGCAGTTGGCAGCAGCCTTGCAGCAGGGACCAGGTGCCGTGGCGCAGGTCACCGGCACTGTTGCCACCGATACCGGGGCGATGCGAAGCGACGGCAATTCGGTGGATCTTACGGCTCAGGAAGCAGCTCTCGCCCAGGCACAGCTAACTTATCAAACAGCGGTGCAAGCTTTCAACGCCAAAGTGACCGATATCAAAATTGTGACAGAAGGGAAGCCGCAATAATGTTCGATGCGATGCAGATTTCTGCCAGTGGACTTACTGCCGAATCTTTAAGGCTGGATGTGATTGCCAACAATTTGGCCAATGCGGATACCACGCAAACACCGCAAGGTGGACCCTACCGCAGCGAGTTTGTGGTGTTTTCGCCAATCTCGGCACCCTCTTCGGGTCCTAATGCGAATATCGGACAAGGAGTGGTCGTGTCTGCCATTTTGCCCGATCTGAGCCCGTTCCAGGTGGTTTATGATCCTACCAATCCCCAAGCGAATGCCCAGGGCGATGTCTTATACCCCAACGTCAATTTGGCAACCCAAATGGTGGATATGGTGGAAGCGTCCCAAGCCTACCAAGCGAACTCCAGTGCCTTTACCGCAAGTAAGGCCACGGTGTTGCAGGCGTTAAATATAGGAGGTTAAGCATCATGACACCCATCACATTGCAAATGCTGAATCCAATTCAATTTAGTACTTCGGGAACGTCAGGCCCAACCCAGGGATCGTCATTTAGCCAGATGATGGCTAATGCGATGAATGCGGTAGGACAGAGCCAGAACAGTGCCAACCAGGCCATTCAACAAGCCATGAGCGGACAAGGTACCGTAACCGGAGCCATGGTTGCCATCGCTGAGGCGCAGTCAACATTGGATGTGGCCACTGCCGTCAACAATAACGTGGTTTCGGCCTATCAGACGATTATGAATATGCCACTGAGCTAAGGCGAGGGAGTATTATGAACGAGCGGATAGAGCGGTCTCGACAATGGGCGGTCAACTGGTGGAAGACATCCACAACCAGCCAGAAGTTGAAGATTGGTGTCGTGCTAACCCTATTTCTCGCGGTTATAGGCGTGGCCTGGGGCTTGATTAGCAACCCTGACTACCAACCTTTGTATACTAATCTAGACCCGCGCAGTGCAGGCCAAATTACGGCTCAACTGACCCAAATGAAGATCCCCTATCAGTTGGCCAATCAAGGACGTACTGTGTTGGTGCCCAATCATGATGTCAACCAGGTGCGGGTGACTTTGGCAGATCAAAACATTCCCTCGTCGGGGACGGCAAGTCTACCTTCGCCGCTGACGTTCTCTCTAGGAGAAACCAATCAGGAACTTCAATTGACCCAATTGGTGGACACTGAAGCCGCCTTAGAAGGAACCATCGACACGATTAACGGCATTCATAATTCGCGGGTGCTTATTAATCAACCGTCACCGACATTATTTGGCGAGAGCCAGGCTAGTGCGTCGGCATCGGTTTTTGTCGAATTGACGCCGGGGGACACCTTAAACCCCGGCCAAGTGCGCGGAATTATGAATTTGGTGGCGCATTCGGTATCTGGTCTTTCGGTAAACCAGGTCACGGTGGTCGACCAATCTGGCAATGTCCTATCCGCTGGACTGTCACCGAGCTCGGCTGCGGGTCAGTTGAGCGGGATGAGCAGCGCCGAATTGGCGGATCAAACGGCTGTAGACAATCAAATCGGCAACAATGTGAGCTCAATGCTGGGACAGGTATTAGGGCCTGGAGCTTCCGTAGTGCGGGTCAATGCGACTCTCAATTTCGATCAGTCCACCGTGGATTCCACCCAATATGGCAAAAGTGCACTCTCGTCGCAACAAGTGCAGACGCAAAAGGGCTCTCAGACGGCAACGACGGTAACACAGACCGGTACCGGAGGCAATGTGCCAGTTTATCCTGCCACTACAGCGGGCGGACCTTCGACGTCAAGCAGCTCCACCACGATTAGTCATTACTTAGTGGATACGACTAGCACCCATCAAACCATTCCCGCAGGGTCTATCGCACGACTCTCAGTGGCGGTGGTAGTGAATAAGACTCTGAGTGCCGCCCAAACCGCATCGCTAAAAAAATTGGTCGCGGCAGCGGCTGGGGTAAGTCCTCTGCAGGCGAATCAGGTGATTGTGGTCGGAGAGCCGTTTAACCACAGTGCGGTCAACTCGGCCTTAGCGGCGATGAATAAGGCGGAACAGGCGCAAATGCTTCGGCGCTATATTGTACTGGGGTTGGCAATATTGGCGGGCCTGGTGCTACTTTTGTGGATTCGCCGTCTGACAAAACGCATCACCTTAAACCCGAGGCTGGCTCCTGCGGGAGCAGCCTTGCCTCCTTCCGAAGACAACGCACGACTTTCCGTGGCGGAATTACTGAACGAGATGCGCCAATCCAAAGAACCGAGCCGCGCCGAAGTGGCAAAACAACATTTAGACCAAATGATTAAATCGGATCCCGATAGTGTGGCTCGGCTCATTCGGGCCTGGATTCAAGAGGAGCAAGACTGATGCCACGTTTGCCCGGTAGTAAAAAGGCGGCGATTTTGCTTATGAGCCTGGGTGCTCAAGAAGCGGCCGATTTAATGCGCCATTTAAGACATTCGGAAGTCGAACAAATTACTTTGGAAATTGCCAATTTGAGGCGTGTAGATCGCGAACAGCAGCAGGAAGTGCTCAACGAATTTTATCAAATGTCGCGTGCAGAAGTGGAGATAACCGAAGGGGGAATTGACATGGCGCGTGATATGCTGGAGCGCGCTTTCGACCCTAATCGGGCTAGTGAAATTTTGCGGCGGTTGACGACCTATTTGCAGCGAAGACCTTTTGATGTGTTGCGTAAGGCAGACCCCAATCAGATTATGTCTTTGATTCTTAACGAACATCCGCAAACGATTGCGGTGATGTTGGCGTACATGGATCCAACCCAGGCCTCCCAAGTTTTATCGGGGTTGCCCGCAGAGGTTCAGAGCGATGTAGCGCGGCGAATCGCGCTCATGGGCAGGGCTGCTCCCGAGGTCATTAAAGAAGTGGAAGCCTTGTTGGAGGCCAAACTGTCCAATATGGCCGCCGAAGAGGTGTCAGGAGCCGGAGGAATCAACGCTATTGTTCCGATTCTTAACAACACGGACCGTAGCTCCGAACGGCAAATTCTTGAACGGCTAGAGGAGTTTGATCCGGAACTGGCGGATGAAATTCGCAATCGGATGTTTGTTTTTGAAAATATTATCCAAATTGAAGACAAATCCGTGCAGAAGGTGCTGCGCCGGGTGGACAACAAAACCTTGGCCATGGCGTTGAAAGGCACTGCACCGGAGGTGTCCCAGAAGGTGATGCGCAATTTATCGCAAAAAGCCGCCGAATTGCTTAAAGATGACATTGAAGTATTGGGCCCGGTCAGAATTCGCGACGTAGAACAGGCTCAACGTGAAATCGTTAATATTATTCGACAGTTAGAAGATCAGGGCGAATTAGTCATTTCGCGAGGGGAGCGCGATGATTTTGTCGTCTAGAGTGGTTAAAGCCAATCGATTGGCGATGGGACAAAACGCATTGAAAATCTTGGCCAAGTCGAACCAAGATCTGACATTGGATGTTGAGGTTACCACAAGAGTGGGTCAAATGGTGGCACGCGCACAGCGTGAGGCAGAAGCGATTCTTGAGGAAGCGCAAGAACAGGCCAAGCTGATTTTGGAGAGCGCTCGAACACGCGGGTACCAAGAAGGCATGGAAAAGGGCTTGGCTCAAAGCCGTGGGCAGTGGCAAGCAATGGCTGAATCGCTCCAAGCGTTGCTCGATAAGATGGGAATCTTAGGCCGACTGTCCGATGCCTTGTACCAAGAGGAAACCCTGAGCGTGGCAGGTGCTATTGTGGTTCGCCTTTTTCCGCTGTTGGCTGATCGCGATCCGGGAGTCGTCACGGGATATATTCAGGATGCTATTAATCTCTTGGATGAAAACACCGTACGCATCTTTGTCTCGTCAAAATGGGAGCCCTATGTGACAAAACTAGTGAATCGTCTCCAGACCGATGTAAGTGCCGTGACCGTCGCCGTTGACCATATGTTGGGGTGGGATGAGTGGCGCATTGAAGGGGATCGCGGCGGCATATTGGCCGGTCCGGTTTCCTCTGTGGACACGGTAATTAATGAGGTGATGCATGGATTGGGAGAGCATCCTTTCGCAAATCGCTAAGGCGAGAAAATTTGCTCCGATGGGGCGGATTGAATCGATTAGGGGAACCACTGTAGTATCGCGCGGGCCCAAAGGTCCAGTGGGCGAACTCTGCTGGATTGATCAAGACACAGGGCGGATTCCCTGCGAAATAGTGGGTTTTGAAGCTCAAGGACGTGTACTGCTGACTCCGTATCAGGAACTCCTGGGAGTACAGTCGGGACAGATAGTGCGCGCTACAGGACATTCGTTGGACATTCCCGGAGGTCCTCAGTTATTAGGCCGCCTCATTGATGGGATGGGACGTGCCTTAGATGACAAGCCGGATCCAACCGGGCACCGTTTGCCAGTGGTTTCAGAACCCATTGCTCCGTTATTGCGGCATCCGATTGCGAGCCCGCTATGGACCGGAATCCGGGTAATAGATACGTTGCTGACGTTGGGGATTGGGCAACGGGTAGGTATATTTGCCGGAGCAGGCTTAGGCAAAACGACACTGCTTCGGCAACTGTTGCGAGGAGTGCAAGCGGATGTGGCGGTGGTGGCGTTGGTGGGCGAACGGGGCCGTGAAGTGGCTGAATTTTATCAAAGTCTCCCCCTAGAATCGTTAAACAGAACGGTTATCGTGGCAGCTACTTCTGATATGCCTGCAATTATGCGATTGCGTGCGGTTCATAGTGCCAATTTCATCGCTGAGATATTTCGGGGTCAAGGGCTCAATGTCTTATTGGTGGTGGATTCGTTGACCCGGGTGGCTATGGCTCAGCGAGAGGTGGGGTTGGAGGCGGGAGAATTGCCTTCTACACGCGGCTATACGCCTTCGGTGTTTCATTTGTTGCCTCGCCTTTTGGAACGTGCGGGGCGGGTAGGGTTAGGATCCGTGACTGGTGTGTATACGGTGTTGCTTGATGGGGACGATCCGACCGATCCCATAGGGGACGCGGTTCGTGGCATTTTGGACGGAAATTTGTACCTATCGCGCGCTTTAGCCGAACAGCACCAATTCCCTGCTATTGACGTATTAAAGAGTTTAAGCCGGGTGATGCCGATGGTGGTGGATGATGATCGTCGGCAACTTGCGGCCGCCACCCGTCAAATTTTGAGTCGGATGGAACGCTCCCGGGACATGGTGGATATCGGCATGTACCAAACAGGAGGAGACCCCGAGTTGGATCGGTGTTTGGCATTAGAACCCCCATTGAATCAGTGGATGAGCCAATCTGAAGAGACTTGGGAAGATCCCGCCACGGCATTATCAAATTTGCAGCAGATTGTGGGCGGTTTTGGAAGGACAACCGATGCAACTTCATAGTTGGATCAGCTATTTGCAGACCCAGGAGGAGATCTGGCGCAGCGAATTAGAAAATCTGATCGCGGCCAAAGCCGATCTGCAGAAGAATCGCCTCATCTGGCTGGAACGCATGTCGGCGCTTAAAACGGCGCCGCTGCAGACGGTAAGCGACATAGAGCAATATTTCCTTTTCCCGCAAAAAATTTGGCGCGAAAATTCCCGTATCCTGGAGCAGGAATCCGAGATTCAAACGCGAATTGATTGTTGTCGGAGTAATATTGTGGAAATAAGGCGAAAACTGCGGGCCATTTCAAGTATTTTGGCTAACCGAGAAGCTAAACTCCGGCAAATCGCGTTACGGCGGGAAGAACGGTCCTTGGCCGAAATGATCCCCCCTCACGAGGAGGGTAGTACAAAGTGACCTTGCTGGAAGCCAACCAGACCGTGCAATTGGTGGTTCGTGGTCGGGCGCTCGGCTCCCGAGTGCTTAGGCGCGTGCGCCAGGAAATTTATATTGATGCGTTGCAGGACATGGAAGTGGAATGGACCCCCATGCCTGGCCAATCGGTTCAATTACGCTGGGTCAGTGATGACACAGTGTGGGCTCAAGCCGCGGATGTATTGGAGGTTTTGGATCCGGTTCCCATTATTGTGGTGCGTCTTTTGGGTCGTGCAGTGGCAATTGAGTTTCGGGGATCGCTACGCATAAAAGTGGGAGTTCCCGTGGAATACAGTTTGCCTCGGCCAGGCTCGGAAACATTTTTAACCACTACCTACGATTTATCTGCGACCGGACTCAAGTTCCCCTGTGCCGTTCAAGTTTGGACGGGATTGCAATTGCGGCTGAGTCTTAGGGTGGAGGGGCAAGAAATAAGGGCACTGGGGAAGGTGGTTTGGGTTTCCCAGAAGTCTCGTGAAGTAAGAGGGCGCAAAAGTTGGGAAACGGCGGTGCAGTTTTTGCAAATCGGCACCAAAGAGCGACGAGCCATTGGGACGTTCGTGACGAAAATCTATGAACAACGCCAATTGGCCCACGATGAAAGGAGGTGATATCACAATGTCAACTATGGTAATACCGGAGAAACCCTTAGCCATTACTTCACCCCGGGCTAATCATGGACCAGCTGTAGGTAAGGCGCGACCTGAGGGTGGATTTCGAAAAATTCTCAAGTCCTCGTCGCGCACTGGCACCACCAAGGCCGGCGGGCTATCAGTGCTTGAGGCTAAACAACATGGGCACCGGACTCACCCTCCCATAGCGAGTTTATCGCAAGGGAAAACCGTTAAGGCCAAACCGAAAAAACTGGCGTATTCGCAACAGCAAGCGGAGACTCTGTCGATGACGCCTCAGTTAATGCCCCATCGCAGCATCAAGCCAGCGAAAACCATTGCAGCCGCAATCGGCAAAGACGCGTCGTCGCCAACTCCAAGCTCCATGGGGCCAAACCCTTTGGAACAGGCATCACATCTTCCGGTCCCAGTCAAAGTGGGTACGCCACGACAGGGACCCGCGGTGCCTCAAGAGGCCCATGTGGCTAGGGAAACTCATCTTACGTCTGGTGAAACCCGGTCCCTGATTGTTTCGAGGCGCCTCGCTCCGGCAACGGTGCTCAAAGGGGGAGCGCCGGCCAAGAGCCGAACGGTCACAGCAGCGAAACCCTTGGGGGATACGGCGGATGTAGGACAGGCAGCTCCGGCGCCTTTAGTACCGGTTGAGTTGGCCCCGCCAGGCAACAATCTGAAAGCTCTTACGACTTTGAAACCGATTCTGGTAACGACTGGTACCGAGCCGTTCTCTAAGGTTGGCGCTGCCGGAGTTAAAGGGTGGCAGGTGCGCCCAGTTAGTATTCGGGGACAGGTGGGATTGCAAGCCACGCGATGGAAGGTGTCGCCTCCCGGGCTGTTGCGTGCCACCATTGAATTAGGCCTGTCCAACTCGCCAAAAGGGTGGGCGGTGGAGATCGCCGCGTCCCACGGGGATGCGTCGTGGCTGACCGGGGCTGTGGCCAACGTGTCGCAATTGAGCCAAAATTTCGCCAAACACGGATGGAATTTGTCCGAAGTTTCCCTGTGGAATACGTCGGCGGGGAACTCAATGGGCAACAATCCGTCCTATTCCGCATTTGGGCAAGCCGGTCAGGGCACTGGAGGGCAAATGGATCGAGGCTTCGGAAGGAGCATCGGCTCGGTTTTAAGTACAGAAACCTCTCGGTTGTCCAACAGTTTACAAGCAGTGGATTATACCGCTTGAAAACAGGAAAGGAGAATTATCATGAGTGTGCCACCAATCGCCTTGCCGGGATCCCAAACGGCATCCCCTGGCAGTAACAGCAACGGATCCACGACCATGGCCAATGGCCTCAGCGAATCGTCGTTTTTGACCCTTTTAAGTGCTGAACTGCAATATCAAAATCCCTTGCAGCCCATGAACAACACCAACTTTATTGCCCAATTGGCGCAGTTTTCCACTTTGGCGGCTACCAACAGCGAGGAAAGCACGCTGCAGTCGATTCTGAGTGCAGTGCAAGGACAAAATCCTCTGGTGGCGGCCGCCCAACTAATTGGGAAAACGGTGACAACCAATGCGGGTCAGGGTCAGGTGACTGCGGTGATGTCAAATGCCCACGGAATTCAATTGGACGTGAGCGGCTTGGGGACGGTGGATATTCAGTCCATTACTGGCGTTGCATCATGAACGGCCCGGAAATCCATCCGATCGGCAACGGAACACCGAACCTCGGCGTTGCACAGGGAACAAACCAGCGTTTTGGCGGGGTGCTGCAGCAGAAGTTGACGTTAAGCCGCCATGCCGCCGCCCGGATTCAGCAGCGCCGCGGGAACCTGGCACCGGAAGAGTGGCAGCAGCTCCAGTCTGCCACCGAAGCTGCCGGCAAATCGGGGGCTAAGCAGGCTGCCGTAGTGATGTCACGCGGGATATATATTGTGGCGCCACAAAGCGGCACAGTAATTACGACGATTGATCGGACCAATCAAACAATGCAAGTAATTTCCAACGTGGATGCCTTGGTATTAGTGGGCCGGACCGACAATATCCCGGAAGCCTTGCCCTCCCGAATGACTGACGGAGGGATTGCCAAACATCCCATGCATTGGAGTTTGTTAGACGGCGAAAACACCTAAAATACGGGAGGGATTGGGATGTCGAGCAGCATGTACGCGGCGATTTCGGGATTAAATGCCGATCAGACGATGCTTTCCACAGTGTCGGAAAACATTGCCAACGTGAATACAGTGGGATACAAAGCGAGTTCTGTAGAATTTGCTCAAGCGCTGCAACAAACCCTGGCCGGGGCCTCGGCTCCGACCGCCAGCTTAGGGGGAATAAATCCAGAGCAGCAGGCGGCTGGTAGTGCTGTCAACGTGGGTGCCATTGCTGTCAATATGGGGCAGGGCAGTTTGCAGACGACGGGCATAAATACCAATTTGGCAATTCAGGGCAATGGCATGTTTGTATTAAATGGGTCCCAAGGTACGAGCTATAGCCGGGCCGGAGATTTTTCCCTCGATGCCAATGGGAACCTGATAAATCCTATGGGCGAATTTGTTCAAGGGTGGAATGCCACTACGCCTGGAACCATGCCGACACTGAACCCTACCACTATGCAGAATGTGACGATTCCGCAGGGGGAAACCATTGCGCCAGTGGAGACCAGCAACATTGCACTCAACGGCAATCTTGATAGCCAGACTTCGACTGGGGCCGCCAATGCCGTGACGGTGCCGGTGACGTCGTACGATTCGTTGGGCAATGGCGATACGGTAGCGTTTACCTTTACTCCGCAAGGATCTACCGGGACTGCGACATCCTCATGGACGCTTTCATATACCGTGACCAACGGTTCCGGCACCACGAGCGCTTCGACATCGGTCGGTACAGTCACTTTTGGCGCCAATGGCCAGTTGACCTCGCCTACCGCTCCACCCACATATACCATCACGCTGCCCCCACCTGCCGGATCTACGACCTCGCAGTCGGTGACACTGAATGTGTCAGGGCTTACGGGATATGCTGGGCAAAGCCAGTTGCAAGGAACTGGAAACGGATCAGCAGCGGGGGTGCTGGAGAATTTTTCTATTGGAGCCAGTGGTTCTATTGTCGGTACCTTCAGCAACGGATTGACGGCCAAGATTGGGCAAATTGCCATGGCGAGCTTTAGCAATCCGGCCGGCTTGTTGAATATTGGCAATGGGGCATGGCAACAGTCTCCTAATTCGGGAGTTCCGCAAATTGGGGCGCCTGCCACCGGCAGTCTGGGAACCTTGCAAGCAGGCTCGCTTGAAGGGTCTAATGTCAACCTGGCTAACGAGTTCGTGAATATGGTCATTGCCCAACAAGGCTATCAGGCCAATGCCAAAGTGATCACCGTGGCCCAACAAGACCGTTCTACTTTGGTGAATATGATTCAGTAACCAATTGCAAGGCAAGACCGACGTGTGGGGTCTTGCCTTTTTGTTTGCACTTCAGAAACTTTGGCGAAGGTTTCCGGGAATTAGCTCAACGGGATCAAAATTCGGTACAATAGGGGACGGACTATAGAGAAATGGGGAATGTTAGTGAAGCAAATGGTGCGGATCATGCTAGCGACTATGGTAGGATTACTGGGCGCCGCCGTATTTTACGAGGTGCTGTCGCATCTGTTGCCGCCCGTTTTACCTTCTGCTCACGCAGCTACGCATGTCATTTCCAGTCCGCGTGTCAAACCGCGGGGGAAGGACCACAAGACTCAGAAAGCGGTTTCCTCCCCAGTGGTGTTGTCAGGGGGATTGGCACCGGTATCATATCTCCCCGTCCAGCAGAAGAATATATTGTCATTGGCAAAATCATTGCAATTCACTCCGTTGCTGCCTAAACTCGCTTTTCCAGGGACGACTCTTGAGGAAAGTTACGTTAGTGGACAAGAACTGGATCTGGAGTTCAACAATATGTTGGCGGTGGAATCCAAAGCCCCTATCGGTTCGCATTATCGGCCAGCGGGTTCGACAGCTACGGTGTTGTCCAACGGGGTCTCTGCAAATTGGCTATTGGTTTATGGAGTTGGTGGTCCTATGCACCGACTCATGTTCCAAGAAGATGGCATCTACGTGCGTTTGGAATTGTTCAATGCTTACGTTCCTGCTACCATGGCGGATACTGAAAGGATTGCCGCGGAGTTCTTGCCGCTGAAAAATGTGTTCTCCTCGCCGTAAGCGCAGATGGCTGCATCTTCAAGAGGTGATAAATAACGGCTATTTGCAAAAGGTGGTTGAATGAGCAATAGACGTATCGGGCGGAGCTGTGTCCGTTCTGTGCAATATCGGGTGGAATTCTATTTGAGACAGGGTATGCCGTATTGTGCAAAACATGGTTGAAGGATGAAATGGAAAATACGAATGGTTGGTTGTTTCGTGTTGATCGAATCGATTACCAGGAAAGGGATAGTCGGTCAAAATCGCTTGACCGACGGTAGGTACCAATGTACTAACGCCCCCGAATGTAGAGGGTCACTCCGTAAAGAGAGTGCTTAAAGACCAGCGACGGGGCAGTTTACGGCCGCTTCATGCTAGCCGTTTACTGTTCAATAGGATGTTGTCGGGGATGACGAATACGCCAAACCAAAAGATCTCCAGGCTCTGGGCCTGGTCCCACGTACACACGGAACTTTTTCCCACGAAATGACACGAGAGGGCGCTTCAGCTGCATATCCATCAAGCGTCCATTGGGCTCGTCCCCCAGATGGTGATGGCGCGAAAAGGCACCTCCGCGTACGTCGGAAAGCGCTCTAGATAAATTGCCTCAGATACCGGTCGGCTTCCTCGGCATCGTAAAACCGCTCGCTGTCTTGATGAGCAACAACGTCACGGAGCAAGGCCACTTCGTCCGGATCCCAAATGAGTTCACGCCCACCACCCTCACTGGCTAACCAGCGTACGATGCGATCGAGTATGGGCAGGCGTTCCTGAGGAATCGCCTCGATGAGGCGTTGAATTTCTTCGCGTTCGACCGCCATTGGCGCCACCTCTACTTTGTTTATAGTATACCATCCGTCACGGCCTACCACGCCACCAAACGGCTTGTACACCGGCGTGCTGGCACCCACGGCTTCCTAAGACATTTGCCCCCCGTTCGTATCAGTGGGCCGCCGGAAAACCGATTGTCGCAATATCGTGCTAAGTCGTTAACCGGCCCTTTAGGTTAGCGTTCAATTTATCCGTTTCGCGAGCAGACCCCCTTTAGCGCAGTAGGGTTTGATCGCGCCAGGCAGGCAGCGGAGCCGGATTGATCGGACCTTCTTCAAAAATTCCAACCAGCGGGGAATCGCAACCTGTCGAGTACGGTCCGTACATTTCAACCTTGGTCGACCTTGCCGAAGAGGATGGTTTGGACTAAAAAATAGGGAATTCCAACCTTATATTGCATTTAGCCATAATAACTACTTGAGTTTCGCACCCTCATAACACACCATTTTTAGACGTCGATCATTCCGCCAAGCCTTGAAAATCGCCACTTTTTCCTCATTCCATTTTGGTCACTTAGGCGGACTTATTGAAGGCTTGCAACTGATCGCCCAAGAACGACTCCGCAAACAGGGCTTTGAGCGCAGCATATTCCGGTGACCGTTGGAATTGTGCCAGGTCTACCGAGCCTGATTCCGCGATCGAGAGGATGACCCCCTGCAGCAGTT
>JAJZZP010000109.1 GCA_021797515.1 Bacillota bacterium | reverse complement strand
CGTCTGCCAAGACTGCGGACACACGGATCATGCGGACCACAATGCCGCGTGCGTCATTGCCAAACGCGGTATCAAAAAACTTTTCGATGGAGATCCGCTCACGAAACCCCACAAACAGACGCGGATTTTTCCTCGCAAACAACGCGAGGACTTTCGGAAGCTAGGGCCGGAGCGGTCCGAAGTCACGCCTGGGGAGATCGCACAAGACACGGGAGGCCCACGGCCTCACGCGCAGCGGTCAATGAGCCAGGAAATTCTGGGAATAAATCCAGAAACCCCCGCCTCGGCCTCGTAGAGGCCAGGCGGCGGGAGAAGTTCATGAGAAATTGGGTAATCTTATCCCCAAATTCGATTATCCATGGGGTCAGCCAGTCGGTATCTACCACGATTCCTCCTCGCTGAACCGATAGGACTGGCACTTTTGCCTTCGACGGTTCTGCACCGGGTAAGTGCGCTAACCACAATGCAAAGGGGTGGCGTAATGAGCCCATCAATATCATCTCCCGGTAGCATCTGTGTCGTGCACGCTATAGAGATGAACGACAATCCGGATGAATTGTGACAAAGATTTCACCTACTCCATTGTGCGTATCAATATGTCCTTCTGGATGTCAGTCGTGTAAGGACCCTATCTCGATTTCCGTCCCTCTATAGCGATAGTTCATCAAAATATAGCGCACCGGATACCTCGACCTGCCGGACGGAGTCGCTAACAGAATCGTGGTAGGTTTCTCACTGTGCAAGCCAACTGATCGCCGTGAAAGTGACCGCATCATCTCAATAGGGCACCAATTGTCCGCCGCAGATCTGGAGTTAGAAGCTAATCATAAGAAACTGATAACCATGTTGGATGATCGTGGGTCGAACATTTTTTGACTACGAGGACAGCACATATGTTCACCATCAGGCAAGGTCTACTGACTATTTCGCCGCACGAAACCCCTGCGGCCACAATGAGGTGATAAAATATGGGTAGAGGTTATGCACTTGGCTCTGTCTCGGGAACAATTGCATCGGGTGATTGACGATCTGCCGGCGGTTCAACCGACGAGCCCGCCAAAAATGAGGGCTTCGCGAACATCCCATCGCTTCGTGTTCGGGCATACCAAATCATTGCCCTTGAGTGGCAAACGCCCAGACGAGAGCGATCAACGCGCCGATGTCTGCAAAACTCACGCGAGTTCACCCTCTTCGGGACAGGATCTGCCTTGACTGTACGACACAGCGACGGTAAGCGTCTAACTGTAGTGCTTCTTTTCTTGTGATAGTGATAGGTGCCTGCGAATTCCTGCCGACGCCCTTGGTAGTTTATGGCAAAGACCTGTCCCAAGATTTTCCTCGCTGCGGGACGGTCATAGTGCCAAATGGGTGGATATCCGTTGCAGGCACTGTGCGGCCGATAGTGATTATAGCGGCAACGGAACGAAAACGGCAAAAAGGCGTGAAAGCCTTACACAGTGCGAGGTTCTTTACAATGTCATCTCATTCGGCCTGTGACTATTTATGTGAATCAGTGCTCCCATTGACAGTGGAAGGGCTGATTTCTGGGCGATTACGGTGGTTTTAGACCTGTTTTCGAAGGCTATTGCAGTTTTCGTAGGCCACGGTGGGCGACTGTTCGGAATCGACCCCCCTTAGTAGGTCATCCACAAGAGGCGCCAAGCGACAATCGAATACAGGGTGACGGCCCGTTCTAACCGTTCCCGCGTTGCTAATTGTAGGTCTTCGACGTGGCTTTCGCCTCTTTTTAACGTGAAGTGCACCTTTCGATCCGCCAGCGATAGCTATACCACGTCACGATCCGCTGAGCATCGGCGGCGGTGCCCGCCGTCAGCAGCAACCATGCAATGGGCTGGGGGGTCCCCTCCGGGGGCTCGAATTCTCGTGCCAAGACCACCGTGATGGCAGGAGCGGCCGGTATCGAGGCCGAGCGATGCGCGGACCACGGCCATCCGTAGGGTTACGATCGCCTCCCGTTCGGGCTGACCCGGTTTACGCGGAACGGTGATGGCCATGGTCCCGACGATGGGCGCCGCTTCGGCGGCAGCCCCGAGATGCTGTTCGGGGGGATCTTCCCACTTGCGATCCCAAGTCCCCCCGCACTAATAAATGCTGCAGGGGGTCACGCGGCGCAAGAAACACATCGGAAATGTCGGATTCGCGATCCCCCATGAGGACGGTTTGCGTGCCGGCCGGCACGCAAACCCCACTTCTTGTTGGACCTGCAACCACCGATAGCTTTCTTTGTCTTCGATCGGCAACTGTTTGCGTTGCGCACTCTTACCTCGGGTTTCGAGATCGCGGGCCCACGCTATTTGGGCGACCAGGCCCAGCGGCACCCCGCCCGTCGTCAGAGCCAAAGCGCTGTGGAGCAAGAACCCTGGCTCAGTTGCTGGATCCCATCGCACGATCGCGTGACAAGTCCTTTCTTTCGATGCAGTTCCATTGACGTGACATACTCTTCCCGCCCACCAGGCCGTCTCACACAGTATATGCCCAGTGGTGTTTCTCCAGAGGCACTTGTCGTCATTACTCCTTCGAACTAGCGGCCAATAACGACGAAGAAATTATTAAAAGTATGAAACCCCACAGGGAGTGGGCTTCTTTCTGTATCCGCGCGGACGGAAACATGGCTGTAATCTCTATTTTTCGCCAATGACCCCTCGTGGAAGCGTCAAGGGTCATTGTTACCTTCTATGATGCCTGTCGTGCTTCTTTGCAAGTTTTGGGATATGCTAAACACGTTACCCAGGGACCTTTTAAGGAGGCGTCAAATTGGCACCACAATTGCATTTTACCGTTAATTTTGTTGAACCCGGTTACCATGTTTACCATGTGACCTTACATATTTCGCAATTGCCCAAAGGACGCCATACGTTGAGTTTGCCCGTATGGACACCTGGCGCCTATGAAATCCAGGATTTTTCACGCCATGTTTTTGATCTCAGACTCAAATCTTTCGACGCGGAGTTAGCTCTTCATCATCACAGCAAAAATTCCTGGGAATTTGAGACCTTCGTGGAGTTGGCTGAAGTTACTGTCAGCTACCAAGTCTATGCCTATGAGCTCGGCGTTGATACCAGTCACCTTGACGAAAGTCACGCTTACTGGAATGGAGCCCAGTTGTTTTTCTGGTTGGATGAATTTCGCAGTCTGCCGATCACGGTGAAAATAGAGCACCCCGCGGGCTGGAAGGTGGCTACTGGGTTAGATCCCGACCCAGAGTATCCCGGACAATATGTGGCAGCCAACTATGATGCGCTGATTGATTCACCTGTGGAATGCGGCACGCACCGCAGTCTGGAATTTATGGTGAATGATAAGCCCCATACGGTGGCTTTGTGGGGCCATGGAAACGAAGACGCCGAGGAATTTACTCGCGACATTCAAAGAATAGTCGAAGCCCAGCGAGATATTTTCCAAGAATTGCCTTATCACCATTACACATTTATCATGCACCTCTCCGAACGCGGCACCGGTGGCCTAGAACATTTAAACTCCACAACATGCGGTATGGAGCGATTCTCCTTTAAACCTCGCAAGAAATACCGCCGGGTGCTGAGACTAGTTTCCCATGAATTTTTCCACTTGTGGAACGTCAAGCGAATCCATCCTGATATGCTGGGACCCTTTGACTACTCCCACGAAGTGTATACTCGTCTCTTATGGGCTATGGAAGGGTTTACCGATTATTATGCTGCACTAAGTCTGCGTCGCGCAGACCTATTTTCCGTCAAAGAGTATTTAGATCACATGGCCGAAAACCTTAAAGCCTACGAAAAGCAGCCCGGCCGACTGGTGCAAAGTTTGGCGGAATCCAGCTTCGACACGTGGATCAAGCTATACAAACCGGATGAAGACTCACACAACCGCACCATTTCGTATTATCTGAAAGGTGACTTGGTGGGAACCTGTCTGGACTTGGAAATCCGGCACCGGACAAACAACGAACATTCGCTGGATGATGTTTTACGGCTACTCTATCAACGATATGCCGTCCACGGCATAGGATTTCCCGAGCACGTCTACCAGGAAACCGTCGAAGAAGTTGCGCAGAGTTCATTTCAAGAGTTTTTCGGACGATATATTAACGGTACTGAAGAAATCCCCTTGGCCGTGAGCCTTGACTACGCGGGATTAGAAATCCTTCGCAGCTATAAAAATCCTGAGTCGGATGATGTGGAACCAGGCGCGACATCTGTAGCTACTAAACCATGGTTAGGCATTGCTGCCAAAGCCATGGGAGGCGCCATTAGGATTGCCGCCGCTTATACCAATGGTCCTGCTGCTGCATCACTTTACGCCAACGACCAAGTCATCGCGCTTGACGGTTACCAAGTCAAGAAGGCGGAAGACCTTACCAAACGCATCGAACTTAACTACCGTCCCGGTGATACCGCCAATGTGAGTGTGTTTCGACGGGGTCGTCTGGTAACGGTTCCCGTGGTTCTCGCCGATGCCCCCTACGACAAGATAGAGATAAAGTCTGTTGCCGAACCCACTGAAGCGCAAAAGGCGTGTTTCGAGTCCTGGTTAGCGGCGCCATTGCCACCATCTCAGAAAGAATCCGTCTAAACCTTAATTGCTGTCTCACAAAGGCTGTTCGCCAGATGACATCGCGCGAACGGTCTTTGTGGATGAACAAAAGACTCTAGCGGTTCCATGAGACCAGTCGCTTTTTAATCAGCGTTTCAAACCAATCAAGCATCTCATTGTTACAACGCCGTAAAATGAAGACGTACACCACACCGGATAGCACTAGGTTGACTGCACCCCAGCCGAATTCACCAAACAACCCAAGATGGAGCGGGGATATTCCGAGACGAACAACGGCCCATGCCGCAAGCATACCCATTGACGCAAGTAATATTGGGGACAGAATCTTCTTGAACTGACTGTATTTCAGCACCCCTGTTTTCAACAAATGCAACATCATTAATATCGCATTAACCCAATTGGCAATGCTGGTAGACAGAGACAAACCGGCAGCTTGCCATAGATGCACCAAGGTAAGATCTCCGGCGATATTGCACATGATCGCAATAATGCCGTAACGAGCCGGCACTTTGGTATCTTTAGAAGCGAAAAACAGATTTCTCAAATAGAACACCATGCCAAATCCAGGAATTCCTAGGCTGAATGCCAAGAGAGTGGTAGCGGTAAGTCGGGTCGAACCGGCGGTGAAAGCCCCATGTTGAAACAAAACCACTAAAATGGGAATCCGCAAGGTAATAAACCACACAGTTACCGGGGCTAATATAAAAAGTGTCAACTCCATGCCTCGGAAAGCAGTATGGCGAAATTCATCAAGATCATCGTCGCTGTATTGTTGCGACAAACGAGTTAGCAACGGAGTGGTAATGGGCGCTAACAAAAGTGTTAGGGGCACCTGCACCAGTGTGTACGAATAGTTAATTGCCGCAATGCTTCCGGTCACGAGGTAAGAGGACAAAAGCCGGTCAACAATGATCTCTACACTATTAACGGATGAATTGACAAAATAGGGTACCGAAATTCGTCCCATTTTCTTAAGCAAAGGATGATTAAGGCGCCGGCTAGGACGCAGACGAATCTTAGTGCGCCTCAACGGACCAATAAGGAGAGTAAATTGCAATGCCGTCCCCACGGTAAATCCCACGGCCACCCCGATTATCCCCATAAAGCGGCCTAAAACCACAATACCCAGGATCCGCACAATATTAATCAATACCGGAACCGCTGCCGGCGCAGAATATTGCTCGCGTTGCTGCAAAATACCACTAAAAAATCCAGCCAAGGCTTGAATCCATAAAGTCGGCATGACAATGCGCGCCATCGTTATGGCCAGTTGAAGCTCATGTCCTCTAAATCCCGGAGCCACCAGTCGCGTTATCAGCGGCGCAAATATTTCGGCAATGATATTGAGCAAAAGGGTAATGACACCAATCGCCACCAACGCCTGACTAATAAAGATATTTGTGGACTCTTGGGAATATCGAGCATCGGCTTCAGACAAAATCGGCACTGTGGTCACCGTGATCGCGCCACTGACAGACCCAAAAAATAAATTGGGGATAACCGAGGCAATAAGCCAGGCATCATTCGCAGCAGTGGTACCAAACACCAAAGCCATAGCGAATTGTCTAATTAATCCGCCAAGCTTAGACAGCAAGGAGAAGACAAATACTATACCTGCAGATCGTTTTAGGCTGGCCCGTACCCGCGTAGGTTTCTGATATTCGCTCAGTGCTAGGCCCTCCTTCCAAGCAAGTACGATTCAGCGAAAAATAGCGTAAAGATCCTTGCCCCAACTCTTCAATCCCAAACCTCCAGTTAGTCGGGGTTGATAGGCACCTTGCAACACCATACGGTAAAGGGCGCGAACCCGGGTGAGAGTGCCCTTGATTTCATAATAGGCTGCGCGGGATTTCATAAATCGGGCGAGTCGTCTACTGACGCTGGCATTGAGTCTAAAATAGTCGGCTACCTGGTCTGTATCTTCACCGGCCATCCACTCTAAAAACGCGGCTCGAGTTTCTGCGTGGGTTGCAAATCCGATATAGTCTTGCGCATTGTTTTGCAATGCTGTCCACGAAGGCCGCTGTTGCACTCCCTTGCCCGAAGTGACGTTTTGTTCATGACGTCGATATAGGGTAAGTGTTTCATTCAAGTAAACCACCGGTCCCATAGCCCTAGCTGCCAGGTAAATAGGCATTTCGTGGCCAAAATAAAACTTAAATCGTTCCGGATAATCGGATAAACGGGGAATAATGCGGGCTATCACGGATCGGTGAGCAGTCAGCGCAAACCCTAGGGGAAAACTCTTTAAAGGGCCGTCTCCCAGACGTTGAGCGGGGACCACAACCGTTTTCCCAATGACGGGAAAACGGGCATCTGTTGGTGATAAGTCGTTATGTACCACGATCGCCTGATGAATTCCCAGCACTGCACCATTGCGACGGAATTGACCCGCCAGACGCTGCAGCTTGGTTGCGCGCCAGACATCGTCTTGGTCGCAGAAACTTATGTAGTCACCATGACATAGACTGGCTGCCTTAAGAAAATTGTCGACATAACCCAGCCTGTTCGCATTTTGGTAGACGTGCACGGGAAACGGAGCAACATTTTTGAACTCGTGGAGTAAGGCCATGGTATCATCTGTGGAGCCATCATCACAAACCACAAGCTCACACGGCAAAAGATCTTGAATAATCAGACTCTCCAGTTGTTCGGAAAGATAACGGGAGCCATTATATGTGGCCATAGCAACGGACATGTTCATGAAGACATCATACCCAACCCAAAGCTTAACTCCAAGGACCAAAAGATCCTCAATGTTTGGGCTAATTCATTTTGTCATCGGTTTAACTCCCTGTCGCGGTCATCATTCAGGGGAGAGTGTTCTGACCCCCAGGAATCTACCGCGTCCTCCGCGGATTCCACTCATCACTCACGGTGGACTCGGTTACAGCAACGCCTCACCGAAGTCCATGCCGCCTACGAGACCGCCCCGGAAACCGTGGTGTTATGGGGTCTCGTGCCCGAAGAGCGCCGCAAGGCCTTTCACTACCAGGCCAAAGCCTTTCAAGATGCATGCCGCATCATGGCGATGAATGGCGAATACTGGCTGCGGCAACGACTTGCGATGGTGTATCCTGATCCTCGCCATGAGCGGCGTCTGGCACGATGGTTGCTACAAGCGGGGGGGCACCGTCCACCAAGAGGGCACGGTCTTGACCATTACCCTGGAACGCCCTGCACGTCCGCGATGGGCTCAGGCTGTCTCGGGCCTGTTGGCGCTCATCAATGCCCAAGATCCGCGACATCCTGCGGATTCTCGCTATGCATTGCATTTTGTTCTGAAAGCTTGAATCCTTACACAAACATTAAATGGGGAAGTCTGAGTCTCCGGCTAGCAACAGGTGGGCATCCGCCCACCGAGCCCACCCCTCCCACAACCGCGTCGGATCCCAGTGTCCACACCGAATCCACCCAACGACACTCGCATGGCTCAATTGCGGATTGGCCGGCATAATCTGCCACAAATGCGTCCACGTATGCCGGATCCATGCACTGAAATCGTGCGCTCATTGAGCAAAACCTGGAGCCGTTACCGTGGACGAAAACACACTCACCAACAACGTCATCCCGATCTCCATCACAGCATTCCCCCAGGCCACTCGGAACTCCTGTTTGTCACCCCCTTAAACAGTGGCGAATCTTACGGAATTCTTCGAAGTTGAGTCCTTGAGAAAAGGAAACCTATTGGATTAGCAAATGCAATATGTGCTATCCTCTTTTAGAATGATGACCTATGGATTACTTTATTTCCGACTGTGAGTCGGTCCTGTACCCGCAACAACCCTCTTTGCAAGCAAGGCGAGAAAGGCAGGCATTTGTGCACGTTTTTCTGGATTTAATGTGGTTTTTTAAACGGAATCGGTCTCGCTATTTTGGCGGAATAGTTCTTCTCATTATTGTGGCTATATTAACCTTGATTCCACCCAGAGTAGTGGGAATTGTCGTCAACCAACTCACCAACCGAACGTTGACAAAAGCACATCTGGTATACGCTTTGTTAGCCATTTTAGGTACAGCTTTAGTGACCTATGGCATCCGCTACTGGTGGCGCGTGTTGTTGTATGGGGGATCCATTCAACTGGGAACGGATTTGCGAAACCGCCTGTATCAACATTTTACCTTAATGTCGCCGCAATTTTATCATCAGCAACGTATTGGGGATTTAATGGCCCATTCGACCAATGACGTGCAGGCAATCCAGGAAACTGCTGGCGACGGTGTTTTGACCTTGGTGGATTCAATCACCACCGGAACCGTCGTCATTACCACCATGGTATTGACCATTAGTTGGAAATTGACGGTGATTTCGCTATTGCCATTGCCTATCATGGCATATGCCGTATCACGCTATGGCAAGATGTTGCATGATCGCTTTACTCTGGCCCAGGCCGCATTTTCCGACATTAACGATAGGGTACAGGAGTATATTTCCGGGGTCCGCATAGTACGGGCTTTTGGTCAGGAGCCGTGGGAACGCAAGAATTTTGTTCAATTGTCTCGTGATGTGGTTTCCAAAAATGTTGCCGTGGCTCGAATTGATTCATTGTTTGATCCCACCATTTCTGTAATCATTGGCTTTTCATACTTTCTCTCGATTGCCGTAGGCGCCGTGTTCGTGGTGCATCATACCTTGAATCTAGGCCAGTTGACTACTTTTACCCTATATTTGGGTCAACTGATTTGGCCTATGTTGGCTTTTGGCTTTCTCTTCAATATCGTGGAGCGGGGACGCGCTTCGTATGATCGTGTCACCACTGTGCTAAATATCGCCCCCGAGGTGAAAGACCATCCCGATGCCCAAGATATCGTACCTAGCGGAGACATTCACTATCAGGTTCGACGATTCTGCTATCCGGATGGTTCTGCAAAAGCGTTGCAAGATATTCAATTAACCGTACGCCAGGGAGAGACGCTCGGCATTGTCGGTCGAACCGGTGCCGGTAAAACTACCCTAATGCGCCTGTTATTACGGGAATTTGATGTGGCTGACGGGGATATTGAAATTGGCGGCCACTCCATTTATCAGGTAACCTTACGGGGATTGCGCCGCGCGATAGCGTACGCGTCCCAAGACAACTTCCTCTTCTCAGCCACGATTGCGGAAAATATCGCCTTCGCCAACCCTGATGCCAGTCAAGCAGCAATCGAGCGCAACGCTAAAATTGCCGATGTTCACCAGGACATCATGCGTTTTCCCAATGGTTACCGCACCGTCGTCGGTGAACGAGGCGTCTCTTTGTCAGGAGGGCAAAAACAGCGCATTTCGATTGCTCGGGCTCTGCTGCAAGATGCCGAAATTTTGTTACTAGACGACACCTTGTCGGCAGTGGATGCCCAAACCGAAACTCAAATTCTTGACGAACTGAAGAAAAATCGAGTGGGACGTACCACCTTGATTGCCACCCATCGATTGAGTACGGTGGAACACGCCGATCAAATCATCGTCCTAGAACAAGGCACGATTGTGGAACGAGGCACCCACCAATCTCTGCTAGCCAGACCAGGCCGGTATTACAACATGTATCAGCGCCAGCAATTGGAATCGCTGGTAGAACAAGGAGGTGAGGGCCGTTGAGCGCTGAGTTGCTTAACTACCCACAACCTTCCCAAAACCGAGGGATTTTTGCTCGTCTGTTGCGATACATGCTACCACACCGTGGAAAGGTGGCACTTTCCCTTACCATATTATTAGTTGCCACAGCCACAGATGTGTTCCAACCTATTTTAATTAAGATTTTTATTGATCAATACCTTATCCCCCATCACTTTCCGGAAAATGTGATGGTCGCGCTTTCCGTGGGGTATATGGGCCTCGTCGTGACCACATCAGGGCTAAACGTTTTCCAACTGTTATTGTTTCAAATGTTAGCACTAGAAATCATTCAAACCTTGCGCGTAGAACTGTTTGACAAAATTCAAGAAACGGCTCTGTCCTTTTTTGACCAGACTCCGGTGGGTGTCTTAGTCTCCCGGATTACCAACGATACCGAAGCCATTTTGGACATGTTTATGACTGTGTTGTCCACGTTCGTCCAAAACATCACAGTACTAGCAGGCATTTTAATTGCAATGTTTGCCCTAGACGCCCGTTTAGCAACCTACTGCTTGGTACTGGTTCCTGTCATCGCAGGCGTCATGATACTCTACCGTCGGATCAGCAACCCTGTGTTCCATCAATCGCGCCAACAATTGGCACGGCAAATTGCCAAGCTCAACGAGTCTTTGCAGGGCATGCTGGTAATCCAGTCTATGCGGCAGGAATCGCGCCTAAAAAGGGAATTTGGCGAGATTAACGAGTCCTACCGGCGATCACGGTTTCGCAACACACAGATCAATGGTCTCCTGCTGCGTCCGTTGATGGATGTCATTTACTTCTTTGTCTTAATGTTGGTGCTCTGGTACTTTGGCGAGCGTTCCTTCGCAGACTTTGTCAACATTGGTGTTCTGTATGCATTCGTCACCTATTTAAGCCGGTTTTTTGAGCCCGTCAATAGTATGCTGCAACGTATGAACTTTTTTCAACAAGCTATGGTCTCAGCGGAACGTGTGTTTCAAATACTGGATAACCCCCTCTTAGCACCCAAACCCGTGGGGACTGACGATCCGGTCATCTGCAGGGGACAAGTGACATTCGATGATGTCTCTTTTTCCTACGATGGCGTCTCAGATGTGCTAAAACACATTAGCTTTACTGCCGAGCCGGGGAAAACCGTAGCCATCGTCGGTCATACCGGTAGCGGAAAAAGCTCCATTGTTAATTTGCTGATGCGCTTTTACCCGGTGGAACATGGGCGCATTCTCATAGATGGTACAGACTTAAAAACGTTTTCGGTCCAAGAATTGCGGTCCAAGATAGGGTTGGTGCTGCAAGATCCCTTCTTATTTGTTGGGAATATCGCATCCAATATTCGACTCGGTAACGAAAAGATTACGGATGCGCAGGTAGAGGCGGCAGCACAGTTTGTACAAGCCGATACCTTCATCCGCCGCTTGCCAGAAGGCTATCATGCCCCAATTGGGGAGCGCGGAGGCACATTATCGACTGGTCAACGGCAACTCATCTCGTTTGCTCGCACCATGGTCACCGACCCCACCATTTTGGTGCTCGACGAAGCCACCGCCAGTGTAGATACGGAAACCGAAGATGCCATTCAAATGGCTCTAAAAAAGATGCGCCATGGCCGCACCACAATAGCCATCGCCCATCGACTGTCAACGATTCAGGACGCCGACCTCATCCTGGTATTGCATCATGGTGAAATTGTCGAACGGGGCTCACATCAAGAGCTTTTGGCAATAGGAGGCTTGTATCATAAGATGTACTTGTTGCAACAAGGCGGAACACGGGACTTGATATAGGATAAACGCATGACAACTTGTGATCTTTCAGGATGTATTTCGGAATGCCTTTTGCCCACATCAGTTAGGTAAGCTCATCTTGCCTACGGATTGGTGTTGCCAGTTGGTGCTGTAGCTTCGAGGCCCTGTGAGCCAAGATACTGTTTGCCGAAAGAGCCTCTAAAAGGGCACCGCGTGCGGCCCAAATTGGAGCGGTTGCGGAAATCCGAGGCGACGATGCGCGAAATGCTGCACACCGCGACGCTGAACGGCCAGGCTTACACGCGAGACAACACGGATTGGATGGCGCTTAACCCACGCAGGGCGATAGCCGTCACGATGAGGCCATTAGTCGTCCACAATAGTGCGGTCATCGGCGACCACCCGGAGGTCAAGACCACACGACAACTTCGGCACGACTGCTACAATCATGGTGGTCGAAGCATGCGGAAACAGTCGGCGGCCCAAAAAGAGGACCGAATGGACGAACACAACTGCCACAATGGATCATGTCAACAACGCGTTCTCTCCTCATTATTGTTCGTCATGTCTTATTCCGTCATGAGACCCGTTTAACGTGTCGGTCTGCCGCCGGTTCCGCCCCAGTGCGTAACCAGATCGCTCCATCTGTCGTCAGTCAAGAGGATGCGTCAGACGGCTTAAACCCCCAGAGGAAGCATCATGATGAGGCAACACTTTTTAATCGTTGCGGGTGTGGCCCCCGGCGTATACGGGCTAGCGGATGCGGGGTCAGCAACCAACTCGCAGCGAATCCGACGGGCCACGGAACGGTCCGCGTTTCGGATGCCATTCATACCAACGGATTGAGGGAGAACCACATCCACCACAACCACGAATGCACATTCCACGTTGACCCTCAAAGTGACCATTGTTCATATCGCTATGGATGCCGGATCAGATGGCAGCGTTATCCGTTTTGCGAATGTTGGCCATTCGCCCCTATCGTTCCCGCAGATGGTCCACCGTCGTCGGCGTTACAGCTCTGGAACCGCTCTAATCCTGCTGTTCGCGGTGATTCGACCATGTTTGGACCCAACTTTGAGCACGGTATACCGATCATACCCGCAGTTACCCTCAATGCCGTGCAATCTGCCGAACAGACCTTCGTTGAAACTGTAAATCTTGGAATTTTTCGGGCGTCACGACTCGCGTCATCGCGCAAGACGATCCGGCGACGATTTTATTTTCGCACTGGGCTTCCGGGATTCGCGAGGATGCGCAAACGACCTGGGAAACCACGCGGGACCACTGCACCGTAAATACATTCCGTATCACATTCGCTGCCATCTCTTAATAGGCCAATTGACGTATCGGATTCTCAGCATCCTCCTCGAAGCGAATCTTTCAAAACGTTATCGGCGATTAATCGCCCTACTTGTCCGCTATATGGTGCCCGTGATTCCGGGTCGGAATGCTCCGCGGCGCAGGAAGCGCCGCAAAATCAACCAATACGCCCCACCAGCCGTCGCTGACTCTCGCGAAGCCTGCACGCCTTCTGCGATCGCAAAAAGATTCCCCTCAGCAAATCGCCGGATTTTCGGAGGGATGGCCTTTGTCAGTCCTCGCACCAAGGCCCCCACGTCGATGGCCATTGTGGCGGAACGCAATGGAGCCTGTCGGGATGTTCCGGGTCTTGAGGAGAGGTCACCGATCTGGGGGTGAACGGTTCACCTCGGTCAATACCGATCTAACGCAAACAAATGCTCGGCGCAATTCTTAACCTCACAACATTGCCCCACTCCCGACTGATACCTTAAATCCTGCATTCGGCGACGCCCGGTGAAATTGAAAATGGGCCGCTAATGCGGCCCGGGGTGGACTGAGCATGAATCTGTTAGGGGGTGCAGGAGTATGGAATCGCGGGAGTTGGTCGAGTCTTGGTGAACCCACATCGGCGTTCTTCGGACCATCAGGAAATCTTTCGCTGGGAATTTGGCCCTACCCACAAAAAAGATGGGACTACTCTTCAGTAGCACCAGACTTAAGGCCGTCCGTCATCACATCCGCTCCCATTTGTCCGTTCCTAATCAGTGCGTGGGTAAAAACTTCAACGATCTTAAGATCGGGAGTCTGAGTTACCGTACTAACGACGACTGTTACCACCGTATTTAGAGCCAATCCAATCAGTCCTGCATTGATGCCGAATATTGGATCATGATGGCTCAGAACCAAAAGAGCGACCGTAATAAGTCCCGTCAACATGCCGGACAGCACTCCAGCAGCCGTCACATGTCGCCACGTAAATGAGAATACCACCGCTGGGAAGAATTGTGTCATGCCATCAAACGATAACAATAAAAGGGGCACCAACCCAGTCGGGGCGACAATCGCGAAGAAAAGTCCAATGAGGATCAGACCGATTATACTGAATTTTGAGACCCGCATGATCTCTGCGTCGCTCGCGTGTGGACGGAAGAATACCTTATATATATTGCGGCTGAATGCGGTCGCTGCTGCAAAAACTATAATTGCACCAGGTATCATTGCTGCCAAAGCTCCAGCCCCGCCGATTACCCCCAGAAGCCATGCTGGGAATGTCCGAGCTGCTAAAAGAAGTAGACTAAAGTTTCCTTGGAGCGGTGATAGCCGTGGAAGAACTATCAAGGCCGAAAACCCTACAAAAAACATCAAGAGCATCGATATTTGGTAAAAAGGTAGAAATATCGCGTTTCGGCGGATGACTTCTGAATCCCGTGCACTATAAATGGAGGGCCACGCCTGTGGATACATGGAAAATCCCATGGCCGTTAGGGCTACAGTGGACATGAACCACGGTATTCCTAATACCTTTGATGACCCTGGCAACACTAAAATCTTTGGATTGGTTGCAATTAAGTGATGGAACAACGGACCTATGCCGCCAAAATATGCCACAGGGATACCGATGCCCAATACGAACACTGTTCCGATCATCAGGATGTCCTTCACCACGGATGTCCACGCGATGGCACGTAACCCGCTGACCATGACAAATAGCACGACTAATACGAATCCGCAGATCATGGCTAGAGTCGAGTTAATAGCTCCGCGACTGGTAAAGTGTACGATGGCGCCCAGGCCCGTTAGCTGCAACTGAATGTAGGGAATATTGAAAGCGATACCTGTCAGCGCGACAAGTCCAGCTACCCAGCGGCTTTGAAACCGTTTCTCGAAGAAGTCCGGTTGGGTAATGAACTGAAACCGTTTAGCCATTTTCCAGATCAAGGGCATCAAATAATAATAACCAAGCGCATAACCCAACGCCACATATACGAGAATGTAGAATGCCGGAGCCCCATTCTCATAGGCGTAGCCGCTCACACCCAAAAACGTAAACGTCGTGTAGATCTCTCCACCCATCAGAAACCAGATAAGAACAGATCCAAATCGTCTCCCGCCCACCGTCCAATTTTCCAAGTCTTTCCTCTGCCTTCGTCCGGCGATCAAACCAAGAATGCTGGCTCCGAATATGATAACAGCAATAATTACTATACTTTGCGTTCCGGGATTCATCGTGCCGCCCCCCGTCTTTCAATCACATAGGCCAACCCGACCGCGCACGGGGTCGCTGTGAGCGTTAGTATCGCCCAAAACAGAAGAAATGGCAGACCAAATACCGTTGGGTCAACGGTATTGACCCATGGAATCGCAACAATCCCCATAAGAAACGGTACGGAGATAATTAACATGCCTATGCGTCGCAGACGCCTCATATTGGGCCCCATGCTGCGCACCTCCCTCTCCTTATTTAGTACCACGAACCTCTATCAAAAACTCGGAATCGGTTAAACAATCATAAGCAACACAAGCCAGTGTTTTTGCCGCGACAAGTGCAACGTCGAATGCGGCATCGCCACCGGCTAACCGGGCAAACTCCGCCGTATGATTAGGAACATCCAAGGGACTGATCGCCAACACCGGGTGGATTGCTGGAATGAGTTGAGAAACGTTTCCCATATCGGTGCCCACTCGACGGCGTTTACGGCGATGATGAATAGGAAATCCCAGACCGCTCAAATAGCTTTCAAACCGTTCGATCATAAGCTGGTTAGTTCGCAACAGTTCATACGGAGGAGATGGCACTGATATCTCAACCCGCGTTCCAGTAGCCATGGCTGCCGACGTAGCACTGGTCTCCAGATAGTGCACCATCTGGTCCAATGCAGTCTGTGAAAAACCGCGGGCAATAAACTCGCCTGCGGCGTAGTGCGGCACGATATTGGCAGCATCGCCACCGTGGGTAATAATGCCGCTTATCCCAGATCCATCAGGAAATTGTTGGCGGAGGGCATTCACATGATAAAACGTGGATAACAAGCCTTCCAAGGCGTTTAACCCCGTCTCGGGCGCAACTCCGGCGTGCGCGGCCTTCCCGTAGAAAGCAATGTGGCGCCATTGTGCGCCTACATATTCCGGAGCAAGAACCGTTTCGTTGCCTGGATGAAACATCAATGCGACATCCACATCTCGAAAGGTTCCGCTCTGAATCAGCAGAGCCTTTCCGCCCCCTTTCTCTTCAGCAGGACAACCTACCACACGTATTTCTCCAGCAATTTCTTCGGGCAAGCTGGCCAAAGCGAGAGCGGCACCACAGGCAGCCGTAGCTATGAGATTATGGCCACAGGCGTGGCCAAGTTCGGGCAAGGCATCGTATTCCGCGAGAAAGGCGACAACAGGGCCGCCGGTTCCCCGAACAGCTGTAAAAGCCGTTTGCAGTTGCCCCACACCAATTCTTGATATATACCCGTGTTCCTCTAAAAATTCGCCGAGAGTTTCTGCTGCAAATGTTTCTTCAAAGGCCAACTCTGGATATTGATAAATGGCGTCGCAAAGTCTCCTCAATTCGGCACGATGGAACTCAACGGCATGATTAATGCTTTCGTACGCCATCATAGTCCGCTTCTTCCTCCTACAGTTTTTGTCGTAATGCACGGTGAAGGAAACAAAAATCGTATCAGAATTGCTTCTTCGGTTACCTCGTGAACAGTTAAGTAACGGGCAAGTGCAGGTGTGTCAGCGACATTGCTGGGAATTCTTATCTAGTTTAACAAGGCATGAGACAAGTCAATTACAGAATCCTGCTATCTTGAATTCCACGAATTTATGGATTAGCGGAACAATTTCACATATAGGAATTCTTGTATTGGCGGTACGAAAACGGCAATACGTCTTCAGTCCGTTGATACGGAATGTTTTCGCCAGACGCGGGGTCGGTCACCTATGAACTTTCATAATCAAGTGCGTAGTTCAAGAGAGAATTAGGCGTAATGGGGTTGTTCTTACCCTAAACCATTGCTCTCTTCCGGTTATGCGCCATAGAATATAACCGCAAAAATTTCTTGTTCATGAAGTCCCCGCGTGAAGCCTGGGTGATCGCGATTACCTATAGCATCATCGAAACCACGAAGGAAAATGAGTTCATTCCAGGGCATCGTCCACCAAGAGGGTGCTGTCTTGACCATAACACTGGGACGCCCCGCGCGTCCGCGATGGGCTCAGGCCGTCGCGGACCTGTTGACTCTCATCAATGCTGAAGACCCGCGACATCCTGCGGATCCTCGCTACACATTGCATTTTATTCTGAAAGCCCCCCAAACGTTGGAGTGTTCACATAAACAGAAGTCAGGGCCCTAATATCACGCCGAGAAATGGGGTGATAACGATACCCGCGGAGGCGACCAGATTGGCTAACGTTCCCGAACGCTTCAGGAAGCAGTTCCAACGCCTAGCGCAAGACAATCCTCAACGCGTTCGGCAGGTCGAGAAGACGGTTGGGTATCTCTTGAGGTACCCACCGACACAACGGGCGTTGCGGATGAACCGCATCCGTGGCACATCAGGGATCTTCGAATGCTCGGTGAACATGGACATTCGCGTGGTTTTTGAATGTGTCGAACCCGATACGATTCTTCTTTTGCGCAATATTGACCACCACAACCATGCGGTACAGCAATACTGAGTATCCGGCTTGGAACGGCATTGCTTCTTCCGAAAGGCTGAGGCTTCGGAATACTTCGCGTTACTAATGATCGGCTATTGGGGGCGTTAGCCCCTTAAGCACAAGACATCCGATCAACCAGTTTTGACGGGTTGTGCTACAGCAGACGCATGCCTCCGAACAACAGGAAGCGTCTCGATCAATCACGAAATACGGATACCCATATCATAACGTGACCCCTATCGGATCTGCGCACTTTGGGCAATCGTGGCCAGCCATCCGATATCTGGTGATGGTACTGTCATAACCACTTCCAACCATCCGTGTTGGGGCCACTCAATATCAATCGTTTGTTCGCTGGTTTGATTTGCTTGGGGAGTGATGGGAGTGCCAAATACCATAGTTCCTAAAGATCGGGTAGCCGCTGGCAATTTCTGCGGCATGACTTCTACCAAGACTCCATAACGGCTGCTCGCCGAGGTCCAGTGCCAGTATCCAGGACGTAACACTTGACGTTGTTCTAGTTTCGCCGGCAATCTTAGAGCAATAGTTGCTCCAAGATACGTCTCTTTGACATTGCGCCAGCCTGCAGCCTTAGTGGCCGGTGTTGACGGGTGCGCCGTAGCAGGGGTAAAAACCGAGACCGAATGTCCCTTGCCAGTGGCTTTTTTATGCGAGACAGCTATGGCGTTTGCTGGCGCGGCGGCAATGGAGGTCGCGGTCATGGTACGATATATAAAAAGGGCCACCACTGCTGCCCCAGCCACCATCCCGACATTATAGATAAGGCGTACGACAGTGCCCATACCCGCTGACCGAAGCTCGGCTCCACAATGTCGACAGAATCGATCGCCCTCCCGAATCGCCTCCATGCAATAAGGACACGAGGGCAATTTGGGGCGGGTTCGGTTGTCCATATCGCACCTCCATGCCGTTTGTTACTGTCATTGTACCGATTTTCAGCAGAAATTACGAAACTCTTCCAGCCGATCCCGGATATTGTTCAAATTTCCTAGCTCCATTCGGCAACCAAACGCCCGACAAGGGGCGAGCCCCAACCCGTAACGGCATCCCATCCCACCGTACAAGAATACCCTATCAACCCTCCGTAGTTGTTGTTGCCCTGAACAATGTCGCGAAACACCGGCGTCCTCCCCATATCATATAGTATGAGCTGTGAAAATCCCGGCGCAGTGAGGCTATTTTGCTGTCGTGCTTCGGTAACTAGAGCCAGCACTGCCGCCCAGGCTGGAGCTGCAGCCGAAGTCCCGCCGACAACCGTCCACTCTCCTTGAAAAGCCACAGCATATCCCGTGTTAGGGTCCGCATTAAGGGCAACATCGGGAACGCCCCGTCCTAGACGATAACCGGGCTTTAAGGGGAGAGCAATGTGATTCTGATAGTTAGGGGCAGGAAACACCTGGCTAATACCACCCCCGGAAGCTCCGTTGCCATCAACATCAGTCCATCCAGTTTCTTCTGCAATAGACCCATCCGCCTTCAATACCAAATGGGTCCCGCCAATCGCTAAAGCATGGGGGCACGCGGCAGGACCATCAACATGCAGGTGAGTTCCTCCTGGAGTTCGCCGTCCATAGGCACCTTGGTCTCCTGAAGCCACCACGGTGGTAATCCCAAAACTAGTGCCCTGAGCCATCATACTGTCCCATGCCCTTAAGACCGCAGGTACAAAACGAAATTCGGCTACGCCATAGCTAATTGACAGGATGGTAGGGTTGTTCTCCTTATCATAAATGGCGTACTCCAATGCATGAAGCACCGATGTCGCGAAGGATTGGTCTGTGGTTCCCGCAGACGCTTCATAGACCACAAAATTGGCTCCAGGAGCCAATGCGGTAGCCCACTCCACGTCAAGAGTAGCTTCCATGTCGTAAGCTTGCGTGCCTCCATCATTGGGGGTACCGTCTACCGAGACAAATGTCAGCGCCGGCGTTGGGATATTAAATGCACTCCAAAAGGTCTGAAGATCGCTCTCACTATATCCATTGGAGAACTCCAAAATTCCGATCGTAACCCCGTTGCCATTTAAGTTACTCGGAAATTGATAAGCTGTTTTAATGTCTTGGGGGAAAAATCCTTGGCCTTGATTGGCCAGTTCCTCAGTATGACGAGGATGGCGAACACTGGGATATAGGCTTGCCACATTATCTAGTCCGACGATACCTGCAATCCACGGTGCGACAAACCCTGGTACCGAGGGCTCATTTGAGGGAGCAAAACGATCCCCGCTTTCAACAAACTCCAAGCCAAAGGTTTTTGCTGCCGTATCAAAGGTACCGCGCAACCAGAATACAAACGCCGTTTCCCGCTCAATGGTCATTCCCTCACGCGTGACCCATTCACAAAACAGACGCCACACATCCTCCGGCACCCCATGATCTTTAAGAAACTCTTCACGAGTCATCGGCTTGTTTTCTGCTTCTACCGCTCCCAAATTCCACGGATGACACACCACCGCAACCGTCACGAAGCCGCTTACATCATGTTTGGGACGAAAATCTGTTTGAAGACTTTCGGGAAGAGTGTGTCCTGACAATTTCACCAATGAATATCGCCTCCCTTCATATCCATATTATGGTATTACCGTCAGTGAATTTGGTGCTACTCCAATAATTCCCAGGGAGTGAGACGATGAGGTGTCTGTACCTGACAGGTGGGACAGAGCACTTTGAGTTCAATCTCCCCTCGCGAATTCGGAGGCAACGCATTGCTCAAGCCTTCAAGCACTTCGCCGGCAGGCACCATTTGTCCACATTGACCACAGATTCGCAGAACCTGGTACCATGGCGTCCTGGCGACCTGGCCTTCCACATCAATCAATTCGACCAACACCGGGCCTAATAGAGTCCCTTCTCGGCGGCGGCGCTTGATGGCGCGAACCCCAATCCTCTCCATGATGGCTATTTCACTGGAAAAAGGGTCGACCCGGGTCAATTTCATCCATAACGATCGGGGTACAATCACAGAGACCATGTGGGTACCGTCGTCATCCGGCAATGAGAAGATCGCCCAGGGACCTTCTGGGGTTTCTCCCAGCATATGCAATAATTCTATTTGTGCAGCCACAGTCTCTTCATCCTTTGTCATGGGTCGCCCCAAAATTTAGTCCCCATTGCATTGTACACTGTTCCGGCTACCATTCCACCCAGAAATCTCCATATTTCCTGCAAATGGGAACTTGTGGAAGATTGTTGGGTATGAACATCAACCGGAGGCACCCCGCACAATCGGGGATTTTAGCTTTCATACTCATCGTACTGACAGCGATAATTGCTTGGAGCACTCGCCGGCTCCGTTATGAGAATACCCTTTGATTTCATCAGTTTCCGCGTCGCACCCCTAGCACAACCGGTAGCAAACATTGGGGGAGTCGCAGTAAAAATATCTCGCATCCCCTTGCAGTTAAGCCTAGGATTTGGCTGGGCGCCCTTGCCGCGGTGGAGCCAAACAATTTTGGGTATATCGGGCGCATCGTCCCCGTTGTTCACTTGGCCCATGGCCGGATGGATTTGACAGGTTATCGACCGGGGATGCCCGATGCACGACTCTGAGACTTCCCGACCCAACGTCCTGCGTTGGGCGAATCATTGTTATCCAATTACCCATATGGACCAGAAGAACGAAGACATGCCTATGATTCTCAGTGGCCCGCTGATTGCCGAGCCACCTCAAAAAGCTGGATTGAATCCCTGGCTCCCCGCATTCGCACGCAGTTGGCCGTAGAGATATTGGCAACCGACCCCAAGAGCTCTCAGATATGGTTTCGCGTCCGCGGTCAACCCTATCGGATAGAACACCAGCCCCACGTGTGTTGGAAAGACCTCCATACTCACGATATTATACTGCAATGGGAATGCGCATTAGTGTCGACCTGTGACGTCTGAGTGTTGCTGCTTGGCTATAGTGTCTAGAAATTGATGCGTTCTACTGTCCGGCTTTTGCTGGTACGAGTGACCAACCGTATCCGATGCGGTGATCCGTGT
>JAJZZP010000161.1 GCA_021797515.1 Bacillota bacterium | reverse complement strand
GGATTATCGCCGTGTCCAAGATCGCACGAAGCCGCCCGACCACGGACCGCCCTCCCGGCCCCTTCATCATCAAGTGCGCCTGCGGCACATAGTCGCAATATTCAACTCGATACTTTGCCGTTACCTTCCTCCTTGGATAGTGGCGGCCAGCCCAGAGATCGGGAAATGGTTTGCGCTGCCTTCAGCAAGGCATTGCGATGGGTCTGCGACAACTTTTGCGCTCGCATAGTCAAGTGGTGTGCCGAAAGATTAATGGCCGCCACAATGCGTCCAGTGTGGTCCTGAATGGGGGCAGCCATTGAGCAGAGACCTTCATCCAATTCACGGTCTGCGACCGATACCCCGGAACGGGCTATGGCCCGGAAATCTTGCTCCAACATTTCACAAGTGATCCGTGTTCGAGAGGTAAAACCAGGCCACGGCGGAGGTCCCAACCGTAACCGTCGTTCTGCCGATGTCATTCCAAACAACAGTACTTTGCCTAATGAGGTCGCATGCAATGGCAGCCGGGAGCCAACATCTAAGTTGGTTGATAAAATTCGTTGGGGCACGGCAACTCGGGCTACATAAACGACATCTTTTCCGTCCGCCACGGCTACGTTGCTCGCTTCTCCGGTATTGCGGGTTAATTCTTGCAATATCGGAAGTGCCAAGCCCGGGATATCCAGTCCGTCCAAATACTGTCGCGAGAGTCGTAGAATTTTAGGACTGAGACGATACCTCCCGCTTTCCAACACGTCTATATATCCGAGATCAGAAAGAGTCAACAGCAAACGGCGAGCGGTGGCTTTGTTCAGTCCAGAAATTCTCCCAACTTCGGTGGCCGAAAGATGGGGGTGTTCGCCGTTGAATGACTCTAAGACAGCAAATGCTTTATCCACGGAGAGAACAAAGTATCGGGGAGCCATGCTTCAATACCGAACCTTTTCGGTAATAGTCTGGGCTTCCAGAAAGAAACCTAGATAGTCTGGACTTCCCACTTTGGGGCCGGTTCCTGAGCCTTTATAGCCTCCAAAGGGATGTACTCCCGCCATGGCGCCGGTAGAGGAGCGATTTAAATAGAGGTTGCCCACATAAAACCGGTCCCGGGCCTCGGCCAACCGCTCTGGCGATCTCGTAAACACTGCACCAGTTAGTGCATACTCGCAGTCGTTGGCTAAATTCAATGCTTCATCAAAGCTTTGGGCCATGGTGAAGGTAAGCGCCGGACCAAATATCTCCTCACGAAACAAGGGAGACTGAGTTAACACTTGTGACACGATTAAGGGAGTGACGCCAAAACCTGGTGCGTCAAGACGCTTTCCTGCCAGCGCGAGCGTGCCTTCTGAGGGAGCTAGAGCATAATACCGAAGAATTTTATCCAGAGCCTTTTGGTTGATCACCGGGCCATATGGCGCATTATTTTCGGGAAGGCCATACTGGGATGACAAATCGGCAGCAAGGGCTACCACCCGGTCAAGCAGTTCCTGATAGGTGGGCCGCATGGCAATGACCCGCGATGTTGCAGAACATTTTTGTCCTTGATAACCGAATGATGCGGCGGTAATTTCTTTTGCTGCCCAATCTAAGTCGGCGTCGTCCGCCACTATGGTGGCATTTTTACCTCCCATCTCAGTCATGACCCGCTTAAGGTGAACTTGGCCGGGTAGGAGTCCAGACGCGCTTTTGTGAATTTGGGTACCCACTAGGCGAGAGCCGACAAAAGCGACAAATCGGATGCGGGGGTGGGTGACCAACGCGGGTCCAACAACTGAACCCTCGCCTGTTACCAGATTGACGACCCCCCGGGGTAGCCCTGCTTCATCCAAAATGTTGAGTAATTGATGAGCAATTACTGAAGCATCTTCAGCGGGTTTAAAGACTACGGTATTGCCAGCCGCGATAGCGGCTACGATCATTCCTAGGGGAAGTGTAGTGGGAAAATTAAATGGGGATATCACAGCACCAACCCCAAGGCTGCGATACCGATATTGGTTGAACTCCTGAGTTAACGGCTGAATCGGACGACCTTCATTCCAACGCAAAATTTCCCGAGCATTCCACTCAAAGTGGTCAATGGCCTCAGCGACTTCGCTGTCGGCCTGAGACCAGTTTTTTCCGACCTCGAGAGCTATCCACGCCAATATCTGGCGACGACGCTGACGAAGCAAATGGCCCGCTCGCAACAATACCGCGGCACGGTCCCATACCGGAATGCGCGACCACGAAGAATAAGCCCGTTCTGCGGTCAGAACTGCCTCTTCCACATCGGATGGCTGACCTTGGGCCATAATGCCTACTACCTCGTTTGGCTCCATAGGGTTAACAGAGGGGAAGGTAGAGTGGACTGGTCGGCTTTGCTCCCCAATGCGCAGCGGGTAAGTTTCACCCAAGTGACGGCGAATGGATTGAACAGTTTGCAACATTACAGTCTTTTCGTGTGGATCGTTAAAGTCAAGAAATGGCGCATTTTCAAAGGCAAACAAACCCATAATAGTCCTCCTTTAGGATGCGGCAGTGATTAAGGCGACTACAGTGCGAAGCCCCTCGATAAACAGATCGCGGTCAATGTTTAGCGGCGGCATAAAACGAATTACTTCGTGGCGAAGGCCTGCTGAGTGAAGCAGAATGTGTTTTTCTAACGCTTGGCGCATAATTTGTGCTACCAGCTCTGGGCCGTTGGGCCCAGCAAATTCCACGGCAATCATAAGTCCACGCCCTCTAATGTCGGCAATAGCCGAAAGGGATTTTAATGGGGTCAGGATCTCCAGCGCTAATTGTCCCAAAGTCGCAACGTGATTCAGCAAACCTTCCTCCTCAATGGCCTTCAACGTTGCGAGCCCAGTGGCGCAAGCCAGAGGGTTGCCGCCAAAAGTGGTCCCGTGGGTGCCAGCAGGCCAGGCTTCCATTAGTTCTCGGCGAGCGGCAATGGCCGATACTGGCAGGCCTCCTCCTAACGCTTTGCCCATAATCACAACGTCTGGTTCAATGGCACTATGTTGAAAGGCAAACATGCGTCCAGTTCTTCCTACCCCCGACTGCACTTCGTCTACCACCAACAACAGGCCATGCTGCATTGTGACATCCCGCAGCCATTCCAAAAATCCTTCCGGAGGGATGACATAGCCTCCTTCGCCTTGAATGGGTTCAACCACCAAAGCCGCAATCCGTTCCGGGCTAATTTCGTTGTCCCATAGAGATTGGAGTTGCCGTTGGCTCTCTTGTAGCGCCTCCGTAGGGCTAAGTCCCAGCCTTGTCGGAGCGGGATAGTCAATGTGGTAGACCGACGGCAGCAGCGGCTCGTACGCTGAGCGATATTTGGCGGCCGACGCAGTCAAGCTTAGGGCGCCCAGACTACGTCCGTGAAAAGCACCGCGGAAGGCAATGATGCCTGGACGTCCCGTAGACCACCGCGAAAACTTAATGGCTGCCTCTACAGCCTCGGTGCCGGAATTGCCGAAGAAGAGTTGATAATCTCCCTGTAAAGTGGCCAATATCGCTTCGGCAAAGTCGATTACCACATCTTGGTATCCGGTGCCGCCGTAAAGATGCAAATGATGATGAGCTTGGGCGATTAGGGCCTCGGTTACCCGTGGATGTTGGTAACCTAAAGCGTTGACGGCAATGCCGGTGGCAAGGTCCAAATATCGCTCGCCAGTGGTGGTTTCTAAATATGGACCGTACCCTGAGGAGATATGGAGAGAGGTTTCCATGGGAACTACACCAGCAATGCTGCGGCGGTAACGATCTTGAATGGCGGACATCAGAAAGACTCCTTTGTTAATGAATTTCCGGATCACACTGCGATCCATAAGTACGCGATGCGATCCACAAAAAATTAGCGGTGGATGCTTTTGGCTTCTTCCGCGACTTGATGCGCTTCCGGCATTGAGTCCGTGTGGTGCCCGGAAGTAACAGCCCAATAATAAAAGGCGAGAAAACTACTGCTACAATAGTATCATCCGGTGGTGCCTTAATGCCAGTGGTACCACCAAATGTGCCGAATTTAGCCATCAGCAAAACGAAAACAAAATACCGTCGGGACTGGCTTTTCCGGTCCCTAGGCCGCTTATTATTGGTTGCAGAGAAATCCTGAATTGCGTGTGGCGATTTTGGTTCGGGCTAGTGCTGGATTTTGGGGCCTCAGGGCGTAACGGAGGATGGTGCACTGCTGAATTTTCTCGGTCACGTTCGAGCCTTATCCAAAATTGGCATTGACGCGGGCACCTTCATCAACAAGTGAGGTTCGACTCCGTCGATGAAGTAGGTCGAGCGATTTAGGCCGAAAAGATCGAGGCGGCGAAGGGCAATATGATCGAAGTGGCGCGCGGTCAATGGGGTATCTCCGCCTTGGAGAACATGGTCCAGGATTTCGAGCTGGTGGGACTGGGAGGACGGGTGCAATTCCTAGACCGTGAGCAATTGTTATCACGCATTCAGATTGATGATGTAGAGGCCGGTGTTTATGCGAAGGATTGCACCGTATTGCATCCAGGACAGTTAGTCCGCCATTGGCCCCGGTGATTGAAAATCGAGGCACCATCATTATGGGAAATGCGGCCGTGCTAGAGGTCGTGGGCGGGAAATATCCCTGGCTCACGACGGCTGGGGAAGATGTGACCGCGCGAATCGCTGTGGTCATGGCTGCGGGAACTTATGTGCCGGCATTGAAGCCATGGCACCGTGCCGTGGTTCCAGTAAATTCCCTTGATTGGTCACTCTGACCGAACCGTTAAGCGATGACGTATGGGAGACCATCGGTTGGGGGAATCGCGAAACGATACCGTCGACTCGGATGACTATCGGTTATTTGCCGAGGACGCGTGACGGTCGGATATTATTTGGCGGACTGAGAGCGCCCCCTCACTGGAATTCTTCTGTGTGTGAGGAATGTGACCGTCATGGCGCTACCCACCAGGGACTGCAACAGATGGTGAAACAGCGGTTTCCAACTTTAAGACGTACGCTTTACTCATGTGTGGGGCGGGGCGCTGGGGGTGACAAGAGACTTTATGCCCAATATTGGCTTTGATGCTCGAACCCGTATTGCCACTGCTTACGGTTATGCTAGTCAACGAGTAGCTACCTCGAATCTGGCAGGCCGAATCTTAACTGATTTGATAACTGAGACCCCCATCGATTTGACTCATTTACCGATGGCGCAACATCATCTTTGGTGGAAGCCCGTGCCGCTTAGGTTGGTTGGGACTCGTTATACCCAGTGGGCACTGGGACGGCTGAACGCACACTAAGAGGGTTTAACGGGTACTACATGTAAGCGATATTTGTCACCTTGCCAGGAAACCTCGAAATCACCGAGAGCATCTTCGGGTTTTGCCAAAGCTAGTTCATAACCCGCTAGAAATTGATAGGCCTCAGTATCCAATAGGGTGAGGTGCAAGACGACTCCTTCAAACAGATCGTGTTTGATGAGCCAGTGTAGGTGATGGTGGCTGTCGACGGGAAAATTTTGCTCGGCAAAGATGTCTTGCTGTCGTGTTGAGGGATGTGAGATAAAATCTTCGAGATTTCTCAAAAGATCGGGAGATACCGAGAGTGTTTGTTCCCACTTGTATTCGGTAGACACGCGACCACCTCCGGAGTTTGCTACCATCAATTCCATGGTATCACATTGTGCATGACTTACAATCGGCAATCTAAGACTAGAGGCTTATGCGATATCCGTTTAGAGTCCAATGTTCTGCCTGGGTACTGTTGATTACGATGGAGAAACCCACTTAGGCAAGTAGGATTGGTATAATGGGTTTCCTTCCGCACGAATTCTTATCCTCACATCATTGCAGGATCCTCAACGGATGCGGTCGGCACTGAATGCAGGGGCGGTAGAATATCTGGAAAAAACCGTCACTTCCGATGAATTGTTGGATGCCATTGGCCAAGTGGCATGGGGGAAGACTGTCTTGGAGCCGCGAGTACTCAAGGTATTTGCTGATGGACCTCGAGAAACTGTGTTGGTTGACGCCCTGACTCCTTGGGATCAAGAAGTCTTGCAAGCTTTGGGCCAAGGGATGTCCAACAAAGGAATAGCCGAGCAATTGCATATCGCTGGGAAAACTGTGAAAGTCCACATGAACCATATTTTTCCCAACTTGAACTTACGACCGTACTCAAGCAGTATTAACGGGTACACTAATTGGTTTTTGAACGCTCGAAATGTCGCCGGGTTAGCAGGAACTTCGACTATACAAGTCGAACAAGTTGCTATAAAACTTTCCTGAATGGGGGACCTAATGGATACTTCGATCAGCACATCAAACGATATAGCAATGACTTCAGGAGTTGGAGACTTTGCTCAAAGTGTTGGGTCAGACTTGCAGATCTTATCGAAAAGCGTAACACGTTTAGCGCGGTACAAGACTATTGACCGTCAAATCAACACGATGAATTTAGTCGATCTACGTAAACAATTGGAGGATTTAGGCCGGACCGGCTTGGAAATTAGCATGGCAGCCGAACAGGCACAAAATCACTTAAAGGGCTATGCCGTGGTACGGTCTCCAGGGGACCAAGAGCAATGGGCGCTTACCTTTTCTTCCACTTTGGGAAAAGCGGGTTGGGTGGTTGAAGGGGAATTCCCGTTGTTTAAGGTCTTCCCGATTGAGATCAAAATAGATTTCGCGAACGATTTAGTCACGGTTAACAAACGTACTGTGCGTAAACTCCATCCAGTGGCCGTAGCCAACGAAGTGGAAAAAGAACTTACCCGTCTCTATCGAGAACGATTTAATCCCAACCAATTTATGAAGGCTTTATTGCGCGCCTACCAAGTACTTATTGCGGAATCCATGATAAAAGCCGGTCCTCAACGGAAAAGCGGATCCACGGTTCCGCTAGTCCAAGTTTTCGAGTTGTTATCATTGCGCTCTAGCTATACCCTTAATCAGTTTGCCTTTGATATTTATCGGTTGCGGAGTCAGCCCAATCGCTCGTATGGCGAATATCAATTTATTTTTGGTTCTGGACGTGATCGCGGATCCGTGGTCATTACGCTTCCGGGCGGCCAAAAGGAGGTATTGGGATCTTTGGAGGTTATCAAGGGTGGTGGTCAAGACGACTAGGGCGCAATGGGAGGGATTTTCGACGCATCCTACGGCGGAATCGCTGTCTGCGCAGGCTATCCACGATATGTTCGTCGATGTCGGTGGTCTCGAAGAATTTTGGGTGCGTTGGTATGTGGATCGGTTTGTCAACCGGGGCTATGGCAAGGTGAAATTTGTGGTAGGCAAACCAGGGGCGGGGAAAACGCACTGGTTGAAACACTTTAGTCAAACTGCGGTATTCAAGAATTACCTAGCTGTGGCTATCGATGCTCGCAAAGAAAGGTTGGCCACTATTGACGAGGTGTATCGGGCATTTTCTTCTCAACTGTTATGGCGGGACCTCGTTGAAGGTGCTGCGCTTCAGGTAATCCATCAGCAGTTGGGATACCCCGAATTCACCGGTCGGGGGTGGGAGTTTCTCAAGTGGGCAGAATCCGAGCGCGGTTTAGAACCTTCGTTGGCGCGTCGCGACATTCGGGAAGCTGTGGACGGGTGGCTTCGCGGACTGGATCTAGATTCTCATTTCATGCTTGTGGTGCGGGGGTGGCTCAATCAACTGCTTAGTGGGGATGCTGAGGAACCAAGCGACCATTTGGAATGGCTGATCGGCGGGAAAATTGGTGCTGCCATCCGCCGCAGTATGGGACTTATCGGCAACATTTCTCAACGCAATGCTCGCGCTGTGTTGGCTTCGACAGCGATTTTCATTCATGCCATTGGATATGGGGGGCTTGTCATTACGATTGACAATCTTGAAGTGCTGACCTCAAGTACGCGGGTTGAAGGCATTCCTTATTACACCAGGGGTAAACGGGAACAAGCTTATGAGATGATTCGACAATTGATTGACGAAGGCCCTCGGATGCCCTTTGTGTTTTTGGTGGTGGCAGGTGATGCACCGGGCCTGGGGGAGGCTAAACGCGGTTTTCCCTCGTATCCGGCCCTATGGGCGCGAATTCAAAATGAGGTTACCACCACCCGCGTCAATCGATTTAGCGATTGGATTGATCTTGATCGCTTATGGGATCAAGACCGTGAACAGCAGAGCCAACTGGCTACCGTGTGGGAAAAGGGTCCGGTCGAATTGAGTTTGCCTCCCATTCCACCAAATATGGTCGGTGGCGTAGGGTTAGAATCGGGTGTGACACGTCGTATCGTTGCCTCCATTCTAACCAAAATGATTCGGAGCGAATCGGATTCGGAGGGATACAGCCTATGATGGCGGCACGAGCCATTATCGAAGGATTGCGGTCTGGTGTGCCCTATTTGGACACCGCCGATGTGATGACTTTTGGCAGAAAACGAACCATTGATGCAGTGGAGTCACTGATGGAGACGGTGTCTAGCGGGCGCCGCCCCAAGTCGTGGGGATATGTATTGCGTGCGGAGTATGGCCAGGGCAAAACCCATTTGCTTTATGCGCTAGCGGGCGTGGCAGCTGCTCAAAATTGGCTGGTGAGCATGGTCACCGTGAGCAAAGAAACTCCCCTGGACCGATTGGACTTTCTTTATCCAAAAATCATCAATAATACGTACCGTCCTGGTAGTAGCCAGCCAGGACTTGAATCGGTGATCCGTGAGGCCGTTGAAGCGCCTCATCTGGCGGCAGAGGCGAGAGAATTGGTTCTTTCCGATCGGGTGCGAATTGTCCTGGACAACCTGATAAGGCAGGACGCGGGTTTTGATGAATTGGTGGCCGATTTGCACGGACAATTTCTGCCTGCTGCGCAGTTAAAGCAGTTTTACCGTGAAAACTACAAGAAAACCGTCAAGTTTCCTACGGTTCCGATGCGATTGGAAGTTCCCCATTATCTGGCACTTGTGGACTGGTTAATTGGTCGTACCGAGTACCGGGGATGGCTGATTTTGTTTGACGAGGTCGAACTCTTGGGAAAATTTGGCCGCGGTGGCAGGGCTCGCGGATATGCGAATATTGGCCGATTTCTGTCCGGCACCGGCACCCGAACAGCTAGTGTATGGGCGTTAGCTGGCAATTTTCAAACCGATGTCATCATCCAGCGCAAGGAACACGAATTTATCCCGTTATGGTTTGATACGCATCCCAAAGACGCTGACAACAAAGAGTTAGCCTTAAACGCTTTAGATGAATTGGCGGCGGCCAAACCTTTAGATATGCTGCCGCCAAAGGACCTCAAAGAACTGCTGTCACAAATTTTAATGCTGCATCAAGACGCCTTCAATTGGACGGCTGCGGTCGATGTCGATCAGTTTTACGAGGCGGTACGACGTGCGATGCAGATTTTTGACCCGCGGTTGAGGACATGGGTTCGCGTGGCATTGACATTGTTGGACATGTGGTTTCAATATCCCGAAGGCAACGCCGATATTCAAACTCATGGATTAAAGGAAGTCGACTTGGACGAAGATGCAGAAATGGATGAAATGGAGAACATTTAGCCAAGATTAAAGGAACGCAGGAGTGATGATGTGGATATTTTTACTAAAATTGTAAGGCCGACGCGAAATCCCATGCCATCCAATGCTGTATCGTCGCCGATTTTCCAGACGTCGGCATATGCGTTCGAGGATATTGATGAAGTGGACCAAATTTTAAGAGGCGAGCGACCGGGATATTCTTATACCCGGGGCGGGAATCCTAACAGTCACGCGTTGGAGCAATTCATTTCAGGTATTGAGGAGACCGAGGATGCAGTGGTAACCGCATCGGGAACCGCGAGTTTATTGACGGGCATTTTGGGATTGTGTCCGAAACCCTGTCATATTTTTTTGTCTCGTGAAATCTACGGGGGTACGGTGGGCATCTGTAGAAGGCTTTTGGAGCCTATGGGATACACCGTGGAGTGGGTGGACACCCACGATGGTGCCAGTATTCGCGATGCGCTATCGTTAAGGGCGAGGTCGTCATTGCTTCTGACTGAAAGTATTTCTAACCCGCTGGGCCGAGTGAGCCCCTTAGATGAGATTATTGAAATAGCGCACAGTGCGGGCGATTTGGTGATTGTTGATAATACCTTTGCGACACCCTACCACGCGCGTCCCGCCGAGTGGGGCGCCGATTTGGTGGTACACTCGTTAACAAAATTTATTGGCGGACATAGTGATTTGATATTGGGAGTGGTGGCAGGTGACTCTGAGCGGATCCGGGCAGTAAGGGACATTGTCGACATTGCCGGATTTACGCCGGATCCCTTTGCCGCTTGGCTTGCTCTTCGTGGATCCCGCACCTTGGGGCTTAGAATGCAGGCGGCTAGTCAAAACGCCATGGAATTGGCCAAGGCTCTAGAATCTTTATCTGAAGTGGCTCGTGTATACTATCCCGGTCTGCCGTCGCACCCTGACCATGACGCGGCAAAGCGTCTATTGCATAGAGGGTTTGGCGCGGTAGTCTCCATGTCCCTAAAGGGGGGGTTCCCAGCTGTACAAGCAATGGTTAGCCGGCTGCAGTTGGTAAGGTTTGTGCCGAGTTTGGGGGATGTCTCGACCACATTATCTCATCCGGTGGTAGCGTCGCATCGCGAGTTGACCGACGAGGAAAAAAGGGCGGTTGACATCGATGATAGTATGGTGCGGATTTCCGTCGGAATCGAAGCAGTATCGGATATCATTCAAGATTTCCGCGGTGCGTTATTGTCTTGAAACCAATGGGCATTGCTTTTGTGCAATAATACGCGTTTTGACCCGATAAGGGGCTGTATGACCGATTTATCCTCTATTTTAACAAAAAATTTACGATTACCCTGCTTCTGCATTGACACACGCATAATAACAAGCATATAGTTAAATCACAATCAATCAGATCCTCGTTAGGCGAGGCGTCTACATCAACACAGGCCACTGCTCCGAACCGTCCAAAGACGCTAAGGAGTGGAACAGAGGTTGCCGGATTAAGGCTTCTTCTAATGTGGCTGAATCTCTCGAGATTGTTACGTGATGTAGTGCCGAAGCTCCACCAGGAGGATAATCGCTCCTTAAGAGCGTTATCCTCTTGCGGCGGCAAGAGGATTTTACATGTACCGCAAAAAGGGGGGAGCACGGGTGAGTACAGACCCAGGAGGCCATAGTACCGACCGATGTTTTATTGATAACCGAGGTCTAATTTCGTGCTCTCCCGAGAGCGGTCGCTTGCTGCGTGCCTAAAACCCCTCGGGAAAGCCGAGGGGAGGAACCCACATGTTGAAGAAAAATTTGTTGGCGGCATCTCCTGTATGGGATGATGCCCAAATCCGTGCTGAGGATCAGGCACGCGTTGCTGCGTTGCGCCAATCACCGGGCTGGACCAAAAGAATTTTATTGTTGCTGACGTTAATTGGGCCAGGAATTTTGGTAATGATTGCTGACAACGATGCCGGCGGAGTCATAACCTACGCTCAAACTGGAGCCACATACGGCATCGGCTTCTTCATTCCCGCCTTAGTCCTAGGGGGTTTTATCGCCTACGTCGTACAGGAGATGACAGTGCGTTTGGGGGCGGTGACCCACCGTGGCCATGCGGAAATGATTTGGGGCAGATACGGAGCATTTTGGGGCTGGTTTTCCCTAATTGATTTGGTGGTCGCCAACATTCTTACACTGATTACCGAATTCATTGGGATCACTGTTGGAATGTCAGTGTTCGGAGTGCCGCCCGTATTTAGCGCGCTGGGCGGAATTGTGGTTGATGGAATAATTTTACTAGTACTACGCTACCGCGCTTGGGAGCGGGTTTCATTATGGATTGCTGCAGGCAACTTGATATTTGTGCCGTTAGCCTTGATGGCGCACCCGCAGTGGGGTGCAGTAGTGGGTGCGTTCAAACACTGGACCATTCCCGGCGGCTTTAGCGCTGCATTTCTATTTGTGGTATTAGCAAACTTCGGCACTACCATTGCCCCGTGGATGTTGTTCTTTCAGCAATCATCCGTAGTTGATAAGGGGTTGACTGTTGCCGACGTACGTCACGGACAAGTGGATACCGCGCTCGGCACTTTGGCAATGGTTGTGGTCGCAGTCGCCCTGGTTGTATTGACTGGCACGTTTGCCTATGGCCGCCCAGGAGCAGCGAATTATGACATTCAGCAAATTATGCTGGTCATTGGGCAACATTTGGGTGCCACTGGCCAGGATCTTTTTGCACTAGGGTTGGTAGAAGCCGGAACGATCGCTGCCATTGCGCTGACGGCGAGTACCTCATGGGCTATGGGCGAGGCCTTTCACTGGCCAAAGAGCATTAACCTGCCTTTTCAAAAAGCATGGAAGTTTTACGTGCCGGGTTTGGTTAGCGCCGGATTGGCAGCCGGGGTTGTGCTGATTCCCAATGCGCCATTAGGCTTTTTAAACCTGACGGTTCAAGTGGTGGCATCGATTTTTATGCCGGCGGCGATGTTGTTTCTGCTTTTGCTTCTTAATGACCGCGACATTATGGGCGTGCACGTCAACCGCAGATGGCAAAATATTTCCGCTTACAGCATTGTTGGGCTTCTGGTGATATTAAATGGCATTTACGGAATTTCAGTCGTATTTCCGAAATTGTTTTGAGAAAGGGGAGTTCGTGATGAAGACGAGACACAACTCACTTCAAGTAGTTCCTCCGGTAGAGACTGAGGCTCCTGCCAAACTGACAAAAATCGTGCCTAAGGGATCGATTCGCATGGTGTTTTGGGGGTTACGGATCTATATCTTGCTGATGGTGGTGTTAGTCATTATAGGGTTCACACGAGGAATACATTGATGGATAATCAGCCGCGATAGGGCCCGCTTCCGAAGAACTGGAGGCGGGCCTTTGTATTGCCACCAAGAAATTGCTTCCCGACGGCTAATACTGAGGAACACTTTGCCACGACAACCATAACTTACCTAGTGATGGGAAGTCTTCCCATCGGTTCAGTACATGAAAGGATGGTGGCCAATGGCCAGCGTAACTCCGGGACCTTGTCCCGACACCGGATGCCCCCCGCAGACAGAAATCGATTGCATTGTCGTGGATAAGGTCTATGATTCGTGTTCTCAAACTGTCTCGACGACGCAGACTTTCCTTGCACCCACTGGGGGTTGTACGATATCGTCATGCGCTATTGATCTTGCGACTTCAACGTGCACAGTGGGGGCAATTACCCCGACTAGCACCCCCGATTACAACAACATTACCTTCGTGATTTCGGCTAACTACACTGTGACATGCTCGTCAGGAACCACGCTCTCGGAAACCGTCATTACCACACAAAATGTGACGTTATATAACCCGTCTGGGACTATACCGTCGTGCACCATTTTGTCGGGCGCCTGTACTTGCGTCAATTTGCCCAATGGCGACATCAGCTGCACCATTACCCTCTGTATGTTGTTTCAGTCGACTGCTACTGTGCAGTTACTTGTACCCACCTATGGGTTCTGCGTCCCTCCCGTATGTCCCCAAGTCGGACCGGTATTGCCCTGCCCGCCGAGTCCGCTATTCCCTCCTCAAGCAGGATAGTAAGACGCAAAAAAGGCCCCGAAAACTTCGGTTTTCGGGGCCTTATCTGACAGTTCTTGGAACGCGAGCAAAAATTGGCAAAAGTTAGCGTAACATGGATGTCCTATGGGGTGAACCGAGCCTAGGTTGAGGTCACGGTGCCAAGGCATCATTGCATGGCTAACCATGATTCCGTAATCTTGCCAGTAAATTCTTGATTTGGTTAAAGGAGGGTTTATGTGAATTATTTTACAGCTTTACTAGTCGCAGCCGGATTGCCGGTGACAGCCGGTTTTTCGGTAGTGCCGTCATCTGGTGCGGTTCCAGTGGCCGTGGCCACGAGGATTACTCCCAATCTGGCACAAAATGTGGTGATGTCGATATCGCCGGTGGCTTCGGTTCAAACGGCCTACCAAACGATGACGGCACAATCAGAGGCATCAACTAGTATTGTGATAGCCTCTAGCGGATTGCCCAACGCAAGCGCCGTCACATCGCTACCCTCCACGGCATCTACCTTAACCCCCGCAAAGCAAATGATTCAACTTATTAATCAGGTGCGACAAGAAAAGGGTTTAGCACCTTATACGATAAATCTGGTATTAATGCAATTAGCCCAGAAACGTGCGGTGGCGCTTGCCAACGGGCCATTTACTAGCAATATGACGCAATATGGATGGCCAATACAAATGGAACAGGCCGCGGGTTTGCAAGCCCAAGGCATGGGTGCGGAAAACATCGCTGAAGCAAGTTCGGTGCAAGAGGCCTTTAGCCTATTAATGGCATCTCCTCCTCACGCGGATAATATCTTGAATCCATCGGAAACCCAAATTGGAGTTGGGGTGGCGCCATGGGGTTCCGGGGTTGCGATTTCTGAGCTATTTATGGGTCCTAATCCGTAACATCTTTCTCCCTACAGCATAGAGTAATGCCGGGTGAAGACATATGGAACGATTTGGGATTTGCGTAATAAACACGGATAGTACTCTGGACGAAGTAGCACAATCATTACAGAAACTCATTGCTCAATGGCATCTTGACACTTCGCCTGATAAATGTCAGGTGCGCGTGGTTCTGAGGTTAGGCCAGCCGTCGCTAACTTACGGTTTGGGGGGTGGGTGGGGGATACGGCGTCTGGTGACAATGCTTTCGCACATAACTCAGTTGCCAGCGCGCCGTAACTGGTCGGGTATTGATGGGTCCACTATAGAAATCCATTGTTCTCGGGTCCTAATGCCGTCTTCGCAATGGATGGAAGGAATTGCCTGGGTGCTATTTTTGTGGACGGCAAGCAATCATGTTGACCATGAGGCATTTAAGTCGCTGTATGGTCCTGTAGTAAATGACGCGATTTCTCCAGATATCCGCCCTGCCAGTCAAGTGACGCTGCCAGTGGCGCATACGACAACCGTGACCCAGCCCTTGCCTCATCCGAGGCATCCAAGTTCCTCCGGCTTCCCTGTGTTGTCGGCGACCAATCCACCACCTGTAAAACCCAGGCCAAAAGGTGGATGACACTAACGGGCTTGGGCGTTGCCCAAGCCACCTGTATTTAGGGATCTCGTCCCAAGTTTTCCAACATGTCCGCAATACCTTTCACCACTTGGTGTTCCCAGTCTTCGGTAAGGCGTTGAAACGTTTTGTTTAAATGTTGCCGTAGCTGCGACATCTGTTCAGTGCTTAGATTAGGATGAGGTGGTGTCGCAATATGGTTTTGCAGGTGTGTCAGGCGTTCCAACAATTTCTGGTGTGGACCATCAACCCTATTAAATATGGCCAGACCAGCGGTTAGAGCCAAAGAGATAACTTCGGGCCAATCCGATTCGGGATGTCGGCGCATAATTTCTAAGGCGACGTCGTCAAGACGCAATCCCTGAATCGATATTTCGTGATGGAACGGATCGGTTCTGGTCAATTTGATTCGGGGTAGGGTTCCCATAACTTACCTCACTTGTTCCGGTAACGTGCCGTCTGATTTTCCGCGATTCCATAGGTGCTGCAAACGATGGGCTACCACAGGCAGTTTCTGTTGACGGTAAGTCAAAAATTCGAAAATGGCTGTCTTTCGACGCTTAGACAGGGGCCATTCGTTGGGCACGGCGTCGAGTACCGCCCAGAGCGATTCTGGCGAAATAGAACATATACGATCTACAGCCGCCGCAAAGTCAAACCGTTTCGGGGATTCGATGGCAATGATTGATAGGGGTTTGGCCGTCGGAAAGTCGTCGCGATGATATCGTAAATCATCGACCTGCCACCAGGGGCCATTGGGGAACAGGTACCCGTGATCAGTGAGGAAAAACTGATCGGTAGCACCATCTTGCCGCTGCATCACATGGGAAAACTTTACATCCTGATTGTAAAGCCAGGTTTCCAACAGGGCTCCAGCCGTCAAGTCCGAAATATTGCTCAGGGAGGCTATGTCAGAGCGAGAAATCGGTTTGGCTTGATCCAGGAATACCGTGCCAAACTGTAACCCAGGCCGCCAGCGGTATTGCGACAGGTATGGCACACGGGGTGCGTGGTGATAGGGAATATGTACCAACACCACATCAGGAACCGGAACGCCGGCTAAATGGCCAAGGAGAGTGCCGATAAGGTCACTGGCCAAACTGCGAGTGGTCTGCGGATTATGCTGAAACTTGACGTGGGCAACAATGCCATTGTCGAGTTGCAGCAATAAAGGGTGCGATCCCCCTGTTCCCTCGCGACGAACAAAGGCAGCAGCTTCCCGAACGGGGACTTTGATAGAGGTTTGAGTCATGACGCAATCTCCTCCAACCAAATTTCATGTTGTCTATCTCGGTGAGGCTGGGAACATCTTTGCCAGTCACACAGGTCTCTCTTCCTCCAGCACTGCACCGAACATATTCCTGGCTCGCCGCGCATAAGGATGCTCACAGGAAAGGAATGGTGTGCATGACCAATAAAGGATCGGGGACCCCCACCAAATCCAACTCCGGGAGCCCCGAGGACGCACACACTCCATTACAAGCCCGGTGGGGATCGCGCCCGGAACCCTCGGAGGGAGAAACACCGCTTCACATCGAAGAGCCAAGAGCGGACGAACAGGTGACGGAGTCCGAACCCCAGAGCGCATCTTCCGCCGAGACGGAAGAGGTTTCGGTGCATGAGCGTTTGCCTCTACCCGAGTCTTTAATCCGACCCGGCATGGTTGAAGACTTGCGCCAATTAGCCAACTCGTTATTGGCGGTGGCACGGGCTCTGGAAGACTTGGATGCGGTGCTGCATCGTACCCATACGGCAACCAGACCCGAGTCATCCTCCCCGACCATGCCTACCAAATTGTCTGATGTGGTCAACCGCACCAAGGGGCGCCCGGATCTTCAAGAGATGCTGCGCCAATATTTGTTTCGCTAACCGGTGCGTTTGGTGCGGGGCGGGCCCACGTGGACCTCGCCCGCCTAATAGGAATCTCTGCGAACGTTACGAATGGGATCGGGTTAGCCCTCCTAACAGGGGCAAAATCCGTTCAAAAAATGGCACTCGGTCAATACCGACCAGATTGGAAATGGGAATCGCGACCCGGTCTCGGGTTCCTAGCGTGACTCCCGAGGAAGCCACATCATGCAACACGATGAAATCGGTTTCCACTTGCCGCAACACGCCAACTAATGTGGACCCGTTGTCTACTGCGCCAGCCACACTTACCCGGACGTAATCACCCACTAACGAGGCTAGATAGGCAGCAAAACTGGTGGGGAAATTAACTCCGTCATCGGAACTGCCAGAACCGGAGGACTCCTGATCTCCCAACAATAGTAACAAAGGTAACAAATCGCGGCGTTGGCCGCCCAAAAGCAATAACGGCAGCAGATCTTCTAACGATGTATTCACCGAAATACCTCCTCAATGGCATAAACGACGAAATGCGATGGATTATGGGGCTGCTTCACCATATGCACAGGGGGGTTCAAGAGTTCCTATTGAGGGGCGGACTCACTTCGATGGAAATTATATCCTGAGACAGAGACAGTACCATGAGTTAATCCCCTCATCCTGGTCCGGGACGGTAGGAATGATGGCACCTCCGCAATATTGTGAATTCATAAATCGAGAGATTAAGAAGCATGTCAAAATACGGTTGGGACCTCAAATGGGAAATAGCGGGTTTTTGTTGTCATATCTGCTATGCCTGACTTTACAACAAAAAAATGTGGTAAGGGGTCAGGTTCGCCCTGACCCCTTACTGGGATGGCTAGTTGGTCTCTTAATGTCCCTTTGACCAACCACTCCTTATCGTGAATAAGAACGGGAACTGCGGCAATGATCATTGCCTAGCAGCATTAACAGCAGCAACAGGTTGATGGGAGGCCGACGGCGACATGAGGAATGATGGTGATGCGAATGATGATCCATAGTTGAACCCTCCTCAGACAAGACATGTACGGTTCGGCATAACCTATTCAGGAAACGCCAATATTGTCACAAAGTGTTAGCTCCGAGACACTCGAATCATAGGAACCAAGGTAGAACTCGAGGTTGAATGGTGACTGCATGACGAAACTCGTCGCCTTGTCTCCAATAACAATAAGAGAAGCAGGAGATTGATGGGGCGACGGTGGTGTCTTCGATGATGACGATGCGAATGACTCATGGAAGATAGTACACCTCCTAAAAAGGAAAATGTGGGGTTTCAACGCATCATATTCAAAACCTCCCTTCCATGACACTTTGTGTCAGACGTAACATTTTTTGGGCATCATGAGACGAGTCATTTGATAGGTCAGAAGGAAAATCTGCTGTGTCTGTCCTCAAATCTCTAACTGTAGCAACAACACCTTTTTTTCAATACAACTCAGAGATGTGGAATTCTCTCTCTCTCAGTGTGTGGGGGGATAATTGTGTTCGGTGTTCGCCGAAAGTGTTACGCGACTGAGCCAATCCCTCTATTCGTAGCATCAGAAGACGGCTCAGGGGACAGGGCAAGACTATCCTCACAGGCCAACCTTTATCACGTTTTTACCGACGAACAACAAATGGATGTGTTTCACGCATACCAATCACGAAATAAGACATGGTGGATTCCTTTGTTCGACCATTCGGCTTAAGTCTTCAATATGATGCGGTCGGCACCCGTCTATGGTTCTTTATTTAATCTATAATGTAAGAAGGTCGGGAAATGGTTGCCGAGTATGGGGGAAGAGGGGGGGATGCTAGTGGCTTTAGTCGAGATACTAGTGGCAGTTTCTTTATTACTTAACTTAATCGTGATGGTTCTGCTGTTGACCCGTAACTTCGCAAAAAATGTTCCGGATCTAATTAATCAACAGATTGGCACTTTGGAAAAGAATCAGCAACGGATAGAGCAAACGGTTCGTGCGGAAATGACGGAAGGGCGTAATGAATCCAATCTTTCCGCCAAATTGACCCGTGAAGAAGTGAGCACCGCATTTAAAAATCTATCTGACTCGTTGCTGACCAGTCTAGTGGACAAGGCAAGAGAACAACAGTCCACCTTGACGGCAATTCAGCAATTTTTAGGGAGCAATTTAGCGGAAATAGCTAATGCCGATAAGAACCGATTTGAGGCTTTTGCTAATGAAACCGGCAATGTACTTCATTCTCATTACAAAAACACGATTGGGGTTATCGGAGAAATGGCGGCTCAGCACAAAGGCCTTCTTGACACCTTCTCCCGGCAGTTGACTGAACTCACTCAGATGAATGAACACAAACTAGAACAAATGCGCACTACGGTGGAACACAAACTTGCCTCGCTACAAGAAGACAACAGCAACAAGTTAGAACAAATGCGGGCGACCGTAGACGAAAAACTCAACCAAACTTTGGAAAAACGGCTGGGCGACTCGTTTAAACTGGTCAGTGAACGATTGGAGCAAGTACATAAAGGGTTGGGAGAAATGCAGTCGCTCGCTTCCGGTGTGGGAGATTTGAAGAAAGTTCTCACCAATGTGAAAACTCGAGGGACCTTGGGTGAAATTCAACTCGATAACATTTTGGAACAAACTTTAAGTCCCGAACAGTATCGGCGCAGTGTTTCTGTTCGCCCGGGATCATCGGAACGGGTGGATTTTGCTGTCGTGTTACCGGGCAAAGACGATGATGCGCAGCAAGTGTGGTTGCCGATAGATTCCAAATTTCCCATGGAAGACTACCAAAAATTGCTTGAAGCCCAAGAGATGGGCGATGGTCCCGCTGCGGCCGACGCGGCCAAAATGTTAGAGAATCGGGTGAGGACCGAAGCCAAGAGTATTCAGGATAAATATATCAACCCACCCTACACAACGGATTTTGCCATTATGTTTCTTCCGGTTGAAGGGCTCTTTGCTGAAATACTACGGCGCACCGGACTGTGGGAGACTCTACAGCGGGAGCACCATGTCATTGTAACGGGACCTACCACCATAACTGCATTACTCAATAGTTTGCAAATGGGATTTCGCACACTAGCGATTCAAAAGCGGTCTAGTGAAGTCTGGTCCCTCTTGGGGACCGTAAAAACCGAATTTGTCAAGTTTGGTGAAGTACTAGACAAGACTCAAAAGAAGTTGCAGGAAGCCAGCAATACCATTGACTCCGCACGTACCCGATCTCGAGCCATCGAACGCAAATTGCGGACGGTAGAAGCCGTGCCTGCATCAGAACCGTCACGATTGGCGGGAGAGATGGATGCGGTTGTCTCGGAATAAGGCAATTATTGCTGCTGAAAGGGTGCTGTAATCTTGATTGACCTTAGGCAGCATCCGACTTCGCGTGACTTGGCGGGCGCAGCAACGGCAAAGCAATAATCAGAGCCAGGGCATAAAACCCGACGAAAACCAAGAAACCCACGTCTGTAGATCGAATCAAGGCACCCTTCATCAATGGATCCAGAATACCTGCTGTGCCCAAAAATACCTGGGACGCAGTAGCGGCGGGCAGACTAGCTTCGGCAATCACGAGGGCCAATGTTAGTGAGAGAGCCATGCCGACATTGCGAAACGTATAAAACATGCCGGATGCTGTGCCTGTGGAGGTGCGTGGCGCTGAAGACATTACAGCTTTGACTAGAGAAGGCCATGCGATACCGTTAGCGGCAGACATCAAGAAAAGGGGAAGAATGACGGCGTTGACCGAAAACTGAGGCCCTAAATGGCTCAACCAGAACCCGCCGACACCCAGAAACAAAATACCCAAAATCACGGGTCGCGCGGGACCAAAGCGGTCTGCTAAGATTCCGCCTACCGGACCCATCACTAACTGAGGTGCCGACAGCGGTACCAGCATAAGACCTGCATTTAACGGGCTTAAATGCACTGCCCCTTGCAGATAGATGGTCAGGAGAAAGGTGGTGGCAAAAAAGCCAATGGAATAACTGACGGTGACCCCGAGCCCTGACCGGTAGTGATGGTGTTTGAGTAAACCCAAGTTGAACATTGGGGCTGAGGCACGTCGTTCAGCAAGGACAAATCCGCAAAACAGCACCACTGTCATAACTAGCAGTGCGATAATGCGCCATGAAATCCAACCCCATGCTTGGCCCATGGATAGACCCACGAGTAGGGCCACCAGTGCCAGAGCAAACGTAGTCGCGCCGTACCAGTCTGTAGCACCATTAGCGGTTTTGTGGGTGTCAGACAAAATGACCCAAGCGCCAATCACGCCAAGCAGGGCAAAAGGGATAGTCACAAAGAATATTGATCGCCAGCCTAAAGTGCTGACTAATATGCCTCCGGCAACAGGGCCCACAATGGACCCCATCACCCATGAGGTGGAGTTGATACCCAAGGCGCGGCCTAATTCAGATTGGGGGAACGCACGAACGATGATCGGCGTGGCTGTAGCTAAGGCCAGTGCCGCGCCGGTTCCCTGAATAAAGCGAAAGGCAATTAAGAGGACCCCCGAAGGCGCAATACCACAAAGAAAGGTGGCGACAGTAAACACCATTAACCCAGACATAAAGATTTGTTTAGAACCGATAACGTCAGACCAGCGACCTGCCGGCAAGAGAAACACGGTGCTGGTAATGATATAAGACGTTAGTGCCCAAATGCCCACGGTAATCGTAGTGTGAAGGCCAGAAACCATCCGAGGCAAGCCTACGACAACAATGGTTCCATCGACATTAGTGACAAAAGCAACAAGAGTGACCACCGATAAAATCCACCATTTGCGCGATAGTGCAGGAGCCAGCATTCCAATCCCCAGTCTAGATCTATTAATAGATAATATTTAGTATAGCGATTGGCATAGGATGATGGCTACCCATTTCTAGTCATACATGATCGGTTAACTCAGATGACAGGGAATGGACCTTAAAATCGCTAGGGTTATACGGGCTAACGTGGGCTATAACGTGCCCAAACCGCCGCATTTTTGCCTTTTACTCCCCCTGGCCGCGTCCAACCTGAGTCACGACACCACCCGTTCAACGGGTGGCTTGAATTTCGCCCTATAAGGGCATGATACTTGCTGCGCCTAAAGGCGCGATTTCGCCGGCCGTTTCTCTGGCTACCCCTAAAGGGGTTTATTGACTTGCC
>JAJZZP010000156.1 GCA_021797515.1 Bacillota bacterium | reverse complement strand
GCGTGGATTCCACAGGAATTCAGCGCCGTCACTTCGACGGGAAATTTAAGCAGAACGTATCACCTACACGGAGCACATCGCGGGCGGAAACGGTGCGAGACAAGGGGGTACCTGAATAGTTACCAACGAATATTTGATCGAGTTCAACTAGGAGCAGTGCTTCGGCGTATACAGCGTGAAGCGTATTCTCTAAAACCATTTTCCGGGCGGCTTGACTCCGGACAATGCCTGACGGGCCCGTTTTCCCCAATTCTTCTCCTGAGAGTTGGGTTGGTCAGGTTCCATTCCGAAATGCGCCAACGCAGAAGAGGACGCGAGGGTCTTGGCGGGACTCGACTGGGCCGCCGCGATGCATCGCAAAAAGGGCCATCCGCACATAAACGCGTGTCTCAACGGGTGAGCGTCGCCGGACGCGGCGACTGTGGTACACCGCGAAAAAATTCCGAAGAGTTGGCGGAAGAAAATGCCCCACTCAAGTGTTGGGTGATCGACCGGGATTGGCAAATCGCGGTCCTCAGAAACTCAGATGCATATCCAATTCTGTCAACATTATCTCCAATTAATTTATCTACAGGCAGCGCATTTTTTAATGAGGGCGTCTATGCATTGGTGAATGTTTTTCTGGGTTTTGTCGTTAGAGTCCCGCAACTAGCTTGACACCTATGACAGCTAACACTGTGCTGATAGCCCATTCAAAATACCGGGATGACAGGCGATGGTGAAGGCGATTGCCTATCCCAATACCGATGAGCGTTGGGGGTGCCAGCCACAATGCCGTGGTAAACACTCGCATACTAAGCAACCCTAGCGCAATATATCCTACGCTTCGCACCACGTTGTCGATAAGCGCAATGAATTGGATAGTGGCTCGCAAATTTCTAGGCGGAAGGTGGCGCTGTTGCAGATAGGCCGCTAGAGACGGACCGCCAGTGCCGTACATGCCACCCATCACTCCCCCAATGAATCCAAACAGGATTCCCCAGGGTTTGTGGATGGGGGGGACATTATGAAGTTTGCACAGTGGAACAGTGACTACATAGGCCAATAGCAAACAGCCTAATATTATCATGAGATATTGGGATTGAATGTTACTTAGAAAATAGAGTCCCAGACCAAGACCCACCAAAGTAAATGGCCAGATTGAGTGCAATTCCTTCCAATAGATCTGCTTAATATCTATGGCTCCTAATGTAAGGCTGCCCAGCAGTTCCAAACACAGAACGATCGGGACTACAATTTTGATGGGTAAGAGTAAGAGGAGCAAGGAAATAGAAATCATGCCCGCACCAAATCCCACCACTCCGCGTACGATAAACGCGAAGGTGATAATAAGAATGGCCCATCCATAATTGGACAGTCCGAGCCAGCCGATTTGCATTATGAAACTCCTCTCGAAAGCATGTGGTGATTAATAACTAACCCACCCCAAGGACCGGCTCGGGGTGAGTTAGTACTGTGCTGAGTGCGGTAATCATCCCCCAGTATACTTGGAAATTTTGCCTATAGCTCTATTCCAGCGGTAACTCCTCGGCAATTTCATGGATTTGAATCCCTTTAGCGCGTGCGTTGGCTACTGCCCACTGATAGATAATAGCCCCGATGACGACTGCGACTAAGGCTTGAAACGCTGGTTGAAAGGCGAGAGGAGTTTTAGGAACCACCAACACGCTATCAATCAATGCTATGGCGATAATAATGCCGAGAACGGCCGCGATGATGATCCCCCACCCTTTGGCAATTGGGTCGCGCCAATGACTATTTCGAAACCGTGATCCCCATCGTAAGTTCAAAACACCTATACCGAGCAGGGCAAGGACTAACAAAATCGCGATCGATCGAAATGTGACACCGATGGACCATCCTATCAAAGCCGATTGTACTAATGATAAAGTTCCGATAATAGCACTGAGAAATAATGCTGCCGATGGAGTTTGCCAACGTGAGGTTTGTGCGAACCGCGCTGGGAACAGATGATCTTGGGCCCATGCAAAAACCAATCGCGAGGTCCCCATCATTTGCGGTGCTATGGTTTTACCCACGATAAGTGCCACCAGCAAATTCAGCCCGGCAGCCAAAAACGGGCTGCCCAGGAGTCCAACTAATCCTGGGGTTGTCGCGTAGGCGGTGTCACCATGGCCAATCAATGTAACAATGGCCCACCAGGGGGCTGCATGAAAGATGGCCAGCGCGACCAAGGAAAATAGAACAATAGCAGCAATCCATCCCCACAGAATGCCCAAAGGAACGGAGCGACTGCCGTCTTTGGCTTCACCGCCTAGAAACGGTGCCGCCGATATGCCACCATAGGCAAAAATGAACAGGGTACACACCGAAAGGAAGGCTGACAGGGTGGGGGCTCCGCTTGAAGCCGGAGCGGCTACGGTCAGGTGCAGCTTCGTGTGTACAGCTTGGGCAAATGATGCGGGGTTATGGCTGAACCCCACCGCGACGACAATGGCTGCGGTAATCAAAACCGCGACCATGAGGATCGTCACCAATTTTGCGTAATTTCCTATCCCGCGGTAATGTAGCCAGAAGATCAACCAAATAGCGACCGCTCCACTAATGATATGACCCCATGGGGTTACAAAGAAGATTCCTCCAGCCAGTCCAGCACTTACTAGACCAGCCGATAGGAAAGTGCCAAAGGCAAAGGCCAGCACTCCTATGGCAAATGCAAGACTTGCCCACCATAAAAAATGTACGATGAATCCAATTTGCATGCCGAGACTTCGCGTAATCCAGACATAGCTGCCGCCGGCACGTGGCATAATTTTCCCAAACCGCATGAATAAAAATACCTTGGGCAAATAGAACAAACCGGTAACAAACATGGCCAGTGGAACCAAATACTCAATCTTGGGATAGACACTGAGACTTTGGGTCGCCACAAAATTAATACCCGAACCATACTCCTGCGACAGGGCCGACGCCATAATTGCGATGACCCCCACTACTTTGGCGAGTTGATAACCATTGGTCTTGGGTTGTTGTTCAATCAATGCGTTCACCTCTCCGGTATGAAATATTTTAGTGGCCAATGATTGGCGGTTGAACGGGGAGCAGGCTACAAGGTAGGCACATAAATGTCGTTATCTTGAAAGTGGCGCGCTAATTGGACGCACAACTCAATCCAAGTGGCGGCCACCGGTGAAATGTCCGCGTGCAAGGTAATCGCTCCAAAGGTTCGCATCAGTTGTGACGAAGGCAAAGACGACACCAGCGTTTCTTTGAGCGGGAGGGCTTGCCATCCCGAATGTTGAGTGGCTTCAAGACAGACAGAACGGGGAAGAATGGTGGAACCGAGACCAGCCGACACCATCCGTTGAATCACTTCGACATTATCCACTTCCATGCGGATGTCAGGAACCACCGCGTAGGAACGAAATAGTGCATCGAGATCCGTACGCAAAAGGGTCCGCGGTGTCATCAGAATAAGCGGGCATCCGTCGAGTTGTTCTACGGAGATTACGTCGGCAACTGGCCATGAATGACTTGGGGGACACAAAACCCAAAGCGGATCCGTAAACAAGGGAATGACGCGGTAATATGCCCGAGGTTTGGCATCCGACACGAGCCCTACCTCAACTCGCCCAGAACCGACGAGGTCAAAGATGTCGGCACTGAGCCCTGTTTCGATATGCAGTTCCGTCGCGGGTGACATTTCGCGAAACAGCCGAATCGCTTCCGGCAAAAACGCGGTAAGAGTAGTTAAACTCGCGCCGAGATGAAGGCTATTACCCGTATTGCCCTTGAGAAACACGTTTGTTTCATCGAGAATGTGGCGGGCTTTGTCGTAGGCCCACTGGCCGAATGGTGTCAAATGTAGGCGGCGCCCATGATGATCAAATAAAGTGTGACCCAATTCGCGTTCAAGATGGTGAATGTAACGTGAGAGTGCCGGTTGCGCAATACGCAACTTCTGTGCGGCTTCTGTTACCGTGCCACACTCGACAACAGCTACGAACGCTTCTAGGTGATGGAGCTGCACTGATTCACCTCCTCACTATAGATCTAAAAGGTTATTAATATAGTTCATACAAGGTATTTTTTAGATCTACATGTGATTAGCTAATATATTATCAGAATCACCTAAAGGATCACAAGATTGCGTCGGTTGGTCACTGAAAGAAATTTAGGAGGGACGTCTGTGTACCATAAAAATACTCGCGGGTATAAGGCGTTTTGGGTTCATCGCATTTCAGGTCTCCTCATCTTGGGGTATCTGTATTTGCACTTGGTGCTCTTGAGTGCCATATTGCTGCCTTCCGGGGCTGCTCACTTTAATGCGGTCGCCCGGGTTGTGGAACAACCCGGATTTGTTGTGGCCGATATTGTCTTGTTTGCCATTATTGTGGTGCATGCCTTAAACGGCATCCGCCTTATCGCGGCGGATTTTGGCGCAATGATTCGCGAAAATCGCTTGGCGATTTGGCTAACCATGGGGATCGGTGCCGTGATGGTCTTCATTGCGGTGCTCATGTTGCTGCCCCACATCGTGGGATAGGGGGAACAGTTATGGCGGCGGAGTCACCTATCAAAACGTCACCGGAGTCCGAAAAAACATCCTCAACCCCTGTATCGTGGGCATGGATTCTGCAACGCTTTTCGGGTCTCTTACTGCTGGTGTTTCTTGGCGGCCACCTCTGGGTCGAGCACTTCATGAATACAAGCGCCGCTGTTGTGGCGAGTCGATTGACCCATGTTGTCGACGACAGCTTGGATATTGGACTACTGATCAGTGTTCTTTACCACGGCCTGAATGGCTTTCGAGGCATTATCCAGGAAATGCTGCCCGAGGGGCGTGGGGCCTGGTTGAATTATGCCGTCTTTGGTCTGGGGTTGATTACCGTTGTGTGGGGACTCGACATTTTGTGGGCGTTTTGGTATCACCAGCCTTTTCTGACTTTGTAGGGTACGAGGTGAGAGTGTTGACAGTAACCATAAGAATCGCACGCAGCAATGGGGAGCAGGCATTTGTGGTCGAGACCTTGGCGCAACAAACAGTATTAGATGCGTTGTTTTACATTCAGAATGAGTTGGAGCCCAGTTTATCATTTCGGTGCTCCTGCCGGGTGGGAATGTGTGGGTCGTGTGGCATGGTGATCAATGGCAAAGAAAGCCTGGCTTGCCGTACCTCGTTGAATCCCTTAGGAGCTGAAGTAACCGTGCAGCCCTTGCGCCATATTCCCGTCATCAAAGACCTGGTTGTGGATATGGAAGGGTTTTTTTCCAAGTACCGCCTTGTTGACCCCTATTTAAAACCGCGGCCGGGATTGGTTAATCCGATTGTAGCTCCACCCAGCGGTCATCTTCGGGAAGAGATTGATCTGGGACTCGAGTGCATTAGTTGCGGGTTGTGCCTTTCTGCTTGCGATGTGGTGGGCATGGTCCCCGAGTTTTTGGGACCTGCGGCGTTAAACCGCGCCTACAACCTTGTCGCCGATGTCCGCGATGATCTCGCTGAGCAGCGCCTAAGCATGGTAGGCCAATCTCGAGTAGGCGTATGGCAATGCCATACCCACATGAGTTGCGTTGAGGTTTGCCCGAAAAACATTGCGCCGACACGTGCCATTTCGCATTTAAAGCGCACGCTCATTCGCCGCCGCATCACAGGACACCGACCCAGACCCATGCCAAAAGTGCAACGGATTGTTCAGGAGGAAGTCTAATGCGTACAGAATCGGTAGATGTCTTGATTCTTGGGAGCGGGGGTGCGGGATTGTTCGCCGCCCTACACGTCCATGATACCAATCCTCGGCTCAAAATCCTCCTCGTGACCAAAGGGCTCATGGGGAAAAGCGGTTGTACCCGCATGGTGCAAGGGGGGTTTAATGTGGTTTTAGACCCTGCGGATTCTATTGAGCGGCATTTTTCGGACACGTTAAAAGGCGGTCGGTACGTGAACGACCAAGAACTAGCATGGGCCTTAGTTCAGGGAGCGCCCGGAACCATTCACGAATTGGAAACCCGCGTGGGGTGCTTCTTTGACCGACGGCCCGATGGCACTATTCATCAAAAAGCCTTTGCCGGACAAAGCTTTGATCGTACCGTCCATCGCGGTGATTTAACCGGGATCGAAATTATGGAGCGTTTGCGGGATCAAGTATTGGCCCGACCGATTGCGGTCTTAGAAGAGCATCGGGCGGTAGAGCTCGTGGGAGACGGAAGCCGGATTTCGGGGGCTCTCGTGTTGGATATTCGTCGCGGCACATTTCTTGGTATTCATGCGCGTGCCACACTGTTAGCTACTGGCGGGGGACCGACGATGTATAAAATTGCCGCGCCGTCCTTGGAAAAATCCGAGGACGGACTGGCCCTGGCGTTTCGCGCTGGGGCGATAATGCGGGACATGGAAATGGTCCAGTATCATCCCACGGGACTCCTAGCGGGGGCCGGACGCGTTACTGGGAGCGTGCTAGAAGAGGGGTTGCGCGGAGCTGGGGGCCGCCTTTTTAATGCTCAGGGCGAACGCTATATGGCACGTTATGACCCGGACCGTATGGAACGAGCGACCAGAGATGTTGTCGCTCGCGCGGGATATATGGAGATTATGGCGGGGCGCCGGGGGCCTCAAGGTGGCGTCTTTATTGATGTCAGTCATTTGGGTGCAGCATTTGTCCGCAAAACCTTTCCAGGCATGGTCCAACGCGTCAAGGACGTCGGGTATGACTTGGCAACCGGCCCCGTGGAAGTGTCGCCTACCGCGCATTTTCACATGGGAGGGGTTGCCATCGATTCGGATGGGCATTCGAGTTTATTAGGACTCTTTGTTGCGGGGGAAGATGCCGGGGGTGTGCATGGTGCCAATCGCTTGGGTGGCAACGGCGTGGCTGAATCCACTATTTACGGGCGGCGAGTCGGGGATGCGATTGGTCGGGAAGCTGCCGAACTTCCGCTCGTGTCAGTACCTGATGCTCAGTGGGAGTTGCGCAGTCAACACCATGCGAGATTTTGGCAAACGACGGGAGGAGAAAATCCGGCGCATTTGTTGGGAGAGTTGCGTTCCTTAATGTGGGAAAAATGCGGTCTAGTACGGCGTCAGACCGACTTGAACGCCTGCCGTGATGCGCTGGCCGTGTTGTTGGATAAGGTCGAGCATATCAGTGTCACCGGTAATCGTGAGTATAACCTCCGGTGGTCTGATGCGCTCAACCTGGAAAGTTTGGTGATTGTCTCCCAAATGATTACCGAAAGTGCTTCAGTGCGCACGGAGAGCCGTGGCAGTCACTATCGCGAAGATTTTCCTCAGGAAAACAATGCTGAATGGCTGAAGAATGTTTATCTTCAGGCCGATGATCACCATGACTTAGGCATGAAGATCTTTCTCAAGGATGTGCAATTTACGCGAGAAATTCCCCCCGCAGTGAAGGAGGCAAAGTTGGATGGCAATCCACAGCACATGGTCCAAAGATAGGTATACGCAAGTGGGAGAGGCCATTGCGGCATTGTATGTTAAGGCCTTGAAGGACATGCCTCCAGATGTCCGAAATGCATTGACACAGGCCGAGAGACGAGAAACGGTGGCGGTAGGTCGTACCGTGCTTGGCACGATACAACGCAATATTGGCGTGGCCGACCAAGAGAATTTGTTAATTTGTCAAGATACTGGCACACCGGTCTATTTCGTCGATATAGGGGAGCATAGTGGAGTCAATCCCGTGCCCTTAGAACGTGCTATTCGTGAAGGGACGGAGCGTGCGACGGTGCGCCACCCGTTGCGATCCAGCGTGGTGTCTCCGATTACCCGGAAAAACGATCAAACAAACACCGGATATCGGGTTCCGGTTATCCATTGGGAATTTGTGCCAGGCCGCGATGATGTACAAATCGTGATTGTCCCCAAAGGATCAGGTTCGGAAAATATGACGTATTTCCGTATGCTGCTGCCCGCAGATGGGGTGCAGGGCATCAAGCGCTTTGTCGTAGAAAGTGTGGTGGGATCAGGGGGCAATCCGTGTCCCCCGGTTATTGTCGGGGTGGGCATTGGAGGAAGCGCGGATCTCTGCATGCTACTTGCCAAAAAGGCCATTATTCGGGCATGTGGTGAGCCCAATCCCGATCCAGAAGTACAGGCACTCGAAGAGGAATTACTGGCCGCTATAAATGCCAGTGGCTTGGGTCCCATGGGACTCGGCGGAATGACTACAGCACTGGCGGTTCATGTGGAGTACGCCGCGACCCACATCTCACAAAACCCTGTGGCAGTAAACATTCAATGCTGGGCGGCACGGCGTGCACGCCTCGTAATTGCCCCCAATGGGGATATCACCATGGGATTCTGAGTGCCATGGCCAGAGAGGAGACTTGGAAGATGACAGAGCACCTGGTAACAACGCCACTCACCGAAGATGCGGTGATGGAACTGCACGCGGGGGATATCGTCACTATCACCGGCCATATTTTTGGCCTTCGGGATGCTACGCTCATTCGCATGTTTGACCAAGGGGAAGCGATTCCGAGTGACCTGATGGGTGCCGTGTGTTTACATACAGCACCGGGAGTCCGAAAGGAAGGGGATCATTATGTAAAGGTGTCGATTGGCACAACGACGAGTACCCGTATGAATCGGTTTACGGCCGGATTGTTGGGAAAGGGGGTGAAGGCAATTGCCGGCAAAGGGGGACTTCTAGAAGATTCCACGCGCCTGTTGGCAGAGAACCATGCGGTCTACTTGGGCTTAGTCGGGGGGACCGCCGCTTCTGAAACGATGCAAATTGAAGACATTGAAGAAGTCTGGTGGTCCGATCTAATGCCAGAATGTCTATGGAAATTTAGGGTTCGCGATTTTGGTCCATTGATTGTGGGTATTGATGCTTATGGAAGAAATCTGTACTTGGAAACCAAGGCAAAGGCGTTAGAGGCTACCAAGCGATTGCGCCTGTAAAGAATGGGCTTTGAGAGGTAATGTGATGCATTACATTGTGAAGGAGGGGAAACGGTGTACAAGGAAAATACTGCAGATGGCGTTGCCACATCTGTTTTGGCGGGTCTCGGTTGGTTATTCGATAGCTTCGTGATTAATATCTATGCTCTTGCGTTGCCGTTTATTGCCTTATCATTTCATGCCAAACCTCTTGCCTTAGGGTTCGTCGCTTCCTTGTTTCTGTTTGGTTATACTATTGGCACCATTGGGTTTGGGATCCTCACCGATTATCTTGGTCGTAAGCGTACGCTCAGCCTTTCGATCGCTGGGTACGCAATCATCACGGCATTGACGGCGTTCTCGTCGTCCATAGCCATGCTGGGAGCGATGCGATTCCTGACGGGAGTTGGTGGCGGGGGGGAACTTCCGGTAGGAGCTACGTTCACTGCGGAAATGTGGCCTGCAAAACGCCGCGGATGGGGCATTGCTCTGATGTATGTAGGATATCCATTAGGATATCTTCTGGCGATCGGGTTAACGGCATTGGTGATCCATCCAGTAGGGTGGCGGGGAGTGTTTGGTATTGCATTAATCCCGGGGGTTCTTATTTGGGCAGTGCGAAAGTTGCTGAAAGAGTCCCCTCGGTTTGAGGCCATTCAAAAACGGCTGGCAATGGCAAGAGAAGAACGTCAACGTGTCGGGGCGAGGGAAGTATTCAAGACTCGGGAAAGTCGGCGCCATCTGCTGATGGGCGTTCTGATATACATTCCACTCGCCTATTGCTATTATGCCCTATCTGTCTTCCTGCCGACATACATGAAAACGGTGCTCCACTTGTCGTATGGGAGCGTTTTAATCGATTTGACGTGGTTAACTCTATCGTACATCGTGTTAGTCATGATTATTGGATGGCTTAGTGATCTCGTAGGACGGCGTCCATTAGCCATAATCTGTGCACTAGTGGCGGGAATTGGCGGCATATTAATGTTTAGCACTCCGTCGCCCGCAGCATTTATGGCCATCGGTCTCGTTGCATATCCCGCCTGGGTGGGACTTACATGGACCCTCGGTATTACCTACATCAGTGAGATATTCCCTACGGCGATTCGTGGGTCCGGTTTTGGCCTATCTGTAGGATTTGGCCGCATCACCTCAATATTTGCTCCGTTGATTGCGGGAGCATTAGCAACCACCATGGGGTTGGGAGGGGCATTTAAAATTGCGGCGTTGGTGTGGATTCTATATATCATCGGATTTAGTGTGGGCCGGGAGACTAAGGGTCTAACTCTTGAACAAATTGAGGAACAAGAAATGCATGACTTGCACCGTACAGCTGTTGAGAAGCGTGCCTAACCAGGATCTTAAATGTCTAATGCTCGCCAACCGGGTTCGGAAAGAATGAGGTGCCCAATGAAGACTGTTGGTATTATCGGTGGACTAGGCCCGCTTGCAGGGGCACATTTCTACCAACGGATAATCGAACTGACGCCATCAGGTTCTGATGAGAACCACGTGCCAGTACGTCTTTGGAGTTCTCCAGAGATACCCAGTAGAGTCAACCACTTACGCGGGCGGGGACCGTCGCCAGTCCCCGCCTTGGTGAGGATGGCCCAGGGATTGGTCACGGCAGGTGCCGAATTTTTGGTGATTGCTTCAAGTACAACGCACTACTATTATGACAGCATTGCCTCAACAGTTTCGGTCCCGGTATTGAATCTTTTGGAAGAAGTCGCAGAGGCCATTGGCAAGACTACGATGAAACGTATAGCAATTTTGGCGACAACGCCTACCGTAGAGTTTACCTTGTACCAGTCTGCGTTTGCGAAACATGAGTTAATGCCGATATATCCTGACGCAGTTTCTCAAACAGAAATTATGGACGTAATTTATGCGGTGAAATCAGGACAATCCCGTCAAGAATTACAGGAAGTAATTCTAAGTATCGTCCGGAAACCGTGGACGAGATCAGCAGATAGCGTATTGTTGGCTTGCACGGAAATCCCCTTGATTTTCCCGCGCAAGATTTGGCTTGACCAGGAGGGGCGACCGTTGTTTGATGCGACGGATATCTTGGCACGGGCTACCATACGCGAAAGTTTGGACGAAGATTTAAAAGGAGGACAGGAATGACAATAGCGGAGTTTGTTGCGCGCACCATAAGAGATGCCGGGGTGGAACTCGTATTTGGCATCCCAGGCGGAGAAGTGGCAACATTGTTGGAAGCGTTTCATGAAACAGGTATCCAGTTTATTTTAACCAGTCATGAAGCGGGCGCGGCCTTTATGGCCGACGCGTATTTTCGACGTACGGGAAAATTGTGTGCCGTCCTGACCACCTTGGGTCCTGGTGCAACAAACGCGATCAGCGGTGCAGCTCAGGCATTATTGGATCGCTCATCCATATTATTTTTGACAGGCTCAGTAGAATATCAATTGAGGGGGATTTATTCCCATCAGGTCTTGGACCATGTCTCGTTGTTCCAGCCGGTTACGAAATGGTCTCAATGCTTGACGGTCGACAATGTAGCCTATTCCCTACAAAAGGCCCTGGGATTGGTCAAGGCCTATCCCTATGGGCCCGTCCATTTGGATATTCCGTCCGATGTCGCCATGGCGGCGATGCCGGAGGGCGATAATCGCATTGCGGCAGTCCACTCGGCTCCGGATCCCTGGGATAGTGACTCTGTTGATGAGATCCTCAATATATTGAAAACCAGTCATAATCCTATCGCTGTGTTGGGCCTAGATGCGGCAACCCAAGAGACAGCGAGTCTGCTCACGCGAGTTGTTGAGGCCTATGCGCTTCCGGTATTTACGACGTATAAGGCCAAAGGCGTTTTAGATGAAGCTCACCCGTTGAATTTGGGGCCGATAGGTTTAAGCCCACGCTACGACAGAGTTGCTTTCGATTGTCTACGTAATGCAGATGTGGTGCTGACTTTGGGGTTGGATGCAGTTGAATTACGCAGTGAATGGCTGACGGTGTGGCCCTCACTTCCTGTGATGGATATTGGCCCCATTCCCGGAAGGTTTCCTGGGTTTCCTACACGACGTTCGGCTTCGGCCCTAGTTTCCGCATTCTTAAACCGGATGCTACAGGAGAAAGTGGATCCTTACGACGTAAGTAGCCAAGTAGCCGAGATTCGAGAGCAACACCGTGCGATAATTCAGTCGGCAGACGCGCTAATCCCGAGTCGCACTACCGGATGTTTAGCGCCCCATAGTGTTTTGAAAGTTGTGGATGAGGAATGCCATGGCGCGGTAATAACTATTGATACTGGCGCCATGCGTATTGCTGCCAATCATTTGGTCCACGCTTCACAACCTAATTTCATCTTGCAATCTAACGGGTTGGGTACTATGGGGTATGCGCTACCGGCAGCGATAGGTGCTCAGTTCGCGGATGCTGATCAGCCCGTCGTCGCGTTGACCGGTGATGCCGGGCTCTTAATGCTCCTGGGAGAGTTGTCGGTGGCCGCAGCGCATTCTTTGCCGATAATAGTGGTGGTATTTGTTGATGCCTCATTGGCCCTCATCAACTTAAAACAGTCACGCATGCACTACCACCACGTGGGCGTAGACGTCACGGTACCGGATTTCGCGGGGGTGGCAGAGCAATTTGGGGGGCATGGCTATCATGTGCACTCGCTTGAAGAATTTCGGGCACAATTGCATGAAACCATTGGCCGGCGGCAAGGTCTTACTGTGATTCACGTTCCGATTGATCCCACCAGTTACCAGGCTTTAATGTGACGGAAAGAGCGCTTCCTCTTTTCTCTCGCATTTCGAAGTTAGAATGCGGTTGTTGAAACCCCCCCGGGTCCGAGACCAAAATTCGCACCTAATTCGGTCGGGAATGAAATTTTCCACGTTGCATTGACGGACAGGCATGTTAAAATAAATTGGTCATACCTCATAAGATACTACCTATTGAGGGAGGTGCTGGGTTGGCGACGATTGTGATCTCTGAAGTCATTGACCCCATGGGGATTGAGCGACTCTCAAGCGTTGGAGAGGTCCATTATCATGACGATCTCTGGCATGATCCCGGTCAACTATTTCAATGGATAGTTAACGCGGATGCACTCGTCGTAAGAAATCAGACACAAGTGGGTGCCGAATTAATGCGTGCGGGCAAAAACCTCAAGGTTATTGGACGTTTAGGTGTAGGATTAGACAATATTGATATGGTGGCGGCTAGAGAACTTCACATACCTGTGGTAACGGCTCGAGGAGCTAATGCGGCGGCTGTCGCGGAATATGTGTTTGCATGTTTATTCCATTTTTCACGGAAACTGTCGGCGATTGATCAGACAGTGCGCCAAGGAATTTGGGATCGCACGCTTGGCGGTACTGAACTTTACGGGAAAACCCTTGGCATTATCGGATTAGGCGATATAGGCCAACGCATTGCATATCGAGCGCAATGCTTTGGGATGCGTGTGGTAGCTTTTGACCCGTGGCAGCTTCCCACTCATATGGCTGTCATGGATATGGGTGTCACACTTACCACTATGGAAGAACTTCTCGCACAGTGCGATTTTATCAGCGTACATGTTCCGTTGACACCAGGTACGCGAAATCTGGTGAACGGGCAGGCGTTTGATCGAATGAAGCCGGGGGTGTGTCTTATTAATACAGCGCGCGGGGGTGTGGTGGATGAACGAGCATTGGTGGAGGCGCTTAACTGTGGGCGGGTAGCGGGGGCTGCACTCGATGTGCGGATTCACGAACCGATGACGGCCGATGATCCGTTGCGCGAAGACCCCCGGGTTCTCCTGACGCCCCATATTTCCGGACTGACAAGGGAAGCGGGAATTCGTACAGCCATTACGGTGGCCAATGACGTTGCCCGCGTGCTATCTGGCCAGACGCCGATAGCTGCCGTCTAATTAATCTTGCAGAAGAGGCGCTAAGACATGGAATCAGTCAATCAAAAGGACGTCGTGCGGATTTGGGCATCAGACCTCGAACAGTGGATTTCTTCTGTATTCCAACAAGTCGGAATTCCCTCTTCGGATGCGGCGATTGTTGCTCACGTACTCGTGGATGCCGATCTTACCGGACGAGGTACCCATGGCGTCAGTCGGTTGCCGCTATATGTAGAGCGCCTGGAAAGTAAACTCATTTGCAGTAAACCGCGATTGCGCTATGAATCAACAGGACAACCATCCATGTTGCGTCTCGACGGGGGGAACGGGATCGGCCCGTTAGTAGCGTGGCGAGCCACCGAAAAGGCGATAGAACTGGCCCGAGACTATGGGTCATCCATTGTTGTAGTGCACCACTCAAATCATTGTGGAGCGATGAGTGCCTATTGTGCTGAAGCTGCTCGTCAGGGAATGATCGTGGTAGCCTTGACCAACACTCCTCCGGGCATTGCACCATGGGGTGGCCGTGAAGCCTTTTTTGGCACAAATCCTATTGCTTTTGGCTTTCCCCGAGGGGGAGATTCTCCGCCGCTGATAATCGACATGGCGACGTCGGTGGTTGCTCGAGGGAATATCATTCAAGCTGCACGGCTCGGCCAACCCATTCCCTTGGGTTGGGCGCTTGATAAGTATGGCAACCCCACGACCAATGCCCAATCGGCGTTAGAGGGGGCGGTGTTGCCAATGGCAGGTGCTAAAGGATACGCTTTGGCTTTGGCTGTGGAGATTCTTACCGGTGTTTTGTCCGGGGCGGGGATTGGGCCTGAGGTCAAAAATCCCTATACGGATCATTCGGGACCGAGTAACGTGGGACATTTCTTTATGGTTTTTAATCCAGGAAATTTCTTGCCTCGCAGTGATTTCGGTGATCGAATGAACTTCATGGAGGCTGCTATCCGGGAAGTACCACCAGCCGAAGGCGTACACGTTGCGTTGCCTGGGGATCGAAGCGAGGCACTACGAGCGCAATATCTCTTGGAAGGAGTACCCATCGATAGGGCGCTACTCATCCAACTCAATGAACTGGGGTTGCGATATGGCGTTCCCGGTATCGAGCCTGTAAAGACCTCTCCCTGGTTAAAAAGAAAGGAGAAGGACTTGTGAGACAGGCTATTCGAAATGGGTTGTGGGCCGTCACTATCGTGTATGTGAACCTATAGCTGAAGAACTTTTTGTACGCGAAATTTGTTGATTGCAACAAGTACGGGTACGGGAAGCCGTCAAGATCAACTGTCAAGACAAACCTGGGATACCCCAATGGACTTCCAGTTGAGGCGCTGTTGGTGCATACTGAATATCCGAGAGGTTGGTCTGGCATCGAAGTAAATGGTGATATGTGGGGAAATCGAACGCGGACGGCCGGGTCAGGGGGACCATTATGTTTGAGCCGATAGCGCAGAATCTTTCGCTTCGTGATCAAATCGTGCAAGACATTCTTGCCAAAATTGAGGAAGGGGCCATTTCCGTCGGGGACCGCCTGCCTCCAGAACGCGATTTGGCCATTTCTTTTAATGTTAGCCGCACCACGGTTCGCGATGCGCTCCGTACTCTTGTTGGACTAGGCGTGCTTTCGATCCAGCACGGTAAAGGGATCTTTGTGCAGGGCGATGAGGGGATGGCGATAGGAAATGCCCTGTGGACACCGTTAATAGTAAAACCCGACACGATTGCTGCATTATTTGAGGTGCGTAAAACAATGGAAACAGCCGCGGCGGGGTGGGCTGCTTCACGGGCATCTTTAGCGCATAAGGAACAGTTGACAAGACTGGTAGAAGACGTCAAAGCCCATGTCACGGATACTAATCGGGTGGACCTCGTCACTGCAGCACTGTCAGACCAAGCGTTTCACACCACGCTGATTATTGCGTCCCATAACCCTATTGCCGGACGGCTAATGACCAATTTGCTCGATCTATTGGAAGAGGTGCGCAAAACGAGCTTAGCAATTCCCGGGCGGGCATGGATGTCAATTCTGGATCATGAAAGGATTGCACAGGCCATCATGGAGGGCGATGTGTCTGCTGCGCAAGCGGCTATGATGGCGCACTTAACAAGTGTTGAGAGAGCGGTTCTCGGATCTTTGTGAGTGTTAGCCAGAAAACTCTTGACAAGCTGACGGAATGATTGGATTCTATAGGTATGTGGTATGACCACATACCTAAAAGGAGGCAGAGCAATGGCTCACGGATTTTTGATTCATGACGACCTTGACCATGTCGGGGTGGCGGTGCGAGATTTGCAGGCTGGTGAATCCGTCACGGGCGTGTACCAAAAATCGCTCAAGGAAACCCGGATTACCTTACGCGAGGCCGTGCCGTTGGGACACAAAGTGGCCTTGAAGAATTTAAATCAGGGTGATCAGATCATCGAATATAACGAAGTGATTGGCATGGCCACGCAAGCTATTTCGGTTGGTAATCATGTGCATGTACACAACATTAAGAGTGTGAGGTGGGCGTAATATGAAACAGACGACATTTTTAGGGTATCGTCGCGCCAATGGGGCCGTGGGTTCGCGTAATTATGTGGCCATTATTCCTGTGGATGACTTATCCAACGCGGCGGTTGAAGGCGTGGCCCACCTGGCGCCTGGGACATTGCCGTTGCCCCATCCGTATGGACGGTTGCAATTTGGGGAAGATTTGGACTTGCATTTTCGCACGCTCATTGGGACCGGATCCAATGCGAACATTGCTGCTGCTGTCGTCATTGGCATTGAACCCAATTGGACCAAAAAGGTCGTAGAAGGGATTGCCAAGACAGGAAAGCCTGTCTCGGGTTTCTCAATCGAAGGGCATGGGGACACCGAAACCATTGCAACAGCCGTACGCCAAGCGCGGGAATACTTATACTATGCCTCCGAATTGCGACGGGAAGAAGTTCCCATAGCCGACGCGATTTTCAGTACCAAATGCGGCGAATCTGACACCACGTCGGGCCTGGGATCGAATCCGGCCGTGGGAGTTGCCGTGGACTGGCTGGTGGAGCATGGGGCCCGCGTTATTTTTGGGGAAACCACCGAAATTACCGGAGCCGAGCATATAATTGCCGAGCGGTGTGTCAATGACACGGTGCGATCTCGCTATTTGGCGATGCACGAAAATTATCAAGAATTGGTGCGGTCCCAAGGGGTTGATTTATTGGGCTCGCAGCCTACTCAGGGCAATATCGCCGGGGGGCTCAGCACGATTGAGGAGAAGGCCTTGGGCAACATTCAGAAGACCGGTACCAGCCCCATAGTGGACGCACTGGAACCGGCGATGGCCCCAACGGTCAAAGGGTTGAGCTTTATGGACTCATCCTCTGCAGCTGCCGAGTTTATTACCCTCATGGGAGCTGCAGGTTCGGTGTTTCACTTCTTTACCACAGGCCAAGGCAACATCGTGGGGAACCCCGTCGTACCTGTCTTAAAAACCACCGCGAATCCTCACACCGCCCAATCCATGGCGGAGCATATCGACGTAGACATTTCTGGTCTCTTGTCGATGGAAATGACGTTGCAACAAGCGGGACAGGCGTTGTTGGACATGATGTTCCGCAATTTAAATGGGCGTCTGACCGCTACTGAGGTGTTGGGCCACAAAGAGTTTGTGTTCACCAAGCTCTATCGTAGTTCCTGAGCCACGGGTGGATCAGGACATCATAGTGCCAACGGATCTTTGTTGAAGGGGGTCGCCGTAGGATGGGCTATTCGGGTGGCTGAGACCGATCTTCTTCCTGCGGCGGCAAGCCTTCGGCGGCGGTCAGGTAACGCCAGACTTCGTCTCGGTTGCGTCGGATATGGTGCGTGAGATGGTCTGCAATGGCTGTCGAGTCGCGCCGCTTGAGGTCGTCGGCGATTTTGCAATGTTCATCATGCGATTTTCGGCCCATGATCGATTCTGGAATCGTGATCTTGCGAATGGTTTGCAATTTTTCGTGGATTCCTCGGGAAATATCGGAGAGAAAAGGGTTGCCCGACGCTCGAACCAGACACTCATGAAAAACTAGGTCGAGTTGTAATAGGGATGCGTGATCATGAACCACCATTGCTTGAACAGATTCTTCCAGCACGTGGTTTAACGCAGCAATATCTTGTTGCTGCGCGTTGGCAATCGCAAGCCGTGCAGCAGGGATTTCGATGATCTCACGAATTTGATACAGATGAAGGAAATCTGCCACATTGTACTGGGTTACGACGGAGCCGCGATAGCGCTGGGTTTGGATCAATCCCTCTTGCGTCAGGCGCCTAATGGCCTCTCGAACCGGGGTGGGACTGACATGGAAATCTTGGGCAAGGGACACTTCTTTGAGATGATACCCGGGGGGATATTCTCCGGCCAAGATTTTTTCACGCAACACCAGATACAAACGCTCCGATAGGGTGCCAGACAATCTAATGTCCAACGATGGATTCCTCCTCTTCCGTCATATCATAAGCGAGAAACCAATACCAATACCATGGCGTTTAGTATAAACCTAATTATCCGAATAGACTTGCGTATATAGTCTATAGAGTATAGAATAATAATTGAATCATGCCACAGGAGGATCAGCCATGAATCGCAGGGTTAGTGCTACGATTTGGCCATTAATTACACCCTTGAAACATCCTATTCGCACTTCGTTTGGAACTATGTGGAATCGACCGGTGCTATTGCTCCAGTTGGTCGACGAGAATGGTGTCGAAGGTTGGGGGGAATCATGGGTCAATTTTCCTTCATGGGCGTTAGACGAGAGAGTCGTGGTCTTGTGGCGCCTGCTTAAGGACACATTGGAATTTATTCCACGGCCTGGGGCTGTCAAGGAGATTATTGAACACTACCGCATTCAAGCGGTGCAGTCCGGAAACTTGGGGTCCTTTTATCATGCGGTTAGTGCCCTGGAAATCGCTCTATGGGACCTAGAGGCGCAGAGACATCACAAACCGCTGCGCAACCTGCTGCACTCAGGGGAGGACGATCTGTCTCCAGTCCCGATTTATGCCAGTGGTATCGGCCCTGACCGTATTCAAGAGAGGATTGAAAAGGCGATTGACGACGGCTTTAAGACCATCAAATTTAAAGTGGGGTTTGATAGAGCGCATGACCACGAAAACTTTCGCCTGGCCCGATCCATACCTGGGGTGCGCAGTATCATCGTGGATGCCAACCAAGGGTGGTCGCGAGAGGCCGCCTTAAAAGAAGTGCCGTATTACTGCAAACAAGGAGTGCAATGGGTGGAAGAACCTATTTCGGCGTTGGACTTTGAAGGATATCGTCTGCTCGGACAACAATTTTCCTGTATTGCCGCAGGTGAAAACTGGTATCTGGACCAAATATCTTGTGCTCCGACCATGCAACTCAAAGTCCTGCAACCTGACCTGTGCAAGATTGGAGGCATCGAGGCCGCCCGCACAGTGATCGATTTTCCTGCAACTATTTCCGATTATGTCGCATTCCACGTGTTAGGCGGACCGGTAGCCCAAGCTGTCTCGCTTCAGGTGGCCTCGGCATGGTCAGAACGGGTCAAATGGGTGGAGTGTGACACCAATGAAAATTTAGTGCGGGATGTGGTGCAACCCAGTTGGACCATTATCGATGGTGCTGCCCACCTAAATTCGTTGCCAGGTCTCGGCCTCAAAATCCATGCGGATCAGCTGGAAGAGTTTGTGTCGACACATTTGCAATTCTATCATCTACCGCTGGCAGTGGATGGTGCTAGATCCTGAGCAGCAGAGTATCGACCGATTGATAAAACGCACTGTCCGTTCTGTTCGCAGGAGGATGAAAAAATTTTTTCTGAGGAGAGGATCGCGAGATGATTGGATTTGTCGGGTTGGGGAAAATGGGAGGAGGCTTAGCACAGAATCTGTTGCATAAAGGCCATAAGGTGATCGTCTATGACCTGCGGAGCGATGTGGTGCAAAGCTTCGTTGAGCGGGGCGCCATCGCTGCGGTTCATGTAGAAGATGTGGCGCGTGGCACAAACCCGGTGTTTACCAGCCTCCCGCTTCCCAGCGACGTGATGCAACTGTTGTTTGGCCCTCAGGGCATTGCACCGTATTTTGCTCCAGGCACTACCGTGATCGATGTCAGCACCATCGATCCCCAAACAGCGCGCCGACTAGCGGACAAACTAGCCGCGATGGGCCATCAATTTTTGGCGTGTCCCCTGGGAAAGGGACCGGCACAAGCCGCCGAGGCTACCGAACCCATATTTGCGGGCGGCGATGCAGCGGTATTTGATCGATGGAAGCCTTTATTAGAGGAAATTGGAACCCCTGTTCATTATTTAGGCGGGGTCGAGCAATCCACTGCGTTCAAACTCATTAGCAATCACATCGGTATGACCAATATGGCGGTATTGGCTGAAGGTCTGGCTTTGGGACTTAAATCCGGCATTTCCGTCGATATGATGGTGCGTTTGCTGGCCGACACCGGTGCCCAGTCACACCAATTGCAGTTACGAGGACCATGGGTTGTAAATGGGGATTATGCTCCGCGTTTTGCCATCGATTTGACGGTCAAAGATATGAGACTGGCCGTGGAAATGGCGGTTGGCCTAGACATGCCCGTACCGTTGGGCAGCGAGTCTTTGCGATTGTTCCAAGAGGCCCAAGCCCGTGGTTGGGGTGGAGAAGACACGGCTTCAGTTTATAAAATTTTCACGGAGGAAGAGAGGGAATCATGAAATACTACGGACTATTTATTGATGGGAAATGGCGCGACGCATCGCGAACGATGGCCGTCACCAATCCGGCGACAGGGGAGGTCATTGCTGAGGTAGCGGAAGCAGGTCCAGGAGAGACCCGGAACGCGATTGATGCCGCAGCTCGAGCTTTCCCAAACTGGGCTGCTTTACCTGCAAGAGAGCGGGCGGGGTTAATGCGGCAGGTTGCCGACCGTATTCGTATGCAGGCAGATCTGTTGGCGGAGATTCTAACGGCTGAGCAAGGTAAACCATTACGGGAAGCCAAAGCGGAAGTCTTAATGTCAGCGGACTATTTCGAATGGAATGGGGAAGAAGCAAAACGAATCTATGGAGAGACAATTCCAGCTTCCACCCCCAATAAAAGACTCTTGGCAATCCGGCAGCCTGTCGGTGTGGTTGCAGCCATTACCCCATGGAATTTTCCGTCTTCCATGATTGCGCGAAAAGTATCACCAGCACTGGCGGCGGGGTGTACGGTGGTCATTAAGCCCGCAGAGTCTACACCGTTGTCCGCTTTGGCCATGGGGAAAATTTTCGAAGAGGTCGGCATGCCCCCTGGGGTCGTCAATATCGTGGTGGGACCATCTGAACCCATTGCCGAGGAATTGTTGAATCACCCTGTCGTGCGGAAAATTTCTTTTACAGGATCCACCGTCGTAGGTCAGACGCTCATGAAACGCGCGGCCCAGGGCCTGAAGAAAGTCTCGCTCGAACTTGGTGGACACGCGCCATTCATCGTGATGAATGATGCTGATTTGGATATTGCGATCGAGGGTGTGGTCGCATCCAAATTTCGCAATGCCGGCCAAACGTGCATTTGCGCCAATCGTCTTTATATAGAAAAATCCATTTATGAAGAGTTCGGCGAACGCTTAGCGCGTCGCATTGCTGCCCTGAAAGTGGGGGTAGGAGTAGACCCGTCGGTAGACATCGGTCCCATGATCAACGTCCGTGCCATAGAAAAAGTGGAACGGCAGGTGCAGGATGTGGTGACCCGAGGTGGCCGCGTGGTAACCGGCGGACAGCGTGTGGCCATTGCCAACGCACCGCTGGGGTGGTTTTATGCCCCAACCCTGGTCACAGACATCTCTCACGATGCCTTGGTGGCGCAAGAAGAAACCTTTGGACCCCTGCTGGGCATGTGGGCTTTTGAAACCGACGAGGAGGTGATCGGGTGGGCCAATAACACCCCGTATGGATTAGCAGCGTATTTGTATGGACGCGACCTAGGGCGGGTCGTGCGGTTGTATGAACAGTTGCAATATGGCGTGATTGGGGTCAACGACCCGGTGCCGACCGTTGTGCAAGCGCCTTTTGGGGGCGTCAAGCATAGTGGATTTGGCCGCGAAGGAGGCCATCAGGGCCTCGAGGATTATCTGGATTGGAAATTTGTGTCCATCGGCCTGTGACTGGAGCACCCCCATCAAAGGAGGGACGACGGGTGGCCAATCAAGTAGTCATCCGCAGCAAACAAGATGTCTTTAACCTGGTCAACTCGGGGGCGATTGTAACCCATCGGAGTTGGATGATTATCCTCATCGCTTTAGGCGGCACATTCATTGATGCCTATGACTTCACCAGTCTGGGCATCGGGGCGGTGCAGTTAAAGGCGCAGTTTCACCTCAACGCCGTCCAACTGGGGAGTTTGACGGCCACGATGGCGTTTGGGGCTTTGATCGCCGCCTTTATCGGCGGCTATTACGTCGATCGTGTGGGTCGGCTGA
>JAJZZP010000049.1 GCA_021797515.1 Bacillota bacterium | reverse complement strand
CGGCACTCATACGGGACGCATTTTGGTCCGCGCTAGCGGTTCTTTCGATATTTCATCGGACGGACGGCGCGTGGCTCAAGGCGTTTCTTATAAATACTGTCGCATTATTCAAAGAGGGGACGGGTGGCACTATGCACAAAAACTCATTTCCGCCTAACGGCGGAAACCCGCTTCCCTCCCCACGCCTAAAGGTAGGGGCTTCTCGCGGGCTTTTGGTGAATCATCCGAATATAAAAGAGGCCATATCCCTCGCTCCCGTCACATCCCGTTAGGGCAGTTGCTGCAACGGCTTCGAGAAGTCGCCAAGGATAGGACGATTGTCGTGGTTTGCCAAAGCGGTAATCGTTCGTCCCGCGCCTGTGAGTTGTTGCAGCAAGTAGGATATCGCCACGTCTATAATTTAGCGGGTGGCATCAATAGCTGGAAAGGTGCTCTAGATTAAGAGAGCAGGGCCGACTCACGTTTCCCCGGAGTCGGCCCTGCCTTAGGATTGTAGCGTTAATACCGCTTCAATTTGGGACGTTAGCAGAGGAACCCGAGACAAGCGTGCTACCGCAGTGCCGGTGGCAAAAAATTCGGTGTTAAAGGCCGGAACTTCTACCATGCCATTTTCTTCATAAGGGAAAAATGTCCCATCTATCGTAATGCCAGGATCCCAACCCATCCCGCGCGAAAACATCAATTCGGTCTCCTCAATTTGAGATTCGACCGAAACCCCCACCAGGCCGTCAGCACGGCCGTGCTCGGCCGCATCTTTCCGCATTCGATCCATGGCGTGGTTGCGTGTTTCCATCAGTCGTTCCGTCACTGTAGTGACCTCTTGGTTGTACCAGCTAACAGTTGCCGAACGGGTGCGGTACCCTACCGGCATGCAGTGCCAATGGTAGCCCAACACGAAGTTCATCGGCATCCAACCTCGTTGCCACAGACGATAAATGTCATCTGCACTCAACGAACTCACTAAGGGGTGTCGCGGAACCTGTAATCCCTTAAAGCGCACGGCTGTGCCCACGATGCTAAAATGCACCAAAGTGCCTTCGCGTTTGAAATGGTGTTTGGCGTCAATGACCGCATGCGCTCCCGCGTTGCGGGCTTCTTCCCGCAATCGCTCCAGGGATACGTCTTTGGCTTGATAATATGCCCGCACCAAGTTTGCTGCATCAAGGTTGCTGTCCAAATAGATGCGGTTGCGTTGGTCCGTTGACGCATGGTAGTAGCAACTTCCCGCCACTTGGACGATGGGCTCGATATGCAACAGTTCCGCCAAAAATAGTTCACTCACAGACAACGTACTCATCCAGGGCATCTCGCCCGACACGGTGCGTTGTACCCGACGCTTGGCACCCTCAGGGATGGTTCCACGTTCCAAAGCGTCCTGATCAGCTTGACACTGAGCTGCATCCTCAGGAGCATATTGAAGCCATTGGCGACCCGCCAATGGGTCCGGGTTGTTGGTGCCAGAGGTACTAGGGGTTTTACGAAACCATGGCATGCTCTATCCTCCTCTACAGGGTATCGCCGGTGTCTGTTAGGGGCAACACCAAACTGGGTGTGGTGAGTTGTGATTCCTGGAACTTCACCACTGCAGTGCCAACTGCAAAAAATTCGATGACATGAGCGCCCCATTGATGGCTCTGTTCGTGCAAATGGACGCCGACGATGCCTAATGCTTTCAATTCTGCAGCTTCGGTCTGCATCCGTTCCATGGCGCGTTCGCGTGCGTCGTATAACCCCTGAGTGTATATCGTCAATTCCCGGTTTTGCCCCATTTGCCGCAGCGACTGGGCCACGCTTTGATGAGCAATATGATACACACAAGAGCCCATCACCAAACTTACCGGGCGGTACCCAGCACGCATTAGGGTCCAAAAATCCTGCCCTGAAAGGTCAGAGGTAAATGGCTTGTTCTTCACAGTGCGATGATTGCTGCCATCTTTGGCCCGCACCGCAGTGCCCACCGCTATGAACTCAGCCAGATGTTGTCCCCACTCGGCATGCTTCACCTCCAACCGCACTCCAATGATACCGTCGGCCCGCAATTGGTCCGCTTCTTCTTCCATTCGTGTCATGGCCAATTCCCGGGCATTGTACATAGCTTGGGATAGCACCGTCATTTCTTGGTTCTTGGACCAGTTGGACTGTTGATACCCAATGTGATAAATGGAGGATCCCATCACTAAACCTAAGGGCTCAAATCCTGCCTCATCAACCAAAATAAATTCATTCACCGACAAGTCACTGGTAAACACATAGTGGCCGGATTGAGTATCGAGCCGGGTCAGTGCATCTTCGGGTAAATCTTTCGGAACTTCGGGATCTGCCATACTATACTTCCTCCTGTTCATTATGAGTTCGACCATCCTATGATAGTCTCCCACAGACAAGTGAAAAAGGAAACCCGCTGCTATGATATACTGATGTATTGAAGAGATTTAGGGGAGGCGCATCATGAGCGAAGCAGTCGAAACCATAGAAGGCTGGTATGCTCTTCACGATTTTCGAACCATAGCATGGGATCGATGGCGCGCCTGGCCAGAGTCGTCTCGGATTCAAGCTGTGGCAGGTTTGGCCGAGGCAATGAGTAACTGGGAAACTGTCCAAGCGCATGGTGAAGGCAGCTTTGGGCTGTATCAGATGATCGGTCACAAAGCGGATTTGCTATTTCTGAATTTAAGGCCTCACAGCAAGCAATTAGCAGACGTCAAATGGGATCTTAATCGGTTGCCTATTGGGGATATCTTGCTGCCTTCCACGTCATATTATTCGGTGGTCGAACTAAGCAAATACCTGGCTCAGGGCGAGTCTAATCCCGAAAACAATCCGGGACTTCGGTCACGGCTTTTTCCTATTTTGCCGCGAACCCAATATGTGTGTTTTTATCCCATGAACAAAAAACGCGATGGCGACGATAACTGGTATATGATGGACCGAGATCAGCGGCGCCAACTAATGCGGAGCCATGGCATGATTGGCCACAAATATCACGAGGCGGTGATCCAGCTTATTACCGGATCCCAAGGACTCGATGATTGGGAGTGGGGTGTAACGCTGTACTCCGAAGACCCGCTGCAATTTAAGAAATTGATTTACGAAATGCGGTTTGATGAAGCCAGCGCTCGGTTTGCCGAATTCGGTCCTTTTCTGGTTGGCATTCGACGGGAAATTTCCGAACTTCCCCATCTGTTGCAACTGTAAATGGTCGGATTGAAGCTTTTTTTGGGCGCAATGGATTGACAGAAGGGCGCCCAACATCAAACATACAAGGGTAACCGATCTTATCCTGCTCACCAGGCCTGCAATCCATAATTTATCGCCGGGATCCAGGTCACAAGATTGACGAAACCAAAAAGTATTTTTCAAGGAGACGGAACACATGGTTAAAGGACTCATTGATCGCTACCGCGATTGGCTCGATTTGCCGCGATCCTTAACCCCGGTGACGATCGGTGAGGGAGACACCCCGCTGGTGCGCTGGGATGATTGGGGCAAAAGTCGCATTTGGCTGAAGCTGGAGGGAACCAATCCAACCGGTTCCTTTAAGGATCGGGGGATGACAGTGGCCGTATCGATAGCGCGCCATAACGGATCCCGCGCAGTGATTTGCGCGTCTACCGGCAACACCGCGGCCTCATCGGCCGCCTTTGCTTCCCGTGCTGGACTGGCCTCAGTGGTGGTAATCCCGGAGGGACAGGTAGCGCTGCCGAAAATGGTGCAGTCTGCCGTGCATGGGGCCCATTTAATTGCCGTCCGGGGAAATTTTGACCAAGCCCTGGCAGCAGTACGATACGCCGCACAACAAGAGTCGTGGTTGACTTTGGTGAATTCTGTCAACCCCTGGCGTATCCGTGGACAAGAAACCAGCGCCTACGAAATCGTGGATGATTTAGGTGCTCCGCCCACGCTGTTAGTCCTACCGGTTGGTAATGCGGGAAACATCAGCGCTTACCACAAAGGATTCGTGCGGTACGCAAAACAAGCACCCCGGTTCATCGGAGTACAAGCTCAAGGTGCCGACCCTCTCGTGCAAGGCCACTGGCTGGACCAGGTAAAAACCGTAGCCTCGGCAATTCGGATCGGGCGCCCGGCTAGTGCGGACACGGCTAAAGCGGCCGTATCCGAGACCCAGGGGCGGTTCCTTTCGATAAACGACCAAGAAATTTTGGCTGCGCAAAAAGACCTGGCCCACGGTGGAATTTTCGTTGAACCTGCTTCAGCAGCAGCATATGGCGGACTGAAGAAACTCTCGGCCGAGGAAGAACTGCCTGCGGGGGATATTGTCGTGATTTTGACGGGCATGGGATTAAAGGATACCGAGACCCCGCAACAGTGGGCCAACTTAACCATGACACCGACCACGTCCGAGCATATCGTCACAACCATTTCCCAGTTGCTCAACCTGGCGGAGGCATAAATTCATGTGGCAAGTACAGGTGCCGGCAACGAGCGCCAACCTGGGATCCGGATTAGACACCTTAGCACTGGCAGTGTCCCTGTTTTTAACTATAAGGTTTGAAGCCCGTGCCCAATGGTCAATGGAGATTGCAGGACATGGCGCAGGATCCGTGGAAGTCAGTCAAGAGAATCTCGTGTGGCGCAGTGCAGACTTGCTGCATCGCCATGCGAAGGGGCAGCCCATGCCCAACGGACACCTGGTAATCGAGAGCGAAATCCCGCTGGGCAAAGGCCTTGGCTCCAGTGCAGCAGCTTCGGTAGCTGGACTAGTCCTCGCTAATGAATTATTAGGCCATGCAATGACTCTACGAGAGTTGCTCCAATTTGCGGAGCGCCTGGAAGGGCATGCCGACAATGCTGCGGCTGCTCTTTACGGCGGTTTTGTCATGGTATGGCGCGACCACAGCAATAACCTTCAAGTTCGGCGGTACCCGTCTCCGCCTTTAGAGGCCATTTTTGCGGTCCCCCCCTACCCAGTTTCCACGCCTCAAGCGCGCCAACTATTGCCGGATATGGTTCCACGCCATGACGCTGTGTTTAATGCGCAAAGAGTTGGCCTTTGGGTTCATGCAGTCACGCAAAATGATTGGACGGTACTTAGAGATGCCAGCGACGATCGCCTGCACCAAACTTACCGGGCTGCCCTCAATCCTGACATGGATACCTTAATTCAAAAAGCGATTACCAGCGGGGCTTATGCTGCAGTACTGTCAGGGTCGGGGCCCACTGTACTAGCTTTGTCCGACACGACCCACGTTTCCCCGGTGGTTAACACGTGGAAAGAGAGCCTCCGAGTCGAAGTTATTCATACTACCTTGTGCAACCACGGCACCGTGGTGAGCCACAATTAACCCAGGTTATCGATGTAAAAGCCGGGAAAGCCGAGCCGCCACGGCATCCCCGGCTACTGGTACTGCTTGGAAGCCATCGGTAACCGCACGTTGATAGCGATTGGTGTCCTGTAATGACTCCAGGCTAGACAACCAATCCGATGCGCCTGTTACAGGTATTGCGGCCGCGCGCTGCCGGGGTGTCAACCCCTGGAGAGCCTCCGCTGCTATCACTACCGGCCGACCATAACCCATGGCTTCCAGTATCTTGTTTTGACTGCCAGCCCCCACCGGGACCGGACTAATGACAATACCAGCCTCCATATAATACGGTTCTACCGACGGCACATAGCCCATACCAGTCACTCCGGGGTCTTGTAAATTCTCGGATCCCTTGCCTACCACGGTCAATTGATAGTTATGACGATACAGCGCGGGCCAGGCCGATTTGAGAAATCGACTCAGCCCGACGCGGTTGGGTAAATATTCTAAATTGGCCACAAACAGCAAGTGGCGCAGATTGCCTGGCGTTAAAATTTTCTTTTGTGGTACTGCATTTTCGATAACCCGGGTAGAAAGTCCCATCAACGCCAACCACTGTTGGTCGCGTATGGTACTGACCCACACCTCATCGAATCGGTTACTCCAGCGAATTTCCGCTCCTGCGATACCTCGCAGCATCCAACGTTTCCGCCGGGATTCGGAAATAGATCCCAAATTATGGCGATACAGCCCCAGGCTATCAGTTAAATCCAGGATACGATACCGGGCTCTGCACTCAAGCGCAGGTTGGGCGGCGCGTAATTGGAACGCGATAACAATGTCTGGAGCACCGTCACACTGAACCGGTTGCCAGCGCCACTGATACCAAGCCATGTAAGGAGCCTCGCCACGAGCCAGGGCAGCAGCCACAGATAACCATGGCCTCTTCGTTTTCGGTTTTAAATCCACCACTTCCACCCGTGACACCGATCGGCGTGCTCCCTCCACCACACTTTGCACACGTAGGCGGTCGCCCTGCATCGTTCCCTCCAGGGGAACCGCTGTCAATACCGCAATCATGATCCCACCACGCTTTGGAGTACTTCGGCCACCTTGGCCAGTTGGATATCTCGATTAAGATGACGACTTACGTAGTGATGACTACTAACGCCTAGCCGTTCGTGATGGTCCAAAGCATAACCAATGGCGGAAAGAAGCCCTGAGCTGTCCCCCGGGTTCACTAACAATCCGTTGTCCACGGCTTCTACAATTTCTGACATGGCCCCGACTCGAGTGGCAACTACCGGCACGCAGTGTGCCATTGCATCTATAATCGTGTAGGGCATTCCCTCTTTCCAGGAAGGCTGCACCAGCACATCAATACTCTGAAACCACGGGCCCACTTCCTCAACCCACCCATCCCACACGATGTGTGAGGACCGAGACGCGGATTTAAAGACCAATTCACGTAAATCGCCATCTCCAGCAAAGATCCACTGCCATTCCGGATGCCGTTCGGCTAGCGGTATAAGCCAATCCAATCCCTTTTCTCGGGAAAATCGCCCCATGAAGCCAATCCGGGGTATGTCCCGGGTGATGCCCGCCAATATTGGAGCGGGAACCACCCCATTGGGGATATGATAAATTGGCACCGAAGGAGCCATCGCCTGAGCCTCGCGGAAGTCACGCTGGGACAACACAATAGTCGCCTGACTGTGGCGCACCCCCCAAATTTCAGCATAGCGATAAAATTTCCTCTGCACCCATGGTCGAGTAGGATCCACAAAAACATAACCGTGCGCCGTATAAACCGACGGCACTTGCGCCTGCCACGCCGCTTGGCGCCCAATCAAACCAGCCTTGGAACTGTGACAATGAACCACGTCCGGTTTAACCTGAGACAATACGTCGCGTACTTGTCGGTAAGCCGCAATATCGGTCCCAATACCCGGTGCGCGTTTGAGATGTTCTAAGTAAATGACTTGAATCTGCTTGTTCAATTGATTCGCCAACCATCGCCCGCCCCCGTGCGCTACGATTACTTGATGCCCTTGGTACACCAAAAAACCGGATAATTCAGCCACATGGCGTTGAGCGCCCCCGGGTTCCCCGCCTGTGATTAATTCTAGGATCTTCACCCAGACCTGTCACCTCTGTGACTATTGTCTCACGATTACGGCCAACTTGGGTAAAAAGTTATATCTTGCATCATCATGCGTACCTTGGTATATTATTCACAAAGTATACTGTTTCACTTTTATCGTAAATCCATTCGTCTGCCTCACCTCACGGCTTGTCTGTTCCATATTCATCATGGTTTCCTAAGTTATAAATATCCCAGGAGGGGGTTTTATGCAGCCACATCCATATTTCGGAGTCGAGCATGATGCGTGTGCCATTTACGCCGCTGTCTCCAAAGAATTCAATCCTACATCGAATTGGTGCCTAACTGCCATCGATGCACTGACGCAAATGGCTCACCGCGCTGGATGGCTGCAAGGTCGAAGCGACGGTACCGGGTTACTGATGGATTTGCCTGGGGAGATATGGGCTAAACGACTCAACGAAGCACACCAGGATCCTTCTCTGGCCCTTCAATCTGACCGGTTTTTTGTCTTGCAAACGGCAGTCAATCTAGGTGATCGCCGTGAGGTTTTGCACCAACTAAACGAAATTGCGGCGCAATATGAGTTTGGGCCGCTACTAACCCACTTGGAACTAGTTGACGGAGGGCAAGGACTCGACAGCGTGGCGCTTTGGGATCGTGGCCCGACCACCAGTCAACACCAACGCTGGTTTAATGCCATTCAAGCCATCGAATCCCGCTGGTCAGGTATTTTATCGAATTTCAGCAATGAGACAATGGTGCTCAAAGTCACCAATGATCCGGCTCAACTGAAGGACGTCTTGTTAAATCAAATTGGTTCTGGGTTTCTTCCCCGTGCGGTGATTGGCCACAATCGGTTTTCCACCAACACCAGTTCCCTTCTGGCCCGGGTGCAACCCTTCTTGGGCCTTGCCCACAATGGGGAAATCAATACCGTAGCGATGTTAATGGACCAAATGGAGACATGGGGTATCACACCGGTCACTGTCGGAAGCGACTCGCAAAACGTCGATCGGTTAATATCAGCGTTTATACTGCGTGATAGATTAGCGCATTCCGCGGCGGTGCGATTAGCCTTAACACCCTCACCAGCACAAATGGCCTTCTTGCCGGAAAACCTACAGCGTCAATGGGCGCTATTAAAATCGCTTTGGGGTCCCTATGTGCAAGGGCCGGCAGCCATTGTTCATCGGTTTGGCAACAGCATTGTTGCCGGAGTCGACGCGATGGGTTTAAGACCCCTATGGTTGGTTGAAACCGCCGATGCCTTTATTATCTCGTCTGAACCAGGAGTCACCGAAGCAGAGGCATGGGTGGCTGAACCACGGATTTTAGGCCCTGGAGAGATGATTGCGTTACGTTGGGAAACGAACCAATCTATTTCTGTGATTGAATCGGAACAATTGTTAACGATGACGCCTCCCTCGGATCATCAGACCTTCTTCGAGTCTGTCTCGATGCTGGCACCGCCACCAGTCCCCGCGTGGCGTTTAGTGGCTGATGGATGGCGGCGCGACGATCAGCACTGGGTCCAATATTTGGCTGAGAACGGTGCTGAACCCATTGGTTCCTTAGGTTTTGACGGTCCTTTGGCTGCCTTGAACCATGGCATCGTCAATATCAGCGACTATCTTCAAGAAACCGTTGCGGTGGTGACAAACCCAGCACTAGACAGGGAACGCGAAATGGAGCACTTTGATCTTTCAACGTTAATTGGGTGCCGCCCGGAATGGAACCAACCACAATCGGCACCGTTGATCGTATTGCCCCATCCCTGGCTGACCTCTCTTGACTTAGACCGCCTGTTGTCGACTTTTTCTGGTGCTGTGATCTTGCCCTTAACCCTGACTATCGGCCAAGATGAGATCCAGCGCGCCGAGGCTCTGGCGCAAGAGGCTCTGACAGCTGTGACTCACGGTAGTTCGTTGGTAGTATTGGATGACTCGCTGGCATATGCACCTGACATAAGCGTCAGTCTTGATCCCGCTTTGGCTACAGCGGCAATCGACGCTATTTTGCGCCAAAATGGCTCTCGTCGGCAGGCTAGTATCATCGTACGTTCCGGCATGATTCGACATCTGCATGATGCTATGGTGCTCCTGGGTCTTGGTGCTAATGGGCTGATCCCCACCTCGCTTTGGTCCCATGCTCACCCAGATCATCCCGAGAAATTGATAAAGGCGTTGAATTCAGGTATTGAAAAGGTTTTATCCACAATGGGTATCCACGAATTGCGTGGATACGGTCGACTTTTCTCGGCTATCGGACTTCCTGACCAGGTCGCTGATTTACTGGGTGTGATCAGTTTCGCTAAACCTGACTGGAGCCATTGGGCGGAGCACCGACAAGCGGTGTTCCAGGAACGGCTTGCCGCAGTCACCGATCAGTCGTCACGGGTAATGCCCATTGCTCGGGCCACAACCCACGTCTATAAGCCGACTTTCCGGTTGATTGACGGAACCAAAACGGTAGCAGAATATATCCAAGAATTGCAGCAATTACGCCGTAAGCACCCCATTGCACTGCGGCATCTGCTAGCACCGACGTCACAAGGCCATGCCGCCTTGTCAAAAAACACCCGTGTATCACTCGACGTTGGGACCCACAGCATGCCATTTGTAATCGGATCGATGTCCTTCGGCTCCCAAGGCGAGACGGCGTTTCGAGCCTACGCCGAAGCGGCCCGCCAACTCAATATGGTCGCGATAAATGGCGAAGGCGGCGAAATTCCCGACATGATTGGCCGTTATTACAGTTGGCGCGGCCATCAAATCGCGTCGGGCCGCTTTGGCGTGAATACCAATCTTCTCAATGGTGCCGCGTTTTTAGAGATTAAAATTGGCCAGGGCGCCAAACCTGGAGAAGGTGGGCATCTGCCGGGAAAAAAAGTATCGCCGCAAGTGGCGGCTGCGCGATCTGCTAACCCCGGCATCGACCTGATATCTCCAAGCAACAACCATGATTTATATTCCATCGAAGACCTTCAGGAATTGATTGATGAACTGCGGGCTGCCAATCCTCAGGCAAAAATCGTGGTCAAAGTCCCGGTGGTGCCCAACATTGGCACCATTTCCGTTGGTATAGTGAAAGCCGGGGCCGATGTTGTCAACTTAAGCGGTTTTGACGGTGGCACCGGTGCCGCGCGACAACATGCTCTACGACACGTGGGATTGCCATCTGATATCGGGGTTCCCTTGGTTCACGCCGCACTCTCTGCAGCTGGCCTACGGGATCAGGCGGAAGTGTGGTGTGACGGGGGTATGCGCAGCGCAGATGATGTCATGACGATGGTGTTGTTAGGTGCGGATCGTGTAGGGTTTGCCACCATGGCTATGATAGCACTCGGTTGCACGGTCTGTCGCAGTTGCCAACTAGATACTTGTCATGTAGGCATTACCACGCAGATTACCTCGGCGGCTGAGGCCGCTGAACGCGGCCTCAAACGATTTTTCCCGCAAGATCAGGATAGAGCGGTATCCCACTTGGTCCACTTTTTCACTGCACTTGCGGAAGGCGTAGCTGATCAATTAAAGGACCTTGGCCTGACCAATATCCGCGATGCCGTGGGTCGTTGGGATTTGCTAGCGCAAATTGACGGCTACCCTCTGGTCGGGATGATGAGTTTTTTGGAAGAGCTAAATACCTGGCAAGCCGCGGCATTGCATGTGGCGGGGCAGTCGGCATCCGCAACGGTGGCCACCAGCAGCGCCAATCGGTTAATTGGTGTAGGTTTGTCAGGCCACCGTACTCGCCATAAAGATCATCTGCACCCTTTAGTTCGACCGATCGATAGGGTGGCTGGCCAAGGATTCGGAGCATTTTTAAGCCCTGGGTTAACGTTGATTGCCCGCGGTGGAGCTCAAGACGGCGTCGGTAAGGGAGCCACCGACGGAACCATTGCTGTCGTCAAGTCCCCTCATCTTGGAGTAGGTATTAAGTCTACCCATTGGATTGGCGGGCATGTAGGCAAAGGTGTTGGCTATGGCGCCCAAGGCGGAAAAATTATCGTTCAAGGCACAGCGGACGCCCGAGCGGGAATTCGGCTTTCCGGAGCCGACTTGATTATTCTAGGTCAAGGGGCACCCAACCCTCGTCAGGCACGCTCATTTTGGGAAAGTGCAGTGATCAAAGGGTTCGGGTTTGAATATATGACCCGAGGACGAGGCTTAGTGCTCGGCGATCCTGGGCCTTGGCTGGCTTCAGGAATGACCGGTGGAGTGCTTTACTTGAAGCACGACGATGACTTGGGCTTATCACTGGAGTTTTTACGCTCCCGGTTAGCCAAGGGCGCCAAGGTGTCTTTGATGCCCATTGGCCGCAGTGACCAATCTTCGGTACTATGTTTGTTGAATAGCGCGCACGCCATGCTAATTCAAGAAGGCGATAGTAACGGGGCACGGACGTTGGATCCCTTGATCGAGGATCCCGAACGCTGGTTTGTCAAGTTAGTTCCCGTAGCTCAGCAAACCAGCTCAGAAATATCCACCGAGTGACGGTTACTTTTGAGACGTGGTGAGTTCCCGGAATCGGTAGCAATCCATCACATGATCATTAACCATCCCGGTCGCTTGCATGAAAGAGTAACAGATTGTCGGGCCTACAAAGGTCATGCCGTACCCTTTCAAGGCCCGACTCATGGCTTGTGACTCCGCTGTTTGTGACGGCAGTGGGAAGCCCCTTTGATATTGATGGACTACAGGTTGTCCGCCGACAATTTGCCACAAAAAATTGCTCAGTGACCCCCAGTCCCGTTGAATGGAGAGGGCAGCCATTGCGTTAGTGATGGCACTTTGCAGTTTGCCGGCATGATGGATGATCCCGGGAGCAGCCATTAGCTCTGCCGCTGACAGTGATGCTACGGTTGGCAACTGAAAATTACCAAAGGCCTGGCGATAATTGTCGCGTTTTCGTAACACGGTAAGCCAGCTAAGACCGGCCTGAGCCCCCTCGAGGACCAACATCTCGAAGAGGATCCGATCATCAAACTGGGGTACACCCCACTCTTGATCATGGTAGGCTAGATATAAATTGTCTTCAGTAACCCAAGCACATCGCGGCTTATCGGTCATTGCAAGCAACTCCCTAATCTGGTGATTTTTTAAGGTTTATTCTACAATAGAACAAATGTTTTTTATATAGACCCCCGCTTTGCCGGGCTACACGTCAAGGAGTCTGAGACAAAATGGAGATCCGACGGCAACAGCCAAAAACTCTAATCAACCGCAACGTACATGTTTTTGATTTTGATGCAACATTCAACCCGTATCGGGGGTGCTCCCATGCCTGCAAATATTGTTATGCACGAGATACCCATCAATTTGTCAATCTCGATCGGGGGCATGATTTTGAACAGATAATCTTTGCCAAAGAATTCACAACTACCCAAGTGATGGACCAATTGAACCGCATACCTTTGTCGCAAACCATAGCCATCGGTACTGCTACAGACCCCTATCAGCCGCTCGAAGGCAAACTGCGGATTACTCGGCAATTTTTGCAGGCCATCTTAGTATCAGGACACGGGGTGAGCATCACTACTAAATCACCATTAGTGTTGCGGGATCTGGATCTGCTCACTAGCCTCGCAGCACATCAGCAAATCGTGGTCCATATCAGTCTCATTACCAACGATAAAGTCATGGCGCACAATTTGGAGCCGGGAACATGCAGCCCTCGTCGCCGCTGGCAGATCATTGACGGTCTAGTCGCCCACGGGGTTCCCGCCGCCCTATTCTGCGCCCCAATAATTCCGGGCTGGACTGATGATCACGAGACGTTGGATCAAATGTTTGCAATCGCAAGCCAAAAGCGAGTATCCTGGCTTATGACGGCCCCGGCACATTTCACCCAACCGATGTTTGAATATTTTTCGGCCCATTTGGCTTCGATAGACGCGATCCGAACACTCTCGTTTCGCAGGAACTTTGCTGATAATGGCACATTGCTCCCTTGGTATCGAAGACAACTGCAACAGACTATTGATCGACTCCGCAATCACTATCACCTCTCGGCACAACGGGCTGCGCCACGTCCACACCGAATTACGGTCCAAGCCGTCTTCGATATATAGCATAAAACACCATCCCAAGTATGGAAAGGATGTTACTGAAGCATGACAGAAATTGCAGTCATTGGTGGCGGTTATGCGGGATTGGGAGCCATCGGCGCCTTACAAGATGTCCCTCATGTCCACATTACTCTCATAGACCCCGGAACCGGCCACCAACTAATTCCAGAATTACCCGAGGCTTTGTCCCGTCACGGATCGGTCTCCAACCATATAGTACCCTATGATCAACTGCTTGAATCAGCCTCTGTCTCGTTGGTCAATTCACGAGCGATGTCCATCGATTGGACGTTGCGCACCATTTCTTCCGCCAACGGTTCAGTGACTGCTTTTGATTGGCTGGTTCTAGCTGCCGGGTCCGAACCATCTTTACCGCCCATTCCCGGATTGCGTGAGTTCGCCCATCCTCTGCGTGACGCCGCCGACACGTTGCGCATCAAGGAGAGTCTTCGGTATCTCAAAGAGCAGCGCATCGTTGTCGTAGGTGGCGGATTGACGGGGGTGGAAGTCGCCGGCATGTTGGCCCCAGATCATGACGTAGTGCTCATTGAAGCCGCGCATCGGCTTTTGCCAGCACTGGGCAAAGGATTAGCGGAATATGCCTTGAGGCGTCTGCAACGCTCTGGAGTCATTACCACCGTTGGACAAAAAGTGCAGGCAGTGGAAAATCAGTTAGTCATCTTGGAACGCGACCACTATGGATTTGATGTGCTGATTTGGGCCGGAGGCATTACAGTGCCCACTTGGGTTAAAAATCTTGGCCTGCCTTTGGATAATCGCGGGTATCCCCTAGCGGACCATTATGGTAAAGTGGGCGACCAGGTTTATGTGGCGGGCGATTTGTGGCGGGTTGTGGTGGACGATCACGATGTTGCTGCCACTGCCCAGGTGGCGGCCCTAGCCGGCACTTATGTGGGAGAATTAATTGCTCGCAAAATCCAAGGAGAACCCGGCGGCAGTCCGTTTTTGCCGCGCATTCGGGGCATGCTCATTTCTTTGGATCCTGGCCAAGGAGTAGGATGGGTGCTTCATGGCGGCATTCCCGTTCGGGGAATGAGTGCTCGCACCCTAAAATCCTTGTCATTTCAACAGTATCGACAAAAGCTTGCTCGACGCTTTAATAAGCCGTGGCTGGTCGGCAGTAACCTTTAGTTAAGCAAAGGGAGCCAGCGTCTCCACTTGTTGAATAAATTGGTTCACAGGTGCAGTCGTCCCCAACTGCAGCGTAGAGGTCGAGACCGCATGGGCCAGCGACAAATCGCTTTGCACAACACTGGAGCTCACCCCGTGCTTGTTCTGTTGTGACTCCAGAGCTAGGATTAAGTCGACTCCGCACTGACCCTGAGATGAGAGTTGCTCAGACCATGGCTTAATTTCCTGATACAGTCCAGGATTCAACGACGCGGCGAGTTGGCCATTTAGCGCTGCCAAGTGATGAAACTCACGGTATAGGGCGGTGGCGGTAAGATTGCCATGGGTTTGATACGTACTCCAAAATGGCGCCAGGTCATTGTTGACTGCTGTGGGGGCGTTCGGATTCAAATAACATTGCGCGGTATCCTGGCAAAACAGGGTCCAAGCACCCGCTGCCTTTCCGCCGACAGCGTTTATCGCATGTAGCCAGGATCGTTCTGGGTTGTACCCTATGGGGTTGCGAAGAAACGACGCTTCGGTCCACAGTGCTACCTCTGAAGCTAAAGGCTGCAACATCGGATTGAAGAGATACCCTCGCACTTGAGCCACGACCCCTGGTTGTCGACCAACCAGGGGTCCCATAAAGAGTTGCGGTCGATGATACATTACATACGAGTAATCATTAACTGGATAATTGTCCCAAATAATCAAGGGATGGCCAATCTCGGTCCGTACTTGGGCGACTTCGGCCGTCGTTATAGTGGGTGACAATACCCAGGGCCCGGTCCACACCACATCTATCGCTGGATCCAAGTGCTGCGCCAGGTTTTCCCAATAGGGGTTGTCAGCAACCCCTGAATAAATTGTAGGTGTAAAGATTAACCGAAAATCAGAATGGGCTTTCGCTTCTTGCGACACTATATAATTGGCCAATGCAGACTGGGCCCATGCCAGGTTGTTCCCGTATACATTTTGGTCAGTGGCATCTAAGGTTTGAGGAATGTCATCAAAACTCAACATAAAAGTGTGAACCCCAATGGACTGCAACTGTCCAATTTTTTTTAGCAACGCCTCCCGGTCTGCAGCACTGCTATAGACAATGGAAAGCCCCGGGCTAATCGATGCCACGAAATGGATATGGTTTTCTTGTGCGGCATGCACCAAACTGGAAACTTGAGTCAATGCCACTGGGGGATAGGGCTGATTCCAATTTGCTCGCAGGTATGCGTCATTTTTGGGAGCATAAACAAAAGTGTTCATCCCCCTCTGCCGCATGAACTTTAGGATCGCAATGGTGTTCTCTAGTGACCATGCGGGTCCGTAAAATCCCTCAACAACGCCAGCAAAAAAGGTTGTCTCACCCAAGGGAGCAGTGCTGGTAAAAGCCTTGGGTTGTGGCATTGTTTTCGGTTTGCTTGCCGGAGCAACTATGGAAACCGCATGAGATCGCAAATCTTTAGGGGAAACCCTGACGTGATCTAAAGACGCTTGATGATAACTGGAAGCAGCACTTGCTGTTGACCCCAGTGAAACATGCGCATGCATGAAGTATGCGACGGCGGTTAAGCCAAAGATTCCTGCAGCCACGCCTGCCCATGCAAATTTCACCTAGCCCACCCCTTGAAGTCCCTGATTTTCCCTGGATGCTGCTCATTTTCACTATGAAAACGTCGGCTACCTTAAGTAGGTTACTTAGCATTTTAGCATGGTGGGAAAAAATTGCGAAATTTGTCGTATTTTAGGTGAACAAAACCTAACTTTGCTGTAACGTAAAATCCATACCGAACGTTTTATTCATTGGCAATGCTAAAGGGTTGCCCATCCTTGCTGTTTTTGTCACAATAGACATGTATGGTGACAAGGGAGGTTCAGAGGTGGCGAATTTTCGAGGGCGTTGGTACCATGCGATAATGGTGGCCATGGCCGATATATTATTTTTGTTTTTCTCGACTTTTTTAGCCTTTACTATTAGATTTGGAACCTTTGTGCCCCCTGATTACAATTGGTCAGCCTATACTCGTATTGCCTTTGTTCAATTTGCCACCCTTATCGTGGTGTTTTATATTTATGGGCTATACGGCGAAGCAAATCATAAAACGTCCTCCGAATTGCGTGCGGCGGTTACCACAGCAATAATAGTCAATGGATTTTTAACATTGGTACAGGTCTACGGACTGTCCTCTATCGGATTTCCGCGTTCCGTATTTACCCTGTCCATCGTTCTGCAAATCCCGATATTCCTGTTGTGGCGTCAAATTTTGCGATCTATTACCTTGCGGAATGCCCCTTCGATTAACGTGCTGGCGGTCGGCTTGGAGTCCGAATGGAGCGACTTGACAGTGAAAGCAGGGCAATTTCTCCCGCGCATTCGCGTAGTCTACGCGATCCCGGGAGAGGCAACCGATCGGGCACGGTTTCAAAATATTGGTGCGGTGGTCTTGGGTACGGTGCCTAAATCTCTGCGCGAGCAATATTTCGTTAATTGCATGGCGCTTAACATACCATGCCTTTGGACGCCAGACACCTATGATTTGTTGGTTTCCGGGGCAGATTTAACCACCGTGGGCGAATCTCCGATGTTTTCCCTAGCGTCCATTAAAACGCGCCATGGATCGGCTGTCTTCAAACGTCTAGCTGATATTGGAGTGGCTCTGGTCGGACTAATCGTATTGTTTCCCGTACTAGCGGCAATCGGCTTCTTGGTATATTTAGATTCCGGCCGACCGGTGATTTACCGTCAAGAACGCATCGCTGCCGGAGGCCGCCCATTTTGGATCTTAAAGTTTCGGACAATGGTACCCAATGCCGAAGCATTAACCGGCCCGGTGCTGGCATCGGCGCGCGATCCGCGGATCACCCGCCTTGGACGATTCTTGCGGTTTTCTCACCTAGACGAATTCCCGCAGCTATGGAATATATTGCGTGGCGACATGTCTTTGGTTGGTCCGCGCCCGGAACGGCCAACTTTTGTGGATCAGAACCGACGCACCATTGCACATTATGACTTACGCCATACGATCCCACCCGGTCTCACTGGATTGGCCCAAGTGGCGGGCAGTTACACGTCCCCTCCCCAGGACAAAGCCGCCTTTGATTTACATTACGCGAAAAGTTGGTCCTGGTGGAAAGATGTCGCCATCATAATTCAAACCATTTTCCAATGGCGCAGCAAACCCAAGGACTAGTCCCCACAAAAATTGGGAATCGTATAACAGAAGCGATGGCACCTTATTAATCTAACATCCGGAGGAAAGAGATATGGAGGCTTCACCCTCCACTCGCGACCACATTATCCAAGGAGCACGTGTAGTGTTTGCGGAAAAAGGATTCCGTGCTTCGATGCGGGATATTGCGCGTGCGGCGGGCATTTCAACCACCAGTTTGATTTTTTGGTATTTTAAAGACAAAGAGGCTTTGTTTCTAGCCGTTGTAGAAAACTCGTCGCCCTTATCTCAGGCCCAACAACTTCTCACCACGATGTCAGACACGGTCTCGAGCGCCGATATCATTCGGAATTTGGTCCGTGTATATTACAGTGTTTATGGGGATCCTTTAAACCGTCAAATTTTATTTCAAATGCTGTCGCATACGACATGGCATCCAAAAATTTCAACTCTGTTAAAGACTCAGCTTAGCGATGTTACGGCTGGCCGCATGGTAGAGGTCATCGTCGCCGGACAAAATTCCGGTGAATTCCGCCGAGACCTGGCGCCCGATTTCGCGGCACAATCAGTGCTCGGCATTCTTTTTGCTTTGGTAACCCGATGGCACGTCGACGGGCATGCCCCTTGGCCCGATCACGTGGTAGCAGATAATATTTTAATCTTGTTGGGATTCCAAATAAAAGATCCGCCTGCGTAAACACCCAGGTGGCTTTTCAGAAAAACACTACCTATAGAGCCAATTTCAAACCCACTAATATCAGCAATGCGGCATAAGCGGTCTTAATCCATTTGGGTTTGGCTCGCGTGGCCATCAGCTGGCTACCCACCCCGGCAGCCATCAATACGGTTGTCGACAACACAACCACCAGCAGATCCGGTGCTTTGAAATAAGGCAAACGACCAAGAAATCCTGAAAAACTGGAAAAGGTAACAATGTAAGCCGTGGTCGCAACGGCTTTCTTGGTCGGATACCCCATCCACATGAGCAGAGGGCTAATGAAAGTGCCCCCACCTAGTCCCAGCATTCCCCCAGCCAACGCGGCCAACCCGACTCCCAGTGATGCCCATATCCAGCGCCGTCCTGTTGCCTTATCCGTAGGCTCCGGTTGACGCAGGCTTTGCAAAGTGCGAAGCGAAGCCAACACAATCACCGCGATAAAGATCCCCATAAGAACTTGGGTGGGTATCGTTTTCGCCACGATTGCCCCGACGGGGGCCAGAGCCAGAGCGGTAATCGCCATGGGCAGACTGCCCTTCCAATCCACCAGGCCGTGGCGCCAATAAATAATCAAGGCCATAAGACTGGTTAACCCATTAAGCAAAATTCCTAAAGGTTGAGCAACGGTTTTCAAATCATAGCCAATCCATAACAGGATAGGCACATGCAACATTCCGCCACCCATGCCTAGCATGGCAAACAGCATGGAAACCAAAAAGATTAGAACCACGGCCAAGGTTAGCATGGCAGATTACCGGCTTTCGGTTACACGGTGCCCCGCATGAAGCATTTCATTGAGGCATGGCTCGCAATACCATTGGTCTTGAAATTTGTGGGCATAACTGGTTACCACTAATTCACCGCAACCGGCACACTGAACTGCACTAAAGTCTTCAGGAACCCTGGCGAACGGATACCGGGCAAATTTATTTACGGAAAATATTTCTTGCCATGGTCTGGTTAATACATCTTCAATCAGCGGTTCCACTACAGCAGGATCCAGTTCGTAAGGTGGCACTCCTTGCGCTCGCAATGTGAAAAAGTCCATATTCAAGCACTGACTCATCCGCTCATACCCCGGTGTTACTCTAGCCGCCCGCCCTGTTTTCGGTTCTATTAAAGTTAAAGCAAATTTGCCTAATGGTTTTTGTACCAAGTTGCCTTTGCCTAACGTGCATCCGGTAGCCACCATGACACCATCGACAAAACATCCGGAAAAATGATGATACCCGGTCTCTACTATGGCCACAAGTTCACCGCCACGTGCCCGTTGAACACCTAAAATATCCATAGCGATATGTCCTGCTCGAAGCCCCTGAGGCATGGCTGGACATTTGTGCCCGTGGAACGCCTGCGCTGCCTTTAATTCTTCTTCCGTAATCACTGTTTCTACGAATGATGCCATGATAATCATCTCCTGGTTGATTGTTCGTTCGATCTATAATGTACTCTTCATAATCAAATGATCAAGACCTTTTGAAAATTTTTTCACAGCAATTTCTCAGGCTCATTATCCATGAATGTAATGTTGTAGCAAGTCTTCTGGTTCACCCGGGGTACCTGAAGTTCAGTTGCCAAGGGGGTCTTCTCTTCACATTGTCAACCCAAGGTTGGAAGAGACTTGCTATTAAGAACAAACCAAACCCATCCAATGAGAAAGGTGAAAAAGAAGTCACCAAAAGATATCCCGCCGAGAAAGGCTGATTCCACCATTTGCTGTGCTAACGTAGCCAATAACAGTGCCCCGACCATGCTTGTGGTCCACCGCGGCAATCGTCGATCTTTGGCTCTCCAAAAAGCAAGGCTAATTTTTACCACAGCACCCACAACGATGATCAGCCAGATGCCCAATCCAATCAACCCCAGTTCGACGGCCGTACGCATTATACTATCCTGGGGAGTGAGCCCGGCATAGATTCTGGGGACATAAGGCAACAGTGCCTGCGGCGAATTGCCAGGACCCACACCAAACCACCACCGATTATGCAAGGCGGACAACCCTGCTTTCCACAACACAATACGGCCGTTTAACCCCTTATCCCATAAAAGGGTCCAGCGCTTGAGCCCAGTTTTCAGCACTAGCAAGATTGCCGCCCCGGGAATCCCAATCACCATCCCGATGAATCCTCGGCGTCCAAAGTACGTCAAAGTAAACACACCCATCCCAATCAACGACGCAATCCAACCCGAACGCGAATAACTTAACGCATCCCCCATAAGGACGAGGATGGTTACCGCAATAGCTAATCCGCGACCGCCCCACTGATTGCCAGGATAGAAGATCAGGCCGAATGCCGCCGGCACCGCCAATGCCATTAGTAATCCCAAGGTATTTTTATTAGCGAATGGCCATTGCCACGCTAAAATCACGCGGTGTCCCACCGGTACCGGAAATCCGCTATGAAATGCGATTGCAGCAATCCCTGCTGACACGCTAAAAATGGCCCCAAGAAATGCCCAAGATTGGATTATTTTCACCGCTGAGAGTTGACCTTGCCGTACCAGTTGCGGCATATAAACCGCAACAACCCACAATACCGCCGGTACCCCGACTGCATAGCGTATCGAGACCGAACGATCAATGCCGAGGAAGGTGGCTATCGCCAGCACCACCAAATACCCCAAAGCCCACCATAGATAATGGACGTTTTGACGAATCCAATCCCATTGTTGCTGCCAATGTTTCAATTCTACTAAAAAGGTTCCCAGCCCCACGCCGATCCACGGACCATATTGGGCCACTCCGGGATGGAAAGCGTGAATAATTTCGACGCCTACGGCAGCCATCATAAACCAGATCCACGAGAGCCGTGGTTTCCATAACCCCAACCCCAAACCCGTTACCGAAAAAATTCCTGTAACCAATTGTGACACCAATATGTACCTCCCGCTCTTGCTCGCCTCATTGTAACAAAAATCAACCCCCCAATGTTTAACGGATCTCAACGGCCAAAGGTTTCGACAAAATGGCGTCGCCTAACCGATTTTGCGGGCGCCTAGAGCGAGCATACCCATGTTCTCCCTTTCCAGTCAGAAGTTACCGGGGCATTTTGCCGGGCCCCACCAACATTTTTGGGGGAATGCGCATTGAGGCAACATCCGTGTGGCATCTAACGTGCAGACACAGGCAACGACGCTCCCCTTGTGCACGTCCAGTCCCGCACAATGGGGATACAAGACTTCCCTTGTCAATGGACCCTTCCCGCACCCCATGCTCGGTCGCGAAAGCGGTCGGGTCCCAATGGGCTCGGGGGGCGGGTAAAATCTCGAATCTGCCCCACAGCCATGTTCACCTGACGGTGGCGACAGTCTCAGGTCCCGGAGGCACCCTTTACAAACTGGTTATCGCATTCCGTACGTACGGGAATCCACCGCCCTTCCCACTCCCACTTTCGGAGCCCGTCGATGCTCATACCGCGCTTCTTGGCCGCCTTGCCGATGCTGACAAACTGCTCGTCCATTGATCTATCACCTGCAATTATTATACCATATTATCAGATAGAATCACATATTGATTGTAAGCATGGTTCGCCTCCTCAACAATGGTCACGCGAATCATCGACACGTCCCCATTGAACATAAAGCCCGCGCATTCCCCTTCCCAGGCGAAGCCGGGAGGGGGCCAAGCGGGTGGCGGCCTCTTGGCCGCCTTTCGGGGCTTTTCTTTCGTGCCTTGGGCCTCCACATAGCGCTTCACAGTATCCAAGGAGGCCCCTCCAACACTGCCGACGTAATATGCACGGTGCCAGA
>JAJZZP010000025.1 GCA_021797515.1 Bacillota bacterium | reverse complement strand
TGATAACACTCCGTTTTTGGTTGATTTGGCATGCACCTTAATTATACCAAAAACCCAGTATTCATGCGGGTTTTGCGTCCTTTTCCCCCATTAGATTTGTTGTGATTTCGAGGTGCGAAAGTCAAGTAACTATAGCGCCAGGCGCTCCATTATCATTGAGCAGGTCGGCAATTCGCTGCCCAATATCACCAAACCTACCACACCGATATTCTGCTGACGAATTTCTCTACCACGCAGGTGTCGTTGCCGTGGTCCAATCCCCGCCGGGAAAGGACGGCTGTGCCGCAACGGTGCGCTCAAGGCATGCTCCGCCACCGCTTTCAGGAGCATAGTGATGAGCAATGCTCTGACGGTCCCACCATTTTAGATTGGATTCAGTAGTCCATTCCATGATTGCAACATAAAATATCTACTTTTATGTTAAATCGGGCTTGTTGTTTCATACTGACGCCTGGGTCTCTTTATAATTACGAGGAGATGGAAAGAGGTATGTTTATGGGTTCTGTGGGACTTTTCCTAAATTTTTTGTGGGCTATGCTATTGGTGGTGGCGCTGGCTTACGTTGCCGCACGGATGTTGAAGAAAATTGGTATCGGCAAGACTAGCGCATCGCATTACTTGGAGCAAATCGATTATTTGCCGTTAGGTCCTAAACGCGGAATTGCCATTGTGCAGGTCGTGGACAAAACCGTATGCCTTGGCATAACCGACGAGCGCATCACCTTGTTAATGGAACTGGATTCCACGGCGGTGACGCAAAAAGCCAGGGAAGCTAGTCCATTGGGCCATGAGGCGGCGACATTATCGCAGTTTGCCGAAGAGATGCGCAAGCGATTTTTCCCATCGGGCGGGGATCAGTGATGAAGCCGCGGATATTTGCCGTGGGGCTGTTTGCCATGGGCATCGCATTGTTGTGGAGTCCAGTGACCTATGCCCAATCGTTGCCCTCGCTGACCATTAACGGGGGTCATGGCACGCCGAGTCAAACCCTCAGCATATTGGCTTTGCTCACCGTGATTTCCTTTCTACCGGCAATTTTGCTCACGATGACCGCGTTTACCCGGGTGGTTACCGTGTTGTCGTTTACCCGCAGCGCATTAGGACTGCAGCAAACCCCGCCGAACCAGGTGATCATCGGATTATCGCTGTTTCTCACGTTGTTTATTATGGAACCGACATTGTCCGCGATCCAACATCAAGCGCTGACTCCCTATCTGGCGGGGCACCTGACATTGTTGCAAGCAGGAAAAAAGGCGCTAACTCCGTTGCGCCTTTTTATGTACCAACAAACCCGTCCCTCGGATTTGGCGTTGTTTCTCAAAATGGGGCATGTAGCGCCGCCGCATCATTTGTCGCAAGTTCCGACGTTAACCTTGATTCCGGCGTTTATTATTTCGGAGTTGAAAACAGCGTTCGAGATTGGCGTCTATATTTTCATCCCGTTTATTATTGTGGACCTGGTGGTGTCCACAATATTAATGTCGATGGGCATGATGATGGTACCGCCGACATTGATCTCGTTGCCGCTGAAGCTGCTGCTGTTCGTTCTTGCCAACGGATGGAGTTTGGTGGTGCAATCCCTGTTCTTGTCTTTTCATGGAGGGGGATAGATGCTGGATCATATTCTCGCCTTAAGTCAGTCCGCGGTTGTGACCGCCGGGATTATTTTGTTGCCGATTTTGACGGCTGCCTTGGTTGTGGGATTGCTTGTGGGAATTTTTCAAGCGACTACCCAAATTCAGGAAATGACGTTGTCATTTTTGCCCAAATTGGTGGTCATTGGCCTCATTTTCTATTTAGCGGGACCGTGGTTCTTAAGGGTGCTTATCGGGTTTACGACTCAAGATTTAAGTAGCTTGTGGCATTTGGCTAATCTTCCGTGAAATTGGCCGCTATTTTTGCTGATGACAGGATCCGACACGATACAATGGAAGCAGGACGGGAGACATACCAGAAATGACCATAGGGCTGTCATTATCCAACCTGACCATGGGTTTCTTCTTGGTTGCCGCACGAGTCGCGGGCATTGTGGTGTCATCGCCTATGATTAGCGCTCAGTATATTCCCAAGATGTTGCGGGTGGCACTGGTACCCATGCTGGCCATTGTTGTGGCTCCGACTTTGCCGACCCTCACCGCGGCTGAAACGAGGACAGTGGAATTCTTGCTGACAATGGTGGTGCAATTTTCCATCGGGGTTTTAATTGGCTTGGTTTTGACACTGTTTTATTCAGCATTTGCCATTGCCGGGCAGGCAGTGACCTACCAGCTGGGGGTGGGACTGGCAGTAAACGCAACTCCAGGGCTATTGTCGGCCAATTCGTTTCTGGCCGAGTGGGAGACGTTGTTGGCCCTGTTTGTATTTGTGGTGGCCGGTGGTCCAGAACTATTGGTTATTGCCTTGCATAGCAGTTTTCAAGCCATTCCGCTCGATGCCTTGTCGTTTCCGATGGGAACAGTTGGCTTTGTGGTGGGTCTTCTGGACACGGTGTTCACCATAGCGCTTCTGGTGGCAGCTCCCTTGCTTTTGTCGGGATTGGTGGTCAATTTGGCGGTTGGGGTGTTAAGTCGCGCATTTCCGCAGATGAATGCTTATTTTGTGGCATTGCCGGTTAACTTTGGGATTACTTTGGTGGTCTTTTTGTCGATGCTGCCATTGTTCTTTGCCATTATTCCGCAAGTGTGGAATATGGCGTGGACAGACGTTAGTCGGCTTTTGGTTATTTTGGAGGGACGGGCCGGATGACGGCAACGGTGGTTGGACTGTGGCCAGAAATTTATGCACTAAACGGGGAAAAATCGCAGGCCCCCACTCCTCAAAAGCGACAAAAGGCCAGACAACAAGGCCAAGGGTGGCATAGCCCTGACTTTCAGTCTGGGCTCGGGCTGTTGGTCGGTTTTGTTCTTTTACGCCTATATCTGCCTTGGGCAGGCCAACAGATGGGAGGAGTGGAGGCTCAAATATTGGCAATGGCGGGCAGTGCAGGACCTTTTGCCCAAAATTTGGGGTCGGTGATCGCAGTAGGAGGCCACGTTGCCCTGGAAATTTTGGTGCCTTTAGTCTTGCCGATTCTCGTGATAGGCCTTTTAGTGGGGTTGCTGCAAAGCGGTTTTCGTTTTTCTTTGGTACCGTTGACGCCGGATTTTAATCGGCTTAATCCGATCACCGGATTGCAGCACATGTTTTCCAAAGACGGCCTGTGGCTTTTAATCAAGGGGCTGCTAAAACTGCTCATCATTGGCATGACTGCTGGTTTTGTGATTTGGCACCAAGTCCTGTCCTACCCAGCGCTAATCAGCCAATCGCTAGGGGTTGCCGTTCACCAAGGATTTCTGCTGTTAACAGCTGTATTGTGGCGTGCAGCGCTGGCCTACATTTTAATCGGGATTGCCGACATCGGCTATCAATATGTGGCTTTTCAACGCTCCTTGAAGATGAGCACTCAGGAAGTTCGTGATGAGTTTAAAGAAGTGGAAGGGGATCCGCGACTAAAGGGCAAACGCCGGGACATGGCCCGAAACTTAGCGCGTACCGGGTTGCGCCAGGTCAAAGAGGCGCAGGTGGTGATTACCAATCCGACGCATTATGCTGTAGCGCTGAAGTGGAATGATAAAACTATGACTGCTCCCACGGTGGTCGCTAAAGGCGCTGACGAAGCAGCCTTAGCGATCCGGGAATTGGCGTACGAACATCAGGTGCCGGTGATTGATAACCCTCCGTTAGCGCGATCTCTCTACTTGGTGCCTTTGGGACAAGCCATATTTGAAGACCATTACCAGGCCGTTGCGGAAATTTTGGCCTTTCTTATCCGCCGTAAGAGGAGGACACCATAATGGTGCAAGCACGAGCCATTCTAAAAGACGCGTTTGTGCCGATGGCTGCGGTGGTCGCCATTCTTATGCTGGTGATTCCAATTCCCCCCTGGATTCTCGATATTTTCTTGCTGATCAACATTGCCTTGGCCATTGCCGTGCTGGTGAGCACTATGTTTATCAACCAAGTGCTGGATCTTTCGGTGTTTCCTTCGCTGTTGCTGCTGACCACGTTATTTCGTCTGGCATTGGAAGTGACGGCCACACGGCTCATCTTGCTGGAAGCCGACCCGGGGTCGGTGATTGAGACCTTCGGGAGATTGGTTGTGGGCAATAACGTGGTCGTGGGGATTATTATTTTCATTATTCTTATTGTTATCCAGTTTCTGGTAATTACTCGGGGAGCGGAACGAGTGTCAGAAGTGGCCGCGCGATTTACCTTGGACGCCATGCCCGGCAAGCAAATGGCCGTGGATGCAGAATTGAATGCAGGTTTGATTAAGGAAGCCGAAGCCCGGCAAAGGCGTCAGGATATCGAACGTGAAGCCGATTTTTATGGGGCGATGGATGGGGCGTCAAAATTTGTTCGCGGCGACGCCATCGCCGGAATTATCATCGTGGTGATCAATATCGTCGGAGGCCTAATTATCGGCATTGCCGAGCAGCACATGGCAGTGGGGACGGCTACCAAAACTTATACCATCTTGACGGTGGGCGAGGGACTGACCACGCAAATCCCGGCACTGCTGCTGTCTACCGCAACGGGAATTTTGGTGACCCGATCCGGCACCGCAGGTACCCTGAACCGTGATTTGATTACGCAGTTAACCGCCCTGCCGCGGGTGATGTACATTGTCGCCATCGTGCTGTTTTTGTTGGCGTTTTTGGGATTGCCGCCGTTAGTGCCGTTGATATTGGGCAGCCTCGCGTTCTGGGCCGGGTGGCAGATTGAATCCCGCCAAAAAGCCGAAAAATCGGAATCGGCACGACTGCAAAAGGCGCAAGCCGACGATCTCAATAAACGGCCTGAAGCGGCTTTGAACCTTATTGGCATGGATTCCATTGAATTAGAAGTGGGGGTAGGATTGGTGCCCTTGGTAGGCGGGCAGGCAGGGCATGATTTGCGCGAAAGGATCGCCGCTCTGCGCCGTCAAATTACCGCCGAACTAGGATTGGTGATTCCACCGGTTCGGGTGCGAGACAATCTGGAGTTGTCGCTTAATCAATACCGGATTCGCATTCGGGGTGCGGAGCTGGTAACGGCTGAGGTTCGCCCTGACCGTTTTTTAGCCATGGGGGGACAGAATTTGGGGATTGAGACCGCGGTGCCTACGACCGATCCGGTGTTTGGTTTGTCGGCATTCTGGATTCGTGAGGATTCGCGAGATCGGGCGGAATTAGCGGGGGCCACGGTGATCGACGCAGGATCTGTAATGGTGACCCACCTGGCCGAAGTGGTGCGCAAGCACGCCTATGAAATCATAGGGCGTCAAGACGTCAAGGCGTTGATAGATCACATCCGACAAACCCATCCGGTGGTCGTGCAAGAATTAATTCCGGATTTGCTCAGCTTGGGCGAATTGCAACGCGTATTGTCTAATTTGTTGCGCGAACGGGTTTCGATTCGTGACTTGCCGACAATTCTCGAAGCCTTGGCTGATAAGGCTCGAACCACGCGGGATATCGAGGTGCTGACGGAAAGCGTGCGCCAAGCATTAGGCCGCCATATTACCCGACCTCTTTTAAAGCAAGGCACCTTATATGCTGTGGTGTTGTCGCCAGAAGTAGAGGCAGAAATTCGTTCTTCGATCGAGCAGTCGGACGGCGGCAGTTATTTGAATCTAGATCCGGCGGTGGCGCAAAAAATTCTAACCAACTTGCGGGAGGTCGTTCGTGCGGTGCCTGCTGGGGTAACCCCTACGGTGATTGCTTCACCTTTTATCCGCCTCTATTTTAAGCGTTTAACAGAGCGGATTTTGCGTGATTTGGCCGTAGTGTCCTACGCGGAACTCAGCCCGGAAATTTCGGTAAAAACTTTGGGAGTGGTGCAGTTGTGATTGTTAAACGGTACACCGGTAAAACCGCCGAAGAAGCTTTGGTGCTGGCTAAGTGGGAGTTGGGCGAAGATGCCATCATCCTCTCATCAGGCAAGGCCAGAGATCGCTGGTGGAAGTTTTGGGAGCAAGGCTTTCAGGTTCTGGTGGCAACCGATTATCCCCAAAAAACCCCGTCCGACGCTGTTGCCGAATCGTCGGCCAAGCCGATAGTGGGGCACAGAGAAGCTGCAGCCACCGAGACACTCAACTCTTTGGGGAGCGATGCTGCGGGGGAACGACTGGCCCAAGTATTAGATCTGCTGCAGGGATTGGATCGTCGACTGGACCGCATTGAAGGGATTCCCATGGGAGTGGGAGAAACCGTGTACCAACGGTTGCTGGAACAAGAAGTGACCGAATCCTGGGCCCGGCGGTTAGCCCATGAGGCTGAAGAGGATGCACGGAACGAACCTGATGACATCGGAGCGGACCCGGTGATCACGCGAGTGATCTTACGGCATTTGCCTCGGCCCAGTCCCATTTCGCTTGCCGAATCGACCGTGGTAGTGGTGATGGGACCCACGGGGTCCGGCAAGACTACCACGATAGCCAAATTGGCGGCGTACTTTCATTTGGAGCAGAAGAAATCGGTCTTGCTTATTACCACCGACACTTTTCGCGTGGCCGCAGTGGAACAAATCAAGACTTATGCCGAAATTTTGGGTATCCCGTTGGCGGTCGCCTTGAGGCCCCAAGATATTCCAGACCTGATACGGCATACGCCGGCCGATGTGGTTCTGGTGGATACAGCCGGGCATAGTGTCAATCACGCGTTGTCGATGGCGGAATTACAAAGCATCGTGCAATATGCCGAAGCCCGGGAAGTTATGGTGACATTGCCCGCCACCATGATACCCACAGCGATGGTGGAGACTGCCCATCGGTTTGCCGGGGATCTACCGGTAAAGCTGTGTCTTACCAAAGTCGACGAAGCACGCCATGGCGGACCGGCCTTAAGTGCGTTACTGTCCCTGGGTTGGCCGGTGGCTTATCTAACGGACGGCCAAGGGGTGCCTGATGATATTCGGGTTGCCTTTCCGGAAACAATTGCCCAATGGATTGTCAAGGGGGCGTTGTGATGGCCAAGCAAGCAGATCTCTTGCGACACTGGATTGCTGAAAAAACGGGGGAGGCGACCCGCGATATGCTGAAAAATCGCATAGAAGGATCTCGGGTGGTGGCGGTGACGTCAGGCAAAGGCGGGGTAGGCAAGTCCAATTTGACGCTGAACTTGGCTCTGGCGCTCGCTGCGCGGGAACAGCGGGTGGTGGTGCTGGATGCTGACTTGGGACTCGCAAATATCAATATCATGTTGGGGTATGAGCCGCAGTACACCTTGTGGGATGTGGTGCAAGAGAAAATTCCCCTGCGCCATTCGATTCAGCCAGGCCCGCGGGGTATTCGCATTATCCCTGGTGGGTCCGGCATCGCGGCTCTGGCAGCATTGGAGGCTGTCGAAATTTCGCGGATCATAGAAGGATTTCAGGAATTGGAAGGCGAATGTGATTGGTTAATGATTGATACCAGTGCCGGTATTTCTGCGAATGTCTTGACTTTTGTCTTGGCTGCGGATGAGGCTTTGGTAGTGACTAATCCGGAGCCGACGGCGCTTGCGGATGCCTACGGTTTGATCAAAGCGGTATGGGAGGCGGGAGGTCGAGTGTCTTTAAAACTGGTAATGAACCGGGTGTCCAATAAGGACAGCGCCCTGCAGATGGGTGAACGGTTGACGACCTTAAGTCAACGAATTTTGGCACGTCCTGTAGAATTTCTCGGCATGGTGACTGAGGATGCCAATGTTGGGCGGGCTGTATTGCGCCAGGAACCGTTCTGGTCTCTTTATCCGCGGACTGCAGCTAGTCAGGACATCGGCGCGATTGCGGATCGGCTGCTGGAGCGCATCCCGCCACCTCGTCGCGGTGGGTGGGGCGCGTTTGTCCGTCGGTTAACCACGACTTGGGCCCATTTGGAAGTTTCCGAACAAAATACCCTAGGCACGGGAGGAAAGTAACGATGGACGCTTTGTATATCGCAGCCTCAGGCATGATTGCGCAAAACCAGTCGATGGCAGCCATTGGCGCCAATTTGGATAATGCGGGTTCGCCAGGCTATTTGACCCAAGTGGGATCAATGGCAGAGTTTCCGTCGGCTACGATCACTCGGGTCGGGGGGAACTCGTCCCCGCACGCAATCGGCCTCAGTGGCCAGGGAGTAGCGTTCTTAGGAGGATTGGAGTTGGCTCCCAGCGGACAACAAACCACGGGATTAATGACCGACTTAGCCATTGGGGGATCAGGATTTTTCGCGGTGCGAGATAGTACTGGGGGAGTGTTGTATACCCGAGACGGTCATTTTTCCGTGGATTCCACCGGCACTTTGGTGACCTCTGGGGGCGACCGGGTACTGATGACCAACGGTCAACCGGTGGTTGTGGGTGTGACTCCGTTTACCGTGAGTGCTAACGGCACCATTACTCAGCAGGGAAAAGTACTAGGCCAATTAGCACGGTTTACTCTTCCTGTTCAAGGACCGATTGCCACCTTGCCAGGGAACCTCTACCAAACTGCAGGGGCCATTGCAGTAAAGAGTTCCGTGACACAAGGGGCGCTTAACACATCCAATGTCAACTTAGCAACACAATCGGTCGATTTGATAACGGCAGAATCGAGTTACCAGTCACTGACCGAAGTGATCAATGAAGAAAGCAATCGTCTTAAAACAGCTGCTACATTAGGTGTTTTGGCATAAGGTGTCTGTGAGCCGGAAAGGGGGCCTTTATGTTTTCGGTAATCAATATCGGCGCAAATGGGATAAACGTGCAAAGCCAAGTGCTAAATGCGGTGAGCAGCAACATTGCCAACGCCAATACAGCGGGTTATGGCGAACAGGTGACGACCACCGGCAGCATGGCAAGTACCGCGGTGAGGGCGGCCAATGTCACTTTAGCAAACCAGGTATTGGGTCCACCGCTGAATTTGGTGCCGGGAACGACGCTGGTGAGTGAGGTCCCGGAATTTGGGCAAGGCATTATCTCCAGTACCATTGGCAGCAATTTGGCCATTGACGGCAATGGATTTTTCACGGTTTCTCTGCCGGGAGGCCAATTAGCGTATACCCGGGCGGGAAATTTTACCCTAGATGCCAATGGGCAATTGGTGCTGCCCACTGGTGCCAGGCTTTACCCTCCGATAAACATTCCCCTGGGCGACAGTTATACCGTGGAGTCCGACGGCGCTGTTATGGTTAGTCGTGCAGGAAGTACTCCGGCGAAGGCCGCACAAATTCAGTTGGCCATGATCCCTAATCCCCAGGGGTTGCTGGGTATAGGCAATACCCTGTTTACGTTGTCCGCGGCTTCGGGCCCAGCTACCCTGGTCAATCCCGGGACGCCTAACGCAGGTACGTTGGTCAGTGGGGCTCTTAATCAATCGAGCGCTATTATGACGGATAACCTAGTGAATTTAGTGCAGGCGGAAACCTTATATGGCCTCAATGCCCGGGTGGTCTCAGTGGGAGAAACGGTGGCCAAGACTACCACTAATATTCAGGTTTAAAGCGTGGGCGGGGCTGCGTTAAGTTGCTGGTAGACTGCCAGAACTTTTTGCACATACTGTTGTGTCTGGGTAAACGGGGGGATGCCGCCATATTGTTCTACCGCCCCAGGGCCCGCATTATAAGCGGCCAAGGCAAGGGGCAGATTGCCGTGAAAGGTGGTCAGCAAGCTTTGTAAGTACTCAGCACCGCCTTCAAGGTTTTGCTGAACGTTGTCAGGGTTGACGCCTAGGCTGGCGGCGGTTGCTGGCATCAACTGCATGACGCCTATGGCGCCGGCGGAACTAACGGCATTGGGATTCAGGTCTGATTCTACAGTAGCCACAGCTCGGAGCAGGTTGGCGGACAAACCGGTATTTTGTGCAGCAGTGGCAATGGATTGCGTCACGGAGGCGTTGTCGGAATTTGTGGGCGGGTTGAAAGCGGTTGCGGTAGATGCCGAAGTTGTCAGCATATCAGAAAATCCCGTGGTAATAGCAGGAGTCTCCCAGTCCAACAGTAATGTTTCCAATGCCCAAAGCAAATACGGTTCCATCACGAGGCCCTCCCTTCTCTCTAGTGTGCAGGGGAAGGATGGGAGAATGCAAAAAATAAGGCAGAGATTTCAGGGGGTTTTTTGGTGAAAAAGATTTTGTTGTATGTGCTGGTTTTAGTGTTGGGTTTAGCCATTGGTGCCGGAGGCATCATTTATTTGGAACCATCCTTGTTGTCAAAAACACCGGCCCCGGTGGTAGAGTCGTTGCCCTTTAACCAGAAGACGGCGGTGTCGGTAACGGAAGCAGAGATTGAAAGCAATCTTTCGGTTCCGAATCACTACATCTCATTTGAAATAGAGTTTTCGGTCACTCCTCAAGCGCTGATGGCACAAGGCGGCATCGCCACGGCAGCCAGTGGCGGAACAGGTACCGGATCCGCTAATTTAGATGCCAAAATTCGCAATGCCATGATAAACTTGGCCCGAAGCACATCGTATGCTCAACTCACCAGTTCTGGCGGACTCGCCACCTTCAAGTCCGAAGTCAAAGAGATTTTGGAAGAAATTTTTGGCCCTGGAACCATTGGCCCGGTATATTTTCCGTCGTTAATGATCCAATGAACGAGCAGGATTTGTGTAGGATGGTATCGAAATATGTTAGGCCAAGAGGACGTGCCAAGGGAAGAGGGTTGCAATGGGACTAGTGCGAGATATGGGTGAAGTGCGGCCCTACGATTTTCAACGGCCGCACCAACTGAGCCGATTGCAGTTGGATGCCATCACCCTGATAACCGAATCGTATCTTCGAGTGGCGTCAAATTTTTTGTCTAGTTATCTGCGCACTCCGGTGCAAATTCAGCATCTGACTACCGACCAGATGCCTTACGAGCGTTATGCCGACAATGTAAAGACGCCCACCGTGATAACCGTATATACCCTTAACCCATATCCGGGCAGTGCACTGGTGGAATGCGATCCGGTGCTGGCCCTGTCGATTATTGACCGCGCTTTGGGAGGTCCGGGACTGGGGAAATATCCGGGCCGAGAACTCACGGAAATTGAACAAACCATATTTCGTCGCGTTATGGACCGTCTTTTGGAGTTGATGCGCCAAAGCTGGGGCACCATGGTCAGCTTTGAGCCTCGTGTAGAAAGTGTGGAATATAGCCCAGCCTTCGCTCAGATTGCTGGGGAGAACGACTTGGTGATGGTGTTGCGGCAACAGATGATCATAGATGGGCATCGTGGACATTTGATTTGGGTATGGCCTTACGCCAGCATTCAACCATTTGCCGTTGCAGTGAGCCGACACGGGTGGGGTCGAGATGATGGAGCGGAGATGGTGCATCCCAAGCAGAAAGAGATGATGCGCCATGTGGCACGGGCATCTATTTCCGCTCGAGTCATTTTGGGGCGGACCGAAATCACATTGGGGGAATTCAGCCAATTAAAGGTGGGGGACGCGATAGTGTTTAAGAATCGTTATGATCAGCCTTTGACGTTATCCCTGTCTAATGCGGACAAGTTTCAGTGTGTGGCGGGGAAAACAGGCGGGCATCTGGCAGTTAGAGTAGTTGGCAAACTGGAGGGAGATGTCGATGGCTAAAAAAGCGACACATTTGACGGCAGAAGAAATTCAGGCCTTGATGGGTGATAATGCGGTCGAAGAAGAGACCAGTAACGACGATTTGGTTGAGGCGAAAAGAGTCGAATTTGCGGAGTTGGATCGGGATACGGCGATAGCCGAAGCACGAAATTCGGTCAAGTTTCTGTTTGACGTGCCGATGACGGTGGAGGCCATTTTAGGTAGCACTGAAGTGTCTATTAAAGATGTCCTGGAAATTGCACCGGGATCTGTTGTAGAATTGGATAAGGCGTATGGGGAACCGGTGGACATTTATCTCAATGGCCGACTGGTGGCTCGCGGGGATGTGGTCATTGTCGGTGAGCAGTTTGGCGTTAAAATTACCGAGATTTTGGTTTCAGCCGAGGAGATGGGGGTGGCTCCGCAGGAGGAGTAAAAGACGACAAGTCGTCTGGCGATAGGGACTCAGCGGCTCTTTGGTTTTCGTGGGTTGCCAGAAAAATTTCTTCCCGCATCACGGCAATGTGACGGGGAGCGTCTATACCCAGTTTAACCTGATCGCCTTGAACTGAAAGTACTACGATCCGAATTTCACCGTCCTGAATCACTAAGGCCTCATTGGTCTTCCGACTAAGTACGAGCATGGGTCACTTCCTCGAACAAGGGATGTTGATGCGAATAGGGCAAGGATAGCACAAATTGCCCTCCGCGACGCGTTTCCCGGTTGATGATCAAGGGGCTCCGCAAATTCACCGTGGCAGGAGTGCCTCGGCCAATCGTGCACAGGGACAGAATGGCCCAAAGGGAAGGAGCACCGAGATTCGGCAACTCTTCTAAGGGAAGGCGATAATCCGGCATTACCAGCAACGGGTCGATGACCACGAACGCCAGCGAGGCGTTCGTAGTGGACTGAAAGTAGAGAAAGGGACTATCGGCCCGATGCGGTAACAAGATGAAATGGCGTTGGTCGGGAAATCCCAGAATTTCATAATCCATTGTAATGATTTCTTCAGGACGCACCGTCAGCGGTCCGTGAAACCGCGTTTCCACCCTCATACTTACACCCATCTTTCCATGCCTTAAGGCTTGATGAAATTCAACAGCGACAACGGTAAAATTTGTGCACCGCTTTGCAGGGTTGCTTGATAGGCTTGCTCTTCTTGCGCCAATTGCACGGTGACCGATGCCATATTGGCCGACGAGTACTGGGCAATGCTTTGGTTGAGATTCACCGAGAGCGTGTTCAGCGCACTTTGGGCATTTTGCACCCGGTGCAACCGGGCCCCCACGATACTTTGTAACGTGGTCATCGTGTTCAAATCACCGGATAACTGAGATTGCGAGTGTTGGATGGCAGAGATATTGGCGAGCCCAGAGCTCGTAGGTGTCAATGCGGATTGGAATCCTTGAAGGTCGTGATACAGTTGGAGAAAGGCATTGACGGGATTGGTTTGGGTCGGGGAGGTGGGCCCACTCGGGGTACTGGTTAGCTCCCACCCGGTGATATTGTCGGTCACCCATTGGTCCGATCCGATTTGCACGACTTGTCCTTGATTTCCGCTGGCCCCGGGATTCCACTTCCATGTGCCTGCTACGTTTTGCAGCGGCGGTTGCGTGTTGTTGGTGCCTCCCAACAAATATCCGCCTTGGTATTGCGTGTTGAGGAGCTGTCCTAAAGAGGTCAGGTCGGATTTCACGGTTTCCGCCATGGCTGTCAGATCAGCGCCGTTTAACGTGCTGTTGGATGCCTGGGTTGACAACGCATACGCGCTTTGGGTCAACTGGATAATGCTTTGCAAAACGCCGTTGGTCTGGTTTAACTGACTCTGGGCTGAGCTAGCCGAACTTAAATAGGCCTTGACGGACGATAAGGTATCGCTCAGTGCCATGGTGTTGGTGACCGCGGAAGGATTATCCGAAGGCACTTGAAATGATTTTCCGGTGGACACCTCTTCTTGAAGCTGCGCGATTTGCTGCTCTTGATTTTGCACGTTGGATAACAGGGTGTTCATTAATACTACGGGAGTGATTTGCATTTCACGGTTCCTCCTCACTTGACATATTTGCCTCTAGCCCACCGCCTGCAACAAGCTCTGCATCGTGCTCTGTTCCACGGACACCATGGTCGCTGCGGCAGTGTAGCTTTGTTGTTCCTGAATTAGTGCTGCCGATTGTTGGTTCAGATCGACACCCGTCGAGGATTGCAAGGTGTTTTGCAACGAGGTCAGGGTGGTCTGCGCAGTGTGAGACTGGTCGACAGCGTTTTGTCCGTCGACTCCCACCTGTCCGACCAAGGTGGTATATTGCGGGTCGATGCTACTCCCCAATTGGGAAACATTCAGTGCCGAGCTGCCATTGCCTGGATTGGCGGCGTCTTCCAAGGATCCGGGGCTGAGAGTGGGTACTACAGACAGCATGGTTGCGGCACTGGCCTGTTCTGCGGCGGTGGTCAGCGGCGTAAAAAAAGTCGTGGGCGATTGGCTGTTTACGGCTTTTGCGAAGGAATACGCCAGCGTGTTTAATTGGCCTAAATAGGAGGGAAGTGTGGTGTTTAACACGCGGAGAGTGCCCGACAACTGCCCGCTGTTCAGACCGAGAACCGGAACGCCCGTTGCCGTTGGCGACGCTAGCCAGGTTACCGCATAGGGCAAGGGGGCATTCATCGGGTACTTCGAGGGGGCTTGGGTGGCTTGAGTTAGAGCCAGCGAATAGTGGTTACCATTGACCACCAAAGCATTCGAACCCAAATAGACGTTGACTTCTTGGTTCGCCGACACCGTGTAGCTCACGTTGGTTAAAGCTGACAAATTGTCTAACAACTGCCCCCGTTGGTCCAGCAGATCGTTGGCTGTGCCGCCGCTACTGGTTACCGATGCAATTTGGGTATTGAGTTGGGCGATTTGTTGGCTTAACGTATTAATTTGGGCGATTTGATTTTGGGCGGCGTGAGTTAAGTTCTGCATTTCTCCGGTAATCGAAGTGGCCATGGTGCTAAATTGGCTCGCGATATTCTTGCCCTGTTGGAGTACCTGTTCCTGGGACGCCTGGTTTTCCGTATTATTCGATAGCGTTTGCCAACTGGCAAAGAACTGGTTGAAGCCTTCTTGGAGGCCACTGGGTGACGGCTCCTGAAACAATGACTGGATTTGGGATAGGGCTTGATTTATTGATGACCAATACCCTTGGTTCCCCAACTGGGTTCGCACACTGCGCGAGAGAAAGGGATTGGCGGCCCGGCTCACCGAGGACACCACTACGCCGGTTCCGAGCTCAGAATTTTCCAACGCGACAATGGGTTCAGGGGGCGTTTCGGTTAAATTGGCGGTTTCTGCGTGATAGCCGGGAGTGGTGGCGTTGGCCATATTGTTGCCCGTCACATCCAAGGCTAGTTGCTGAGCGGCCAAAGCCCTCGCGGCGATATTGAGCATCATAAAACTCATGCGGTCACGTCTCCCTCAGTTCCATTCCATGGGTACAATGCCCTATAATCCTAAATTAATGGTCGATGTTGACTCGATCCCCAGTAAGGTGCGCATAAAGTCTAAATATCCCAACTGGGTTTGCAGCAGTTCACCGAGATACTGGGCGCGATCTGCCCACAATTGGCAGGTATAAGCGATGGTCTCTTTTTCCGCCGGGGAAAAACTCCAAATTTCCACCATCGTGCTATTCAGTGTGCGCAAGGGATCGAGTTCCTCTTGGAGCAAATGCATTAACTCCGTGGGTTGTCTCAGCAACACCGCGTTGATTTTCTTTTCGGTGAGATCTCTCAGGAGATCGACATTTTGTTTTACCGTAATGTAGTCTGCCACGTTCTTTCCCGCCTTATAACCATAAATCCACCAGTATTCCTCGGATCGCATCGAGACGCTTCATGAGATCGGACCCTGGATGACCATCACGAACCTCTCGATGCAGGATAGTCAATTCCTCATTGAGTTGGCGCACAAACACCATTTGTCGAAATCGTCCACCGGGCGACATATAGAGACTGACCTCGGCGGTTTGTTTCGTGAGTGCCTTGGACAACACGTCACGCACTGCCGATACGTAATGATCCAGTGCATCCAACGTCGTCGACTTTAGGAGAAGGTCTTCGGCCGCATTTAGTGGTTCCCACGACGATCGGGATACCGTTGGCTTGTCGGTGCCTCTCGCGGTTAAGCCTTCGAACCTCATACTCGTTTGAGGTTTAAGTTTTACCGGTTGCATGTGTTCATTGTACTCTGTGGTTTGTTAAAACAGGAAACAATAGGGAGAATATCGGCAAATTTTGTAGAAGACTTGACAGGGAATCTTTCGTAACTGGAATTACTTGCCATTTTCAGGATCTGTACCTTAAGAAATGGACGCAAAAACGCCTTAATTGCGAAGTATTAGTTGTCAGTCGAAACGTCGTATCCTTGTTTCACTTTGAAGGGTGGGTTTGAAGTCTCCGTGGCACCGCTAATCGTGAAGATGGCCATGGACCGGACAGGTTTTCCGAGCCCAAGGCCTGATGTCGATTATCTCGCAGAATCGCCACGGGGGCGAAATGTCAAAGGGCCGAAGCGAGCATGGGGCGTCCAACTTGTTCCATGGGAAATACGTTGACGTTGGGCAACTCAAAAGTTTTTGTGCGCCTTTCAACTTCAATTATCCGCAGCCCTGCTACGCCGAGTTATGAAAACACGCTTCGGCGTAAAATGAAGTAGATGTAAGCCGAGCAAATGGGAGAAAGAGGAACCCGGAGACGCAAAACGACGCGAGTTCATAAGGACTGTCCCGTGCGGCCGTCCCGGGTGTATTGCCAGTATCTCTGAATAGACACAATATAATCGTCAATTTGCTGACTGACAGCAATAACCTCAGGGTGAAGATTCCCTTTATGATGAGCGAGATCGTCTAATTTCGCTTGCAACCGACGAATCTGATCCATTGTTCGGGTGTAATCTGCATGAGTCAATATGGCTCCAATAGCCATGTCTTGTTCCTCCCGTCGTAATGGATCGATTCTAACATGTATCGCCAACAATATCAATATTATGGAAAAATTGGCAGTTATTGTTTCTTGGCCCATCCTTTGAAGCCACTTCGGGCCCAATATGCCATTAATTCGGCGTCGGAGACTCCGCCTCGACGAGCCGCAATACGAACTTGGTCCAGCATCTCAAACACTTCTTTTTGGGCTTGGCGGCGTTCAGGGTCAGTTTTAATCGAAAGATGAATGCCCTCTTCATCCCGCTTTAGCGCAAAGTCAATACCAGCTAGCCGTGTTCTTCGGTCCATCATTATCAGCCTCCTTTTCAGCTTATAACATAGTGTATCATAGGCGTCGAAAAACGTTCGGCAAAATTTTGTCAGTATAACGACGAGTCGCCGGGCTGAAAGCTTTTTGCAGCGGACGTAAGCGTATTGACAGGCCGAGCTTTGCCGAGTACAATGAGCGATGTTCGTTAGGCAAGTGTCGTTCGCGGGGTAGAGCAGCCAGGTAGCTCGTCGGGCTCATAACCCGGAGGTCGCAGGTTCAAATCCTGTCCCCGCAACCAATGGCGGCGTAGCTCAGCTGGTTAGAGCACACGGTTCATACCCGTGATGTCGGTGGTTCGAGTCCACCCGCCGCTACCATATCGCGGGCGAGTAGCTCAGTTGGTAGAGCAGCTGACTCTTAATCAGCGGGTCCACGGTTCGAACCCGTGCTCGCCCACCACCCACAACCCTTACACCGCAAGCGATTGCGGGTTTTTTGTTGGCCGTTCACTCCTCCTCAAACCCCTTCCATCCCCGCGAGCGGAGATAACGACTGAACCTAGAGCCAATCGGCGGGTATTGGACACCAAAACGACTCGACACCCCGCGTCACCATGAGCGATCCCGTGATTTATTTTTTATTTTGGTCGCTTGGTCGCTCGGAACACTGCGCCAATTCCTCCGCAAGAACCCGGACCAGTTGACGACGGGCTGGAGTGAGTCGGGACCAAATATCTTTGATGGCCGCCCACTCCGGATCTTGAGGGCCCCCCGATGACTCAGTAGCTAATTTGTGCTTACGCTGACTTTCGCGTTCCCGCGAGACCCCGAATTGTTCTCGGGCGATGATCGCTAGCGTTTCAACCGACAGTCGCGTCACGGTATCTGCCTGGCCGGCCACAATAGCGCCTCGGATGGCATCTATTTCATCTTCGGAATGGCCTAACGTTAAATCCTCTTCTGACTCCCGATCTCGGATGACGGACCACAGCGACCAAATCCAGATAGGCCGGCTAAACTCTATATCGTCAGTAAAATTCGGCGTGCCCGCAAGATGCGGGGGTCGCCAGCCGGGCAAGTGCAAGGCCGACCAGAGTTCTTGCAATGCCAGCAGAGACCCTGTTGGGGATAGGTTCGGCAAGTGCCGAACTACCATATCAGCGCCTTTCAGGATCAACGATATATCGGGAGGCCAAAATTCTAGCCTCTCAGGTACATATTGATCGTCGTTGAACCAGTGAAACGCCAACCCCAAAAGCAATGCTACATTGGGTGCTGCGGCTAGCCACGGACACCCATAAGCCGAAGGCACGGCTAAACGGCGCAGTGATTCGCGCGTCGGGCGATTGACGTCACGTTCCAACTTGGACAATTGGGACTGGGACATGTCAGATTTTGCAGCAGCCTCATATGTACTCAACCCCTTCAACCGCCGCACGGCGAACAAATATTGACTGAAGGCCATCGTAGATATCCTCCCCCCTCTAAGAACGATTGATAACGCTAGCATATCACACATAATTCATGACTGATTCTTGCATCTCGTGGATAGCTATTGTATAACTGAGTTATAACGAAGTTAGGAGGGGATCGTGAAGTAGTTTTCAGCCAGCAATAGACACTAAGGAGGTAACAAGATGGAACGACAGTTTTACACAGTGCAGGAAGTAGCAGAGATAACCGGACTGAGTGAGCCGACGATATATCGAGGGATTCATGCGAAAAAAGTACCGACGTTACCGAAAATCAGTACAGCGGAGAGAATCCCAAAATGGTGGATAGACCAAGCGCCACAGCCGCCGCAAACACAAGTTCGGCAAGACTAACGCCAAAACAGAGAGAAGAGCGTCCGGCGGTCACCGGGCGCTCTTGATTCCCATCTGAAAGGAGAAAGCATGTTGTCTACTTCCAGTGTACTACAACAGGTCATCCCAGTAACAGACATCACGACACCGAAGGACTACCTAGAATTTTTGCATCCCGTGCCGGGGAAAAGGGAGGGATCGCGGTTGCACACCGGGACGGAGCCTATTGGCTCGAACGCAGTATGACGATCGCAAAAGCGGCGTCCACTGTGGCCGACTGGGCGGGGCAGGATGACTGTTACGTCTCGATGAATCGGTTCCGTGGCCGACGACTGATGGCCAATCTTTACAGTTTGCGGGCACTTTGGACGGATTTGGATTTCCATCGTTTAAAGGCATGGCAAGACTGGTCGGCACAGGGCATTTGGGAGTTAGTGATCCCTGACTATCTGAGTGCTTCTGGACTGCCCGGACCGACGGTGGGCATCTCGAGTGGACGCGGGATCTACCTCATTTGGTTGTTTGGGGCTGTACCCGGTCAGGCGCTCCCACGATGGAGTGCCTGCCAAAAGCGGATTTTTGAGGCATTTAGGGGCTTAGGGGCTGACCGACAAGCGATAGCGGCTGACCGGTACGGTAAGCCGTAGCGGACAAATGGTACGCGTTCTCGGCGGTAACGGCCATGAGTGGAAATTTGACGTATTGGCGGATGAGATCTTACCATTAACGCGAACAGAGCTCCATGATCTTCGGATCCAACGTGCGATAAACGACACAAAACAGGAAGCAAAACCAAAACCGACACCACGACGGCATCAGACCCTATCGAATCTTTGGGCGGTACGGTTAACTGACATCAATACGCTGATCCAGCTACGGTACCCCGAAAATGGGCAGATCCCAAATGGAGAGCGAGATGCGTACATTTTTTTGACTGCGGTGTGCATGAGTTGGTTATCGAGCGAACCCCAGGTGCTCGAACAGGAGATCACCCGCTTCGCTTAGCGTCATACCCCATGGAACGATCGGGAGATCCACAGTCGCGTGAGTGCGGTACTCAAACGCATGGAGATGGTAAGACGAGGGGAAAAGGTCGAATGGCAAGGACATCATCAGGTCGACCCCCGGTACCGACTAAGAACAAGTACGCTACCCTGAAACTGCCCCAAATGAGGGTCAGGGCACACCCATCCAAGCCCGACGCGAACGCCGTGCGTTCGGTATTTTATGGTCATCACGTCTGCCTAAGCGACCGGTTCCACGTTGACTCGGTAGCCTAAGGCCTCCAGCTGACGGACATGGTGGCGCAGACGCCTGTGATTGTCGTGATGCGTTCGCACAGGGAGATCCGGTTCCTGATAGGTGGTCCCTATTAAGCCCCGAAATGGCAGTGGACACGCGTCTGAAAAGCGTTGTATGATCGGATGGAGCCGGGGAGAACCGGTGGCAGGAAAATATCGGGATCGTCCTGACAACGAAAGGAAGTCGACACCAGGGAACAGACGAAAACGATAACCCCCGAATGGAAAGCGCAATGTCTTCAGGAAGCGCTCGACATTAAGAATGCGGCGGCCGTTGCCCGCCGCCACGGCTTACCGGTGCGGCTCGTGCAACGGTGGGTGCACGCGGCCACCAAACACGGAGTCGCGGTAGATCCCCGGGCCTTAAAGAAAGCATGGCAGCAAGCGACGACGGAAAATGCCCTGTTTTGCAGGATAGCACTAACTTCCATCTCGCGCGACGTTAAATTTGATGGCTGATCGGGATAAGGAGCACTGTCCCAGTTTTTATACTCAATGTTGCTTCGCGGTCCAAACATTATAGCCCGTCTCGTAATGAGACGGGCTATAATGGGTGTGAGGGCACGCTCACAGCGACCTCCCAGAAAGGGGGTGTGGGTGATGCACATTCAGATTACAATATCCGTTGTCAAGGCGGTTGTACTCTATCTGATATGGAAACAGTCGGCGACGCAAGCAACGCAAGCGTCGGTAGCCCTCACTTCGCCTCTCCTGCACCACCAGGGGAGGCTCATACCTATAATATACTCGTTTTACAGTGTCTATGCAAAGACAAGACATACCCAAGAAAGGGAGAAAGGGGGCATACAGTGCCTTACCAGTACAATCCCAGTGCGACTATTTCCAAACGGGAGACCAAGAACGGCCAGAACCATTATCAAGTGAAAGTAAACTATCCCGACCCGGATCGGCCAGGGTACCGTTTGCAGCGTGCCAAGACTTTCACTAGTGAAAAAGCGGCAAAAGCTTGGCGAGATGAACAATTGGCGATGCTCCGCAAGAATCCGCAGTCGCGGAAACCTACAGCGATGACCGTAAAAGAGTTTATGCAACGGTGGCTCGATGACTATGCTACCGGACAAGTTCGGTCCAGCACGATGCGGAGCTATCGCCAGATGGCTCAAGTTCGAACCCGTGCTCGCCCACCATCCAAAACCGCACAGCATAAGGGCTGGCGGGGTTTTTATTGCCCTAAAATCAGTCGCCTGCCCGGTCCATCAACACTTTCATCCCCACGAGCGGGGCGTACGCTAGCAACTCCTAGCCCATCGGGGCATCACCGCACCGGCAACAAACGCGACAAAAAACCGACCGGCTCCCCAGGAGCCGGATTGGAAGTGTGAGATTTTTCGATGGGGGGGCTGGCGGTTAGTCGGAGGAACGGGCCGCGGCTTTCAACAACACCCGCCGCGCCCAGTTGGCAAGGGCCTAGTCATTTGCGGCGGCGGCCACCGACGATCCCGAGGCAATAGGTGTTCACTCCAGTGTCTCGAAGGTGACACCATGATATCATCAACGCCAAATGGGCCGCAAGCGAAGGCTGGGGGATCATCCTCCCAACTGGACGCCAGCAAAAAAACCACCCCCGCGCTGACAACGGGAGCGGATCAAGAAGTTCAGGAAAGAAGTTTCGATACGGATATCGTACCACAATCCGAACAAATTGGCGATAGTCCAGCGGAAACGTTCGGAAATGAGGCCAAGGAAGACAGCAGAAAAAAGGACAAGACCATCCCCTTTCCGGGGCAGCGGGTGATGATATCGTCTCAGGCCTCGCGGACCAAGTGCTGACTCACGCGGACCAGTTTGCAATGCCCGGCAAAAACGGATGGAAGGTGGACCTGTACCCTCTGGCAACGGCGATGATAGAGGAGACGCACACACGATGGCGGCACGATCAAGCGTGGATCTTCGCGAGGAAATGCTATGTGGCCGGAGGACCTTGGATTGGCGCCATCGAAAGTCGCGGCGGTGTCGAAAGTTAAGCTGATTTTCAGCTTGAACCAGTTGCCGAGAATTACGGAGGATTCGCCCGACATTATTCCCTTCCCTGCCATGGAACCCGTGTCGCATCCGTGGCAGATTTGCGATGGGTCCCCGAGAGATCCCCTGTTTTTACCATACAAAAAGGCCGATCGTACGTCTCATGGGCATTCTCAATGAGGCCTCCGTTATTGCCCGCTCTTTTCTCTTGCGGGCCGGGGCACACCGTGTCTCGGGCAGACTAACGCCCCCGGACCCTAGCATTTTTCTTCGAATCCGGTTTTTGGGGTGCGATAGGTCGTACCCCGCGAGAATTTAGGTCGGCGCTGACGCTTCGCCAATCGCCGGAATCTGGGTTCTAAACCCGGCTTGGTGTCGGAGAAGGGTGCGCCAGACGCGATCATGGTGCTCTAATGCCCACTGGCCGAGGCGCCCCAAGGCATGGGTGCGCGTTTTGGCGGTATTGGCGCGCCAGTGGC
>JAJZZP010000122.1 GCA_021797515.1 Bacillota bacterium | reverse complement strand
GATCTTCATGCAGTGATCCGTGCCGGGTTAGCCGCCTATCGCCTGGAGTTGGCCTTGCAGTGGTATCACACCACCCCACAAAGCACCGGAGACATCGCTGAACACCTCGGCATCAATCGGGGAGATTTGCTCCGCGAGATTTATACCCGAGGCATTGCTCCCTATGAAGATCCCACCATGGACCGAGCTGCGCGTTTGAACGAACTGGATCAACGACGGAAACAAAGGCATCGAGAATAATCCCTGGTCATGTCGATGGATTCCAGCCATCATGAATCATTCTCCGTGGTTCGTGACAGTTCCCTGCGATTCCTATCTGTTTGGTGGTTACGGGAACCATGACAGACGGCTCGCTCCTCAGGGCTCATGGCATTCACGGGCTGAACAGAACCGTCGAGGAACCCAAGATGAACGAAATCCTCACCGTGAGCCTCGAAAGAGAAGAAAGCAGGATAAGGAAAACCGTCACCACCGCTGTCACCAGCGGCGGTTCCTGACGAGCACACGGCAAAGCCGGGTGTCACCTAACCAAACCCCAGCCCCATCGCAGAGAGGGGCAGCCCTGTCACCACGGATTCACGGGTCCAAAAACTGTCACCAAATCCCCGGCACGCTGTCACCAGAGCGGCAATCGCCCAATCGTCCGTGTCACCACCGAGACTGCTATTCCACGCCTCATGCCGATTCCCCTGTCACCATCATTTGGTGACACAAGGTCACCACCCATTTCAAGTGTCCCCATCGACCATCCCTTGCGTCACCACTCGACCGGATACACGGCAGTCCTATGCCGTTTCGAGTGGTGACAGGGGTGTCACCAGCAAAGGATCGTGAATCAAGAGAGCTCTCTTTTCTAGGTCTTTCCAGAGATTCCCGCAGGTGTTGGACCGATGGATCCCTGCGGGATTCGAGCCGTCTCATTAGGCAAACGTCGAATTTCTCAAATGGCTTGCTGCATTAACGGGCAGGTATCTTACTTATTTAGCAGTCGTCAAAATTCTAAGTAACAAATTTACCATAGGCCTCCACGCGACTACGTGGAGGCCTGCCATTGTCAATACAGAGCTAAAGAGAAAAATCCCCAATCTGGATGAACAATGGCTAAAGATGATAGCCTGTATCAACTCCCAAGGCTACATACAACAGCATTACGCTGATGGTAATCGCTAGATAGGGGGTAAATAGCCTTCGGAACGAAGCATGCCGCCAGAAGTAAATGAGCCCAATAGTCGAGACGATTAAAAGTGGCGGAAATAAAATTGTGAGCAACGCACTTAGAATCATACTCGCGTATAACCACATTGGCTTCCAAGATAACAGTCGTTCCATGAGTCTTTTCTCCCGCCATAGCTTCCAAAGTAGTTGTTTCGTAATAGTTTTAAGCTTACATCAACTACTATAAACCGACACTTTGGTCGTCCAACTACCATTACCATAAAATACCCAGTCGATACTAGCGGTGATGGTCTCTACAACAATTCCTATGTCATTGGGAGCATATGAATATACAGCTTCGTTGTTAGAACCTACAGATGCAGCCGGTATGGGACTTCCTACGTTGTCTCCTTCATTTGACAACGACCAACCGGGATACCAAACTTGATTTAAATATGTTTGCGGAGCTACAGAGGTTACCTTTGTTCCGTTATCATCAAACCCTTGATAAACCGTATATTTCCAGAGAGGAATTCCAACTGCATCGTAAGCGGTTCTTACGCACTTTCTGTGGTTATGAGTTGACGTACTGAGGATATACCGCCAATTGAACGTTATTTCTTGGTTGAAGTACCACCGATTCCGTGTCGAAATAATAATATCGCTATCCTGAAGCGTTTTTAGCTACAATATTTATCTCTTTTTTCAACTATGCTCACCGATGTTATGTGATAAAACGTGCCGATGATGACTTTATCTGGTGCTGTGTAAATTATCAACCACAGAAAGTGCGTAAGAGCCTCGTAAGCTTCGTATTCTCCAGTAGCAATGGGATCTCCGACACTCGGTTCTGATACGACTTGTGTATATTCTATCTGTGTTGGAATAGCTTCTAATGCCTGTCGTTCTTGAGCAGTTAAGCTTGGATTATTCAACGATGTAGAAATAGTAGCTTGATTGCTCAGAGTAAAAGATTCGGTATTCGTTCCGGCCCCGTTGCCAGAAAGAGAAAAACTTTGTTCGGGGACAATGTTTTGTAAGTTAATTGACGGTCCTGGAGGAATTGGCGGAGCTGCCGCAAATGCAGGGACCGTCATTCCCAGGAGTGGTAACGCCAGCAACACGCTGGACAGACGCCACGAGCCCCAGCGTGATTTCGTCTTTATCAGAGTTCAACCTTTCGTCATGCCGAAGGGATTAATTTATTCACATCTATTGTTTTCAGTGAATCCCCTTCTAAAGACATGAATTCAATATACTAATGCAATCTCCTGCTTCTCTGGGACATTTTACCGGACGGTTTGGTCAAAACCGCTAACCGCTTCAGGCATTAACGGGGGCGTTTGTGCCTCAAGACACGGCACTCAAAAGCCATGGGACTCCGGCTGCCGTAAATACTGATAAACGGTCTCGCGACTAATGCCAAAGGCCTTCGCCAAGGCGGTCTTTGCTTCCCCGGCCTGCGCGCGTTGGCGCAACACCTGCACTTGCTCGGCGGTCAAGGCGCGCTGGCGACCGCGATAGACCCCGCGTTGCTTGGCCAAGGCAATGCCTTCGCGTTGCCGTTCGCGCAAGAGCGCCCGTTCAAATTCGGCAAAGGCACCCATCACCGACAGCATCAGCTGGGCCATCGGCGAGTCGTCCCCGGTAAAGGTCAACTGCTCGTGGACAAACTCCACCCGCACGCCCTGGTCGGTCAAGCGCGAGACCAGCTGGCGCAGGTCGGCCAAATTCCGGGCCAGCCGATCCAGGCTATGGACGACCACGGTATCGCCGGGACGCACAAAGACCAGGAGTTGCGCCAACTGCGGCCGATGAATATCCTTACCGGAGGCATACTCGATAAACACCCGATCCACGGGCACCTGGTCCAGTTGCCGCGCCGGCTGTTGATCCTCGCTGCTCACCCGAATGTACCCGATCCGATGCCCCATACACGACCGCCTCCTAGACCCAAAAAGTGTCAAGATAGAATCTAAGACCCGCGCGGCGATCTGTCAAACAATGCGATTTTCGACCCTATTCTGACGGAATTTCGGGACGATCCTGACGTCCGGTTAGGGTATACCCAAAATCTACATCACATAATAACCAGACTTCAATGTAGAACGAGATAACGAAGCTGGCAAGACAGTTAATGCACTCGCGTGGATTATCGTCACTTTGAGTTGCAAGGGCGACTTCGATGAGCTGGACGGAGGAGTATAGCCCGATGTCTCAATGGTCAATTGGTTCTTCTGCCAGGCGTACGTAAACCCCATCGCGGCCGCCAACTGACTAATGGGCACATATAAACCCGTATTGCTTTCTAACGGCGTAAAACTGCCGACAGTTGTAATCGATGACTAAGAAACTTCTGCTAGTTCTGTTTGCATCACGATCAACTTCCCTATTACGCCTGATCAGATCGACCGCCACCTCGGGGCCGGGATCATAGACAGCGCGGATTAGATCGGAGCTATCTGTGGACGATGGAAGCCGTCACCATCCTGAGAATCAGAACCATCGACGTGCCCCACAGGACAATCAACCCTTGCAGGCAAGGACGCCCGCGTTAGCACTGAAGCGGTAGATTTCCAAGCGATTTTGTAGAATAATACGTTTATTGTACTTAAGCATTTGGAGGTCCTTCACTTGAGATATATAGCCTCTTATACTGCGTGCGGGTCAAAATTTGCGTTTGCACCAGAACTGCCGGATGTCGGAACCCCTGATTTATCCAGACTTACCGGTCAATCAAGCTGGGCTAGATGTGGTCGGAAACCATCAACTTTGACCTGCGCGCAGTATAGACTAAGCGGAAGGTCTGTTTCGAAATGAAACAAGCTTCATTCTGGGGCACTCGCACTGGACACAGCGTCTCCCGGGCGTGGGAAGGGTAGGTGGACCGCATCACAGCGCGCCTGTTACGTCGCTTTTGGTTGCAGCGGTCGCCAGGGTACCTGCTTGCGATCGTGGCCATTGCCGGGTCCGAGGTCGCCCAGGTCCAGATCCCGAATCTCCTCGGACAATTCATCAACCACTTCAAAGATGGCATGACGCACGCGGGCGTGGTCCGCTACGCTCTGCTGTTGGCAATCCTGGGCGCGGTGTGGATAGGCGCGTTTGCAGTTGGACAACTGGTACTCGGCAACTTGTCGCGAGTCTTCGAAACGGAGCTGCGACAACGATTGTTCGTGCATTGGGAGTCCTTGACCTCGCATTACTTTCAACTACACAGCGTCGGCGATCTGGTCAATCATTTGGCCAATGATACTTCAGCCGTGCGCGAAGCCTTGTCTAGCGGGGCCAACCAAGTGTTCCAAGCGGTCTTCCTCTTCCCCGCGACCCTCTATATGACCATTCGGTACATCGACCTCCGGCTCACGCTCGGGGCCCTCATCCCCATGCTCTGCATTCCTGTGGTGATCCGGGTGTTCGGTCACCGCGTTGAGCAGCGTTCACGCCGGGCAAAAGATGCGCTCTCCTCCTTATCCGCGTTCGCGGAGGAGAGCTTCCAGGCCATTCGGATCGTGAAGGCGATGACCCACGAATCCATTGAAGGAGAGCGATTTGCCGCCGAAGCAGACCGGGTCGTGGATCGCCAGATGCAGCAGGTTCGCATCAACGCACTATTTCAAGCTCTCATGCCGTTTTTCAGCGGTCTGAGTTTTGTTGTCGGATTAATGTGGGGCGGAGTCCTAGTCACTCATCATCGGATCAGTCTCGGTTCCTTTGTCGCCTTTACCACCTATCTCAGCATGCTCATTCTGCCTTTGATGCAAATTGGATTCGTAGTAAATTTGTTCCAGAATGCGAGTGCGTCGCTCCATCGGATCGACGGCCTGCTGGCCGCGACGCCGGAAGTGAAAGACCCCGTACATCCCGTCAATCCTCCGGGTCACGGGGAAATCAACGTCCGCAACCTCACCTTCACCTATCCGGATAGTGCCACGCCGGCGCTCTCCGATATGACCTTTCATGTAGCCGTTGGGTCCACTCTGGGGATTGTCGGCCGCACCGGCTCAGGGAAAACGACGCTACTCAGGTTGATACTGCGCGAGTATGATCCGCCTCCAGGGACCATCGAGGTTGACGGCGTCGATGTGCGGGAGATGCGCCTGCATGACCTCCGACGGCTTATCACCTATGTTCCGCAGGACGGGTTTTTGTTTTCCATGACCATCGTGGAAAATATAGCGTTCGCTCACTCCACGGTCGACCCCGTTCAAATTGGCCCCGCCGTCGAGGCCGCACAGCTCGCCAGCACGATCGACACGCTGCCCCAAGGTCTCAACACGCTCGTCGGGGAACGCGGGATCCGGCTTTCGGGCGGCCAACGGCAGCGCACCGCCATTGCCCGTGCTCTCGCCAAACCCGACGCCATCATCTTGGTACTCGACGACAGTATGAGCGCCGTCGATTCGGTCACCGAGACGGCCTTGCTGGACGCGCTCGCCCCATTTCAGCGGAACAAGACGACACTCATTGCCTCGCACCGGATGTCGACCCTGCGTGATGCCGACTGGATCCTCGTCCTCGAGGGCGGTGCTCTGGTCGATCAGGGTACCCATGCGGACTTAATGGCGCACAACGGACTGTATGCCGAGATGGCCAGCCTCCAAGCGCAGGGAGGTGGAGACCGTGGGTAGGTTCAGGCGTCCATGCTTTGCGACCGCATCTGGCGCCATACTCCGGGTGATCGCGTACGCCCTTCCGCACTGGCCCGCGTTTTGCTGGGTGTTCGGGTTGGTGATCGTCTACGATCTCAGCCAAGTAGCACAACCCTGGCTGGTCAAAATCGCTATTGACAGCGACCTGGTCCAAGCCCATCCTCACACGGGCAGCATCATCGCCGTAGGCCTCGCGTATCTCGTCATTACCGGGCTGGGGCTCGTCGCCAACTTCTTGCAAATGCGGAGCTTGCAATACACCGGGCAGCGGTTGGTGCGTAATTTACGCGTGGACCTGTTTCGCCACGTGGAGTCGTTGTCAATCCGGTTCTTCGACACCTACGGCACGGGTAATCTTCTGACGAACGTAACCCGAGACACGGACCAACTGAGCAGTTTCTTTACGAACTTCTTACTAACTATGGTACGTGACGGTTTTTCGGTCATCCTAGTCATGGTCGCGATGATCGCGCTGAACTGGCGGGTGGCGCTCCTCAGCTTTGTGGTCATTCCCACCATCGTCGGCGTGTCCGCGGCCTATCGGCCTCGCCTGCGCCGAGCGTTCAACGAGGCGCGGGACCAATTTGCCCGAATGATGGGCTTTACTACCGAAAACCTGGCCGGTATGCGGATGACGCAGTTTTTTGGCCAAGAGGAAAAGCAACGGCAGGCGTTTTCTACAATAAACCAGCAACTCAATCGCAGAAACCTAGGGGTTTTTCGCTGGGCCTTGGCCTTTAATCGCACGCTCGACACGGTGGGCACGCTGGCGGTAGCCTTGATAGCATGGGTTGGGGGAATGGCGGTCTTGGACCACACCATGGCACTCGGCGTACTCTACGCCTTTATCACCTATATCCGTCAGTTCTTTACACCGATTAATAATCTGACCCAACAATGGAACACTGTTCAAGCCACTCAAGTAGCGGCTGAACGCATCGGTCAGGTGTTCCTCACAGAGCCGGATATTCGTGACCCCGAGGTGCCCCGACCGCTGCCGCTCGAGGCATCTTTGGACGATGGGGAACGAGCGTCCCTCATCGTCTTCGACCACGTGTCCTTCGGCTATCATCCTGACCAGCCCGTGCTCACGAATATTCACTTTACGATCCCGGAACGTGCGTTCGTCGGATTCGTCGGCGAGACCGGTGCGGGCAAGAGCACGCTGATGGCGCTTCTCAGCCGATTTTACGAGGTGAGCGCAGGAGCGATCCGCATTGGCGGAATCGACCTGCGGCAGATGCGCCAGGTTGATCTGCGCCGAATGATGGCGGTGGTTCAGCAAGAAGTGTATCTTTTTCCAGGCACCATTAAAGACAATATCCGCATGTTTCGGGCTGACGTGTCCGAAGCCGCCGTTCGTGAAGCCGCGGAAATTTCGGGAGCGCATGCGTTTATTCGCCAACTTCCCGAGGGGTATCACCATTGGGTGGCAGCCAAAGGTGAAAATTTGTCGATGGGCCAGCGGCAGTTGTTGGCGTTCGCGCGCGCCTTGACCCGTAAACCGCGCATTCTCATTCTTGACGAAGCCACCGCCAGCCTGGACTCGCGCACCGAACAGGTGGTCCAGGACGGCTTAATGCGTGCAGCCGCAGGTCGGACCACTTTGGTCATTGCGCATCGGCTTTCGACGGTGCGCAGTGCTGATGCGATTTACGTGCTCGACCATGGTCGGATTGTTGAGCACGGTACGCACGACGCGCTGATGCAGCAACAAGGGCACTACGCGAGCATGGTACACAAGTCATCAGATCGGCGTTTCGGATAGCGCGTGGTCATGGGATATTTATGAGCAATGGCTAGCTCCTGTCCCACAGCATGCTATCCTGATTAACTGTCCGGTAAATATCTCGAGTTCAAGTTCACGTTTCATCTCTGGCAATCATGGGCACTTTCCGCCGGCTTTACCAGCGTCCCTAGACATATTCGGTCTGCGTATTTCGGAAGGACCTTCCGGTTTCTGTGGTAAGTTCGACCGAAATACGCATTCCGATCCAAATCGCGCTTCGGATCTAATGGGTTATCGGCCTAAAAATGGCGTCTATCCAAGTTCTATTTTTCCTTCCGTCCAAAGATCCCTTGTTTTCTCTCAAATTCCGCTTTGTCCGTATGGTCAGGGCATTCCCGATGGAAATCCGTTTCCGATAAGTAATCTTGGTTGGGACTCACCGCTATAATCTGACCGAGCGCGTATGTTTAGAAAACCTCTTTCTCCAACAAATCATGTTGCAATAGAAATCTCACAGTTCGCTTAGTTACTTGTCGGTGAAATTCGACCCGAGCCGGGTGAGAGATCGCTGCACTTCTCAATGCAAAGCCATTGCCTAGTCCCGCGTCGTTGTAGACGCGTGGATTGTAAAAATCCGACATTCCAGATATTATGTATTCGCGCAAGTAGTTCTGAACAGACGTGATTTCGGACAGAGAAGATTTCTCCTTGATACGCCTCCAAAAATACACGACAAGCTGACGTCCAAAGGCAATATGGCCTGATTCATCCTGATGATGCATTTTGTTGATCTCTCTAATGATCGGTGGCAACATGTGATCGGTCGCCATTCGCATATTATAGAAGTCGACAATCTCCTCGAAGATTAGGATTCGGGAAAAAACTATGATATTCTCAATATCTTGATCCTTGTTTTCGCGGATCTTAATTTTTTTTGTAGGATATATTTTCCCGCCATAGTTAGTGCAAAATTTCGCGAAGAAGTACATGTGCTCGTTTTCCTCGCCGATGAAGTGATGAAAAAACCGCGAGGGCTCTTCGAATCCTGGAACGTGAACCCGATTGACTACCTCAAGAAGTAACTCTCGTATACCATGGACGTTCATGCTATAAAAATTTACGCTTTCCCACTTGGCCAAGCATAGCTTCTGTGGTCTATCGAGATTTTCGTATATCGGTGTGCCGTAAACACTAATCAGTGGTTCGCTCATCCATAGGTCACCTTCATCGATACTCGGCGGCCACTCAAAATGTTGATATGGATTATAATATTCATTGACGGATCGTTGTACGAGCCGATCAATAATTCTGGCCATATCGCTCATCTCAAACACCTCCATTGTCAGACCAACTTAGATCTCGAACTTTAGCGGACCTTGACCAGCCAAAAAACCCGGCAACCCGGACAAATCACCCAAACTCTGTCCTGAGGCAATGGCAACCTTCAAAGCCGCCTCACGTTTTTCAACAACAAGCGCACCGTTGAGAACGGCACTCACATGCTGCCTTCGCACAACGAGCATGCCATCATTGTCACCAAAAATCCAGTCGCCCGGAACAATCTCAACGCCGCTAACAGAAACCCGGTCCGGCACCACTCTCGATGGTGAAACAGCTGTCTTCGCAGAAATGAACGTCACTGACCGCGAGAATACGGGGACACCCAACTCTTCGATGTCGTCGAGATCTCGGATGGCTCCATTTACAACGATTCCTCCTAGACCGCGCCTCGCAGCGTCCAAAACAAATATGTCTCCGACAAGGGCCTCGGAAACGGGGGCTACGTTGTTTATGAATAGCACTGCCCCCCGTGGAGCTGTGTACAGCGCTTGCAGTCCCGGCAACATGTCATTTTCCGCGTTGACGGGATACGCTGGCCCTGAAAGTTTCATGTGACGTATGCGATTCACGATGCTGCCGTCCAACGGAATAGTGCGCTTCCGTGAGGCATCATTTAACTGAGCACATCCCAACGAATTAAAACGATTGTGTACGTCGGCAATCAACTCACAATTAAACAGATCTGGTGTCAATCTATCTCCTCCTCTAAAAGCGGACCGGATCTACCACATATGGCAGTCATTAACGGTTAATCTCCACATACAGATGGCCATCATAACGATCCCGAGCACCCACTTTTCATTTCTATAGGTGCCCAAAATTCTGGGCATGGGCGTCTCCTGTGCTTCAGTCTTCGGCGATGGTGCGAAGACGATCCATCGCTTCACCAATCCCTAAACGTTCTACGAGCACGTTCCACAATCGGTTGTAGCCCATCCCGAAACATGCTGAAACGCCCACCGCGTTGTTAATGCTAATTGCCGTCTTGGCACAAAACGACGCAAGGTGAAGGTTCACAGAGCCAATCGCCACTCCATCAACAACAAACTCCCGCTTCAATTCCTGTTGCTTTTGAATCTTGCCTTTTATCGAGTTCGGATCAAAGAAAGGGTCTGTTGCCTTGATCACGGACATCTCCAAACCCGCACGCCTACATAAGAGGTTGACTTCGGCAATGGTGTTGTCGATCCATTGCTCTACAGGACCGAGGCTACTCACAATGATGTATTCACGCATAACGAAAGCTCTCTCGCGAACCCAAGGCTCGTAATAATGCTCTTTACGAAAGCACCAACCTTTAACTGTAAACATTTGCTGGCTCTCAAACTTCGTCCCTCGTAGAAAGTAGAATAGCGGGTAGCAGCATGTCGGAGACAACAGTTCGCCGGTGTTGTTCTCGTCAGAAGCTGGAGCAACATGGATTAATTCGTTAGGGTCCCCAGACGTCAAAGACGCATGTTGTGGAAAAAATTTTCTATAATCGTCCGCCAATGAAAAAGACAACGGCAAAATCGGGCTCAATACCATTTCCCGTACATGTTCAAACGTAGGAATACGAGCCAAAGCAGCGTCCAATAAAGTTCCGGCCCGGGAAAAGCTTTCAGCCTTCTCTCGCATACTAACGATAGCTTTCATTTTTCACTACCGCCCGTTGCGCGTATGAAATTCTCATATATGCTACGTATACTTCGCAGGGAATCGATGTCCACATCCATAATTGGAAACTCACTTTGCGTTAAGTCTTCAATGAACAGAAGCAACTCCGTTAGCGTAAAGGAATTAACGATTCCCTCACGGATCAAATCCGTATCTTCATGCACCGGTCCCGACACCGCGTCTGGATTCTTCTTGAGCAGGAACTCGCTCACCTCGTCGGTAAACTCCTTCCATGTCAACTCTGCCACCTCACATCCCCCCAAGGAGCCTAACTACAAAGTTCTAAGACTCGCATAGTGCCAATATGTTCAACCACGAGCTATCTCCCAAGTCGAAGTCTACACTTAGCTCAGCTGATCAAGCAACGCCTCGTGTAAAACATCCAGCGCCATCCTTAAATGGTCCAACTTTATCGTCACAGGCGGAGCGACTCGTATGCGGTTAAGACTGGGCCCACCGCTAAACACCAAGACTCCCTTTGAGAGACAGCGTTGAACTATCGGCTTAGCTAATCCGGCGGGAGCTTCAAACGATAGTGTGGGCCCCGAGACATAAACTCGCTCAATCTCTTGGGCCCGTAGTACACTAGCAAACATTTCTAACTCCAATTCTACATTAGAACACATTTGGTCAATGTCGTGGCTGTCGATGAAGCGCGAGACCTCGTACATTGCAAAACATCCTAACGCAGAAGTTTGGAACGTATGGGCAAGATAGAAAGAATGCTTCAACTCTCGCCTAAATGCCGTTGGGTAGAGTACGATGGAAAAGGGGTAGAGCCCGTTAGTCAAAGATTTGCTAAACAGATATATATCAGAATTCATCTTTGCCTGCCGAGCAACACTTAAAGATCCATGTCGGAAGAAGCCGGACTGAATTTCGTCTGCAATGACCATGACGTCATGCTCTTTGGCTTTGTTGATGATAGCTTGAAGCCATCCCCTTGGGACGGGGATATAACCGTTAGCCCCTTGCACTGGTTCATAAATAAGACACGAGACCTCGTCCCATGCGATTTCCTCAGGAGGAGGAGCAACATCGCTGGAATAATCGAGGCACAAGAATTTGGATTCATCGGTAATACCTAACAGAGCGCTTTGTAACGCGTATTCGCGATGCACGTTCGTGATGCTCAGCGCGTCAATACCCAGTCCATGAAACGATCCCTTCAAATACGCTATTTTACCCGCCTTTTTTTGTTGAGCTATCGACAGCGCAGCAGTGACAGCCATACTCCCGCCCACCTGGAACAATACCTCGTAATCTTGAAGGTTTAGATATCGAACTATCCATGCACAAAACGTGGCTGCCTCGGGCGGGTAGAAACACGCCGCAATATCGCTTGAAAAGTGACGAAACGGATTAATTTCAGGATTACAATGGCCAAAGTTCACAGCACCATAGGCGCTTAGCAAATCGATGTATTCGCGTACCCGCCCATCTGAATGCCTGAGCAACAGCGTTTCATTACTTGCTTCTACGACTTCTAGCTGCTGGCCATAGACCGACCCTTCGCCAATTCCGCTTAACGACACTAGCCTTCCCCCCTTTGTGCCAGCTCCTGAGTTCACTGCCCTATGCGCGACTAGCGGGAGTTTCCTGCTTACGGTATCCATCGGCGAAATATGGGGGGCCGTGGCCATCGCCTAAAATCCCACGAATGCCCATGAGACGGGGATGTGTAGGTCTCTTCAGGATCTCTAAATCCCTCGCCCTTTACGCCATAGACGACCACAAATTGTATAATACACGAGAAATGGTCGGAATCATTGATCCGCTTTGGTTTGGCGGTTTGTACAATCACTAAGTAGGAAAAGTCTGCCTATTCCCAAAACAACCCAAAAGGCAACCACGTCAAGGGTCGTCTTGACCGACCCAAGGCACTTAAGTGGGTCCAGATTACCAATCAACCCATCATATTCCAAATCCATTCTCGGAACAATGGTATATTTCGGAACGCGCGTAGAGTTCTACGAAACGTTCGACCCCGGGGCACCTGAATCGACACTTGACCGAGCAAAGGCAAGTCCGAATCGCCTACACTCAAATGATAAATGCTCCGTTCTGCGGCCTGAGCCTGACCATGAATCTCATATACCTTGTCAAAGATCATCTCCAATCCGTCACCCCTCCATGGTTTATTCCGCGGAACTCTGGCGATTGGAGGACTCCATGATACATACGGCGCAAGCGACGTTATTGGTATGTGTGAGAGAAACGGTAAATGTTCTGCCTGGAAGGCGAGGTACTCGCACGATTGGCTTGCCATAGTCGTCCGTCGAGATATGGATATCACGAAAATCCAAAAAACGGCCCAAGCCAGTTCCTAACGCTTTGGACACGGCCTCCTTCAATGCGAACCGGCCAGCAAGCCATTCAGCCCTTCTGTGCTCTTGAGTAAACTCATTCAGCGTGGAAAGCTCTTCATCTGTCAAAACGAATCGCGCAAACCGTGGTGCCGTTCCGTCTTTGAATAGTGCTAGAACCGTCGAAAGCTCAACAATATCCAATCCTAGCCCGTCAATCAATGGCGTCCTCCCGCGTGTTTATCATTCCTCCTTTGTTCGATGTTCAGGCATCTCCAATGGTTGGTGGTGCCGTACGAACTATCGCGACGTAAGGGATGTTAAGACACCTCACCTAGACCCTTCGACTCGCTAATAGAATGCCGCTCGACTCCTCAAATTCTACGGAGACCAGAGTTGGGTCGGTTTGAACCGCTTGCCGTATCGTTGCGATTGTGGCACGGTGCAGGTGCGACGCATTGGCAGGGGGAATCATGTCATCCATTAGCAGCATTCCTCCGGGCCGTAGTAGTCCCACGGTCCTTTGGAGTCCGGTCCATTTGCCGCCTTCTGCGTCCGCAAATATCAAATCAAATTGCCCCAATGAATCGTATAACGTCATCACATCAGCCTTGACAAATGAAACCCACGCTGGCCACGGGTATTCTTGGGCACATCGCAAGGTTGCGTCGTTAATTTCCACCGATACCAGTTCGATATCGTCTCTTCCAGATAGTCCGACCACGATCCATGCGGTCCCCACCCCGGTTCCGGTACCGATTTCCAAGATGCGCCCATGTAAGCGTACACTTGCAGAAAGTGTGGAAAGCAATTGACCCACACGATCTTCGCTGGACAAAGTAAAACCAATTCTCTTGGCTCGTTCGTGAGCATCAAGGACAATTTTCGGCATAGAAAAAGCCATTAGCAAGACCCTCCAGAAACACATGGCGATTATGGAAACGTCGTTCCAATGCCTAGATTAGATCATTTTGGAAGAAGGTCAAGTCACTCCAATGTTCGTCGATGTTGTGGTTGGCTTCAACCTGCTTTGGATAGCATCTATTGGACTAAACCGCTTCGCGGTGGTTTAAAAGACGGGTAGCTCGGGTGGCCCAGACTGTTCGTTCTGACGCGAATGCCCAGCCTAGTCGTGTGATACACTGGCAAGTAGACGGCGACGGAACTGGGTGGACGGAGGTTGGCATCGTGCGAGATGAGCGAACGCATCCTGGGCACGCGGGTGGAATTCCTACTCGGGCGTTTTCTCGTTCATCCTCGTTTTTACGAGCTCGCGTCGCCGATTGATTGCGGTTTAGTCCAACAGAGTTATCCGAAGTCTTGGGTGGGCCTCGCCCGAGGCTTTTTTACGTTCTGCGGCCTTCCGATAACTCTCTCTTTATTGTGCTGCCAAGGGGCACTCCACGGCGCTTGACAAAAATCCGCCGGGACAGGACAAACGGATGGCCAGATTCAATAGCAAGCCCACAATTAGCCCTTCGGCGTCTTCTTGGGACGACAATAGTGCGATGGGCGGCCGCAGAATCCGTGGAGATTGACAACGTCAGCGGCTACGCCGATTATAAATCCGTATTTCCCAGAAACCGAAGGGAAACTCTTTCGAAGAGGAGACGTGAACCATAATGACAGTGTTGCCGATTGCCGCCCCGCCCATTAACGGGCTATTGAAATGGGCATATACGTTGTCCGTCTCATCCTACTACCCGGAGACTCTTCCCTGGTTTCGTACTAATTTTGCCCAAGTTTATTGCAACCAAGATTTTCTTGATCGACAGACTGAGTTTGTCTTTGACTTCTTTCGAGGGTTCCAGCCGGAGTATACATCTAATCCATTTGTACAGGCTTGGGTAGTTGCGTCTAAACCGCAACCTTTCGATCCAGACCATATCTCTGAGAATTTAAAAGAATGCATAGATGAAGGATATTACCCTGTTCTGTTTGTGGACGAACAAGAAATTTCTGATCGAGCGGCGTATCATAAATGGTCTCAGCCTCACCGCATTTTGCTTTACGGGTATGATACTGAGAAAACCGTGTTCTACACATCGGGGTTAGGTGCCAATTTGATTTATGGAACTCACCAAGTCCCCTTTTCGGAACTTGAATCTGCCTATCGAGCTATTCGGCTTCAAATTGCTAGTTGCCAAGTGCCAGAGCAGGATTCATATCTTTTGCGGTTTAATTTTGGCTTTCGGTACGAATTCGACATTGCTGCGGTAGCGATCCAACTAGAAGAGTACTTGAACGGATCTGTAACAGAATTTCGAATCGACCGAAATCTAGAACAATACGCTTTTGGATCCAAGACTTATGAATGTCTCCGCCAATATTACGACGCTCTAGCAAACGGAGAGTCGCTAGTGAAACGTCACGATATAAGACATCTGCACATCCTTTGGGAACACAAGAGATTGTTGTGGGAACGGGTCAAGTATATGAACGATGCTGGATGGAGTATCAACTCGACGACTATTGCGAGTTTGCAAGAGTTGTCGCGGAGATGCCTCAGCCTGAAAACTTTGCTGATCAAACATGGGCTTAGGCCGATTCCGAAAGTATTCGAAATGATCCACCATGAATTATCGGAGATAGAGACACTCGAGATTATCGCAATACACAAGTTACTTAACGAGATAGGCCGCGCTTCTTCGTAAAACCCGTGGCTCTGACAAGAGATCATCACACCTTCAACCAACTGCCGATCGGTGCCTTTGACCAACCAGCGATAATAACTGGTTCTTTCTCAAATCGGAGGAAGAACCATGTGGGAATGTAATTGGGCGCAAGGCGGACGTGCGGGGGCGATCTGCTCAACGCGTATAGCGTAGCCGTCGCGGGAGAGCTGACGGAATAGCGGTCCTTGGATTTTCCAAATAGGGGGCTTGTCTACCATCCATCCCCAACGTTGGGCCATCATTGACCGTGGTTTCCGGTATGTTCATAGTGGGTCCCAATCCAGCAAACGTTTTCTATACCATATTGGCAAACGGGAAAAATAATCATCCCCAAATTTGGCCGACGGGTCGACGGCTAAACCATCAATCTTTGTTGCCGACCATATAGTCACTGCAGGTGTGAGGAGTCTACATTGGTCGGATTATGGTTATGTGCCCTCCGATGACTAACGAGGGAGAGGAATCCGTATGCAGTTGGGAGTTGAGGCGGCTTCCCTGGCGATTAATCATCGTCGGTCTCTTGGTGGGGGCGACGATTGGATGGGAGCCGATTTGGGGTTTCTGTAGCAACCGTGCGAGAAACCGGAACAAGCCCAAAACGACGGGACTACAGGGCTTTCAGAACCTCCCGCTCGAACGGTTCAGATGGTCCTTGGTAGCGTTCGCCGCGACGATGGACTGCCTCACACTCGTCACCGGCCTTACCCAGTCCCGTGCTAGGCCTTATTCCGGTTTTTGGTTCCAATGCTACACAAACCCCGTTTTCTCAACTTATGAATGCCGCATGGAAAGCCGTCGGACGACCTGTGTCCTTGCGAATGGTCAACTAATTTTCGTGTCCATTTGGCGCAAACCATGGCTAAATTTGCCGTTCAGGAGGCCGAGTGCGTCCTGTGATGCGTCTGAGGAGCGATATGCAGCAGATAGCCATACCCGTACCAGGTAGTCAGCCAGCGCGGGTGCATCGGGATCGGTTCAATTAGTCGGCGCAGGTGATGAATATACGGATAGAGGTCTTGAGGTGAGCGATCTTCATCCGGCCATCCTACCGCCAACAAGGTGGGGATCGCCACCACGTGATCATGGTGCTGTAGCAAGCAGGCCAATATCCGAAACGTTCGCGCCGGTAAGCGCTCAAAGTGACGCGATCGCACCACGCCTTTGCGGTCCCAGTCCATCCAACACCCCGCGTGAATCCGTTTTCGTCCGTGGGTTACTTCCTCCCTCATCATCGCGAGCCTCCGACAATTTCCACTGTTTCGCCAAACCATTCCGAAAATGGCACAAAATATAACGCCGCATGGGTGCTAAAGGTTACCAGGTCGAGCAAAAAATTGCCCCGAGGCAATCGGCGTGCCGGACTTCTGCGAGGGCGAGAGAGCGAGCAGGAGTTGAATGGGGACCAAGGTCCCCATTCAACTCAGGGGGGAAGGCGACAGGAAGCCCGCGAGAGCGGGCAAGCCGCCCGGAGGGCGGATCCGGATCTTTTGCGCACGACATTGCGGAGCAATGTATAAGTGCGCCCTTCCTCACTGCGGTCGGTCGGGATTTTGGCGGGTGTGCTAGACTCAGTAGCAGATGTGCACCCGAAAGGAGGCGAGGAGAATGGCCCACAAAACGCTGGCCGAACGGATGGCCGACCTTGACGAACAGATTCGGCAACTCCGCGCTCAGAAGCAGGCCTTGGAGGCCCAGGCCAAGCAAGCCGACCGCAAGCAGCGCACGCGGACCTTGATTCAAGTGGGGGGCATCCTGGCCACGCTGGGGGTCACCACCGTGGAGGAGGCCCAACAATTGCAGGCCTATGCGCACACCCAGGAAAGCTGGTGGGCCCAATGGCGATCTACCACCTGAGCGTCCAAGTGATTTCGCGCGGACAAGGGCGATCCTGTGTGGCCGCCGCGGCCTATCGGGCGGGCGCGAAGTTAGCCGACGAGCGCCAAGGCTTAATCCAGGACTATCGCCGTCGCCACGATGTCCGAGCGACCTGGATCCAAGCGCCCGAAGAGGCGCCGGCCTGGGTCCACGACCGGCAAGCCTTGTGGACGGCCGTCGATGCCAACGAAAAGCGCAAAGATGCGCAGACCGCCCGGGAAGTGACAGTGGCCTTGCCGCGGGAACTGACCCCGGCGCAACAACGCGAGGCCGTGCACGAGTTCGTCCAAGCAGCGTTTATCGCGCGCGGGATGGTGGCCGATGTGGCCCTGCATGAAGGCCATGACGCCCACGAACCCAATCCCCATGCCCATATCCTACTGACCACGCGCACTCTCACGCCCGACGGGTTCGGGGCGAAGAACCGGGACTGGAACGCCAAAGCGCTCCTGGTGACCTGGCGCACCCAATGGGAAATCACGTGCAACGAAGTCTTAGCCGAAGCGGGGCAAACCGTTCAGATTGATGCCCGGTCATTAGCCGCCCAAGGGGTGACCGACCGCCTGCCCACGGTGCATGAAGGCGTGGCCGTTCGGCAAATGGAGCGCCGAGGGATCGTGACGGACCGGGGGAATATCAACCGGGTGGTGCAGGGGCATCAGCAAGCGGTCGTGGACTTAGCGGTCGTGCGCGAGCAGCGGCAGCCCTTAGAGCAAGTCCAGCAGCGAATCCACCAAGCCGAAGCCTGGCGAGCCCAAGCCGGATGGCCGGAGCCAGCACGCCAACGGGTGCGAGGCTGGGAAGAGCAAGCCGGCCGGGTGCTCACCCGAGCGGACGTGACCCAGTGGGTGCAGGAGGCTCAGAACGAATTATCCAGCGCCAAGGCGACCGAGCAGGAGGCCTTACGGGCGGTGCAAGAGCCCAACCCATTGCAAGCCACGCACGACCAATTAACCGAGCGGGTCCAGCAAGCGCAGCGGGCACAAGAACGACTGCAATACGAATTCAGCGGGGTTCGGGGATGGTGGACGCGATGGCGGAGCTCCAAAGAGTATCAGGCACAGCAAGCCCGGGTGGAGCAGGGGAAGTGGGCCGAACGACAACTGCAGGCCTTGCAAGCGCCCTGGGCCGCGCAACAAGCCCTAGCGACCCAAAATCAAGCGGCCTGCCAAGCCGCGCGGGCTACGAGGGAGGCAGTCGAGGCCAAGGTAGCCCGATGGCAAAGCCTGCTGGACCAGCCGTGGACCCCCGCAGAGCAGGCCGAAATGAAAGCCAAGGCCCAGGCGCCAAAGCAGACGAAGCCGAACCCTCAACGTCAAGTACCACCGCAACCGCTACCCCCGACCGCATGGACGACGATTCGCATCGTGGACGGCCACGGTCGTGAGATTTCTCCAAAACCGCCTACGCCCACGATACCCAGTCAGGAGCGAGACGGTCCGGAGCGAGGGGCCTCGCGATAAGCCAGGCGCCAGTGGACGGAACGCTACGGCACTACTCCCAGTCTAATTGTATAGCCTTGCTAGCAGTGCTAGCAAGGCTATACAATTAGACTGGGAGGTGAGGCCCATGGCCACGCAACAATTGAATGTGCGCGTAGACCCCACGGTGATTGACGAGATCAGCTATTTGTCGTATTTGATGCGGGCGAAATCGAATGCGGAAGTGGTGACGACGGTGGTCCACCTATTGGCTGCCGTAGTCAAGGCAGCTGTGCCCGATAATCCAGAACTCTGGCGCAATGGGGGGACCGTCCTCAGTAGCGAAGAACAAACGGCCTGGCATACCCTGGTACAGAACTTGCGACAGCAAGCCCACTCAGTGGCGCAGTAGGACACGCTGAGACACGCCGATCGCAGGAATAGGAGGGGGGAACTACCACCTGTTCCTGCGATCGGCGTGTGGGGGCCCACAAGGCTTCTGAGGGGCCTTTGCGTGCCGCCTGGGTGCTCTTTCTGAGGAGGCCGTCTTTTAGAGAGAGCGACCTTGACTCCGGCGCTATCCTGGGAGGTCCGAGACAGGGAAGTTCGGGTTGCGGGTACTCTCCCTGTCTCGGCCAGTCCGAAGGCTAGCGCCGGAAGTCAAGAGAAGCGGCGGCGTTGCCGAAGGCTTTCAGGCGACGCAGGGGCTTAAATAGCGACCTTCGGGAGCGGTTTAAGCGGGGCCCGGGGGGGGTTTTAGGGGGGGTGGGGGATCTCCCCCACGGAAATTGGCACGGCTCGGCGTTTAGCCGAGGCGAACATTTGTTTGTTCATGAAAATGAGGCTTATCCACTTATCCACCAAAAATGCGGTTTCTACTACAGGGATCTTTAAAGATCTAAAGGCTAACTACAGGGGGGTCCCGGAAACGTAGACACCGCAAGGGGTTGCGGGGGGCATGGTCAACCAATGTCACGCAAAAGGTCAACCAATGTCACACGCTTACCCCTCTATTTCGGGCCAACAGGGTCAACCAATGTCACGAGGATAACTTTTTAATCCTCCTATCCCTGGGGATATTTAGGAAACACATGTTCTCTTGTTTTAACGCTCTACTCTGCCCGACGGTCAATCGCCAGCCGACTCGGATACAGCGTAATGCCTTGGCGTTGATCGACCGTGACTTTGGCCTGGAAATATTCCGTTAAGACCGCCTTCAATTGCTCTTGAAAATCCTTCTTGAACATGTAGCGCCCTCCTTTGGTTTCCGCATAGTTGCTGCCAAACTGCATCTGCAACAGTTCCCAGGGGATGGTCGTCGGATGTTTGAGATAGCTTAGACGGTAGACGAGCCAACTATAAATGTCGAGCGCTAAGGCAGAGCCTTTGAGGGCCTTAATGGCTCGCATGTCCACCGGCACTGGGCGATCGGTAATCACCCGGTAAAACTCCTCGGTGAGCACGATCTGAGAGGGGTCCCCAGACCCTAAAAATGGGTCCCACCACAAATCGACGCTACTCGCCACACGAAATCCGGTATCATGCGTCACGATTCCACCTTGTTTCGTTTTCTCGATGACGGTGGATGTGACCATTGTCGCACTGAGCCGATGAGTTTGCTGTTTGAACCTCCGCATTTGTCGGCCATCAGCACGCTCACTGATCCCAAGCACTTTCATCAGTTGCGTTAGGTTGCCACTGAGTGCGATGCGAGGGCTATGGGTGCGTACGGCCTCGGTGATCATCCAAATGAGCAACAAACGCGGATAAGCACCATAAGGCAAACCAATCGCTTGGGGGGCTAACAGAGTGAGAGTGATATTCCCGTTCGTGCGAGTCCATTCATTCATCAACTGCCGCCGATACGGCAGACTGCATTGCACCAGTAATCGTGCCTGATAAGCTAAGGTTCCCGCTGCTTGGGCTGATTCCTGTTCGATTTGCAGCGCCGTCGCTAACCGCTGGCGATGCTGACGAGGGGCTTGCGCGGCGAGTCCCAGGCTCGGATTCCCATCAATCAAGCGACGTAGTTCTTCTTCGGAATGCTTCGACATATGACAGACCTCCTCCATTTCTCTCTGGAGGCCTCCACCGTTTGCTTTGCTCTTGAAAAACCCAAACATTTCAAGTACAGTAACGGTGACGGTGGGCTCTGCGTTAACGGCGGGGCCTCCAATTTTTTGGAATATTTCACCCAAAGTTTAACAAATTTTTCCGCAGTATGACAAACCTTAGGGAATAGGCGAAAACCCCCTCTGCAGGGTCGAATCGCCGTGAAGCGAGGGTCCGTAGAGAGCATTGAGCGAGGACATAGCGTGATTTCCCCGGTTAGTCTCGCCCAAGGAGTAGGCGGAGATGGATCTGCGCGACTGAAGGCTCTGACGAAGCGGCCTGGTAAGGGAGAATGCGTGTTCTGCCAAGCGGACCTTGATGAGAGGCCCGCCGGGTCTCGTATGCGTACACCCACTTGAAACTCTCCATCCCTTGGTCTGTCCATTCAACGGATGGGACCCACCACGATTACTGAGCCATAATTCTTCCGCAATGCACCGCAATTCTTCGCAGCCAGGCAGGAACTCCCTCAGAGCACGACGAAAGGAAAACGAGTCCGTGCCGGAGGTGTGCGATGAGTGACAATTTGACTATGGCGCAGATTGCTCAGCAATTGGGCCTGCCGGAATCGACAGTGCGCTATTATCGCGACAAGTTCTCGGAATGGATCCCCGTGGTCGGAGAGGGCCGATACCGGCGGTATCGGCCTGAAGCGGTAGAGATTCTGCGCATCATTGCGGACATCTTGCGAAATCACGGAACTCCGGACGCGGTAACCGCCGTGCTAAGCCACTCTTACCCTCGAACCATCCCTGCTACGATACCGCAGCAGCAGACCGCAGCAGCGCAGCAGCAATCGGATTCTGGCCTGGTTGAAGCGTTTCAAGCCTTGCGCGTTGCGGTTGAATTACAAACGCAACAACTCACCGCCATCCAAGAGGAACTCGGGCAACTCCGTGCCCAACTCGATACGCGCGATGAATCGCTGAGAACCCAGATCCGCGCCACGCTATCGTCCGCTTCGGCGTCGAAACGATCCTTCTGGCAACGAGTTTTACGACCGCATGAGCCCCGGAGTACGACATGAGAACCATTCCCGCTGCGTCTCCCGCAGTCATCGATACTTCGTTCTGGAGTCTGTGTGCTCACGTAGGGCTCGTCCCGTATCTCTGGGAGCACTATGCGTGTCCCATTTGGGTACCCTCGGCCGTCTATGATGAAGTGTTTCATACGCCACGAGGCTATCCGGACCAACTCCAAATGACCGAGGCGCTCGAAGGCGGCCACCTCGAGATCGTAGACCCTGAGCACACCCAACCGATTTTTCATCCCGGTGAGCGCAGCGTGTTATTCTTAGCGCAAGAGATGCAAGCGGTCGCGCTAATCGATGAGTTCAGCGCTCACGAGTATGCTGCGCGCACCCTCAACATCCCCGTCGTCAGTGTGGCTGAATTTCTGAGTGACGCCTGGCAATGGGGCACCTTATCCCAGGAAGCCGCACGGCGGTATCTCACCACGCTCGAAACATTGCAGGCCTCGCCGAAAATCTTTCTGGACTATGCTTGGCACCAACTTGACGGCAAGGAGGAATAGTCGATGGCGTTAGACGATCGTCCGATTCCGTTAACCCGGGAGGAAGCTGAAGCACTCACCACCCTGTGTCAAAACATGGGCCTGCGGGAATCCGAAGCGTTTCATGCAGTGATCCGTGCCGGGTTAGCCGCCTATCGCCTGGAGTTGGCCTTGCAGTGGTATCACACCACCCCACAAAGCACCGGAGACATCGCTGAACACCTCGGCATCAATCGGGGAAGA
>JAJZZP010000046.1 GCA_021797515.1 Bacillota bacterium | reverse complement strand
CCCAGGCTTTATAGGCAATGGGACGCGCTGACGGGAAGAAAAAACTCTAGCGTCCTCAACGGCCGCCACCCGCTTGACCCCCTCCCGGCTTCGCTTGGGAAGGGGAATGCGCGGGCTTTATGTTCAATTAAGATCGCGTCGTGGGGCGGTTGACGACGCTCTCACGGCCGCGGGCCTGCTTCGGTCGCACCTGTCACCCAGTACCCAATTCCCAGATGGTGCAGGCTCATGGCGCCAATCCGATCATCGTGGGACTGGTAGTGGCAGTTTTGAAACTGAAATCGATGACGCTTATCACGATTCTCCCCAGCAAAGAGTCCACACTTAGGGCAGGTTTGCGAGGTATAGCGCGGGTCCACGGACACCGTGCGTGCATGATGTATTGCCGCTTTATACCTCCAGCGTCTGGCACAGTCGGACCCGCACTGTGGCCCCCCCGAATTCTGATCAAATTTTTGGGAATCATAGGCGGTCACCACAGAGTTGATGCCAAAGCCGATCCCGACCATATGACGTATCCCCGCCAGACCCAACACCGACTTGGTAAACAGCGCCGGTGTCCACGAGAGCCCATGGGTCAGTATACTTTTGTGGCCGGAAATCGCCGTCTTGGTCACCGACTGGGCCATTTGTGAACGTAGGCCAAACCGCGCCCTCAAGGGCCGATAGGTTTCGGTGAGGCCGACTCGTTTGAGGCAGAAATCGGAGACCTTTTTGCATCCCTGACGATAAGCCGTCCTGCGATCCTCCTGATATTCACTAAGGTTATTACAGCGTTACACTAGCGATAATAGAACCTCCAAAGGGGGCATTCTCCTGTGCATCGCCTTCCCCGCCTAAACGCCAAGAGATCCGCCGCACCGTATTTTGGCGAATTGATTGTATCACTGAGCGAGCCAAAAATAAACGAGGCCCATAAGGGCCTCTCTGGATATTGCGGTGGCCGCTGACAACAAGGAGCATCAACTTGAAACGCGAGATCTTTTTTCGTCGACTAAAAGGCGCCGCATAATTTTGCCGGATCCGTTTTTGGGCAGGGATTGACGAATCTCGACCACCCGTGGCGCTGCCGGGATTGGGCTATCCGGTAAAAATTCATCAAATGCTGCATAAATTACGGGAATGCTTCCTTGACCGGTAAGTGCTTTTTCCACTGTCGCGGCTAGCTCTCTGCCTGCGACCAGAATGGATACTTTACTATCTTCCAATTCATAGCGTAATTCATCGGCCATGAACATTGGGTTGGCGGCGACGACCACAGCACCTACAGCATGGGCTGCCAAGTAACTAAATACAAATTGAGGGGTGTTTTGCATGAATAGCAACACCCGGTCTCCGGGTTTAATTCCAGCGGTCACCAGTGCATGCGCGGTGCGACCGACCCATTGGGCGAGTGCCTGGTTATCAAAGCGTCTGCCATAGTAAATGATAGGTAGATGATTCGGGCAAGCGTTGGCCCACAAAAATACTCTTTGGGCAACCGTTTCGGTAGGTTTTTCCCACATCATTGGGACTCCTTGAGGCCATGACTTGAGCCAAATCGATTGCATGGCAAACCCTCCCTGATTTATCGGTCAAATAAGCGACGCGGATTTTCCACCATCATCGTGTGGATTTGGTCATCGGTGACACCGGAGGCTTTCAACGCCGGCAAAATGGTTTCGGGAATATAGGACATGCCCCAATTGGGAACCATTGCCGTTACTTCCTTCGGTTCGAGCCAATCGATAGTCGCCCATACCATCCCGTGAGAGCAGCCCAAAGAATTTCCGTTTCGTTTAGCGAGACGACTGTTCGGTTGTGTTTTTTGGTGGGCAAGCAGATGTTCAGTCCGTAGTGATCGAGTCCGAAGAACAGGCGGGTCGCCAATGATGTGCACACCATGTTGAATCGCGTTTGTCACTTCCTCGTATGGCACTGTCAAATTGCCGCTGATCATCATATAAATCGGACCATTAAAATCGAACGCCATCTGTTCTGTGCGCAAGTGCTCATGGATTCAGCGTAAATCCCAACTGTTCTGCGGTTATTGCATCGCCACCAACCAAGGGAATCTTCGTCAACACGGTTCACCATCCCGATCAAATATTTTCCAGAACTATGTGTTCCGATTATACTGCGATTTCGGTATCTTCCCAAGGGATGGATTCAAGAGGTCTCATAGTCGGGCTATAGCTCCTCGTCAGCCAATCTGTTGGTATGTTACTGCGACGGGAGGTGCCTGTCGCAGTAACAGCAGTCTAAATTGATGCGACTACCGATTGCGGGATTTGTCCCAGAACACCCAAGTGTTATAAGGCCAGAATAATGGCGCGGTTTGCGGCGTAAAAGACATGGACGGGTCTGATTAGGATGAGATAGACGAATTCGCTGGAGCCGGGGCTACACCAGGAGGATTTACGGTGACCAAAGTTCCATAGTGCACGGTGTGGTACACGATAGGCCCAATATTTAACGGTAATTCGACGCAACCTAAACTTTGCGGAAACCCATAGGAAGCCCTAGGGAATGCATGCACCGCATCGCCACCCTTGAAGTAGTTAATCCAGTGCACCGGATCCGCATATGGGGTCCCGTTCGGATTATGTCCCTGCATGATTTGAAACGGCAACCGCTCATAAATAGGGAAAGTACCTAAGTACGTAGGCGTTTGGGGAATGCCTGTATTGGTATCCGCTGAGAGAACCAATTGCCCGTTGTCCCACAGCTGCAGGGTTTCCGGAAGATCTTCGGTCACAAATATATAGGTGTAACCGTCGGGACTAACTCGTCCTGAAAGCCGGTCGTCGATTAGGGCTCTCCATACAGTTGGTCCGGGAATGCCGTCTACGGTCAATCCGTTGACGCGCTCAAATTGCATAATGGCGCCTTTGGTCATTACGGTCCAATTTCCTGGGCTCCAAAGATTTTTTAATGCCTGGGGCCAGTTTTCGGATTTCCATTGAAATGTTCCGGTGGGTGGATTATAAATCGTTGAAATTTCCGCGGAAAGGGTATGGGTACCCGGTTCCGTTGGTTGCCAACTGACGGGAAGATAACCTTCTTCGGCCAATAATTGCTGCAAGCGTAAAACCGAACCCGGCGCTGTGGTCCAGGTTAACGAGGTCGTGTGTGCCAGATAGGACCCAGATCGGGTGCGAGGGCCAATGGATCCGCCAGGAATGGTTATTGTCACCAGTGAATTGGGACCAAACCCAAACTCTGAATTCGGGGTATATTGATAGGTGGTTGCATTGATTTCCTTCCAAGATCCCGGTGTTTTTGGCGTCACTTGCCAATGATTCAGGTCCCGATGGGTTAACGGTCGACTAAAAGTGACCGTCAAAGGTGATTGCGGGGATATGTCCGCTTGCGGGGAGCCGGACGCGGTAAGAAAGGGGGGAGCCGTCCATGCCACGGTTTTTGCCGGTCCCAAGGATTCCCACAGGGCAGCCGCGGTTCGTATCGTGATGGATCCGATAGTTCCCGGATGTGTGGAGCCAACTGTAACGGTTACCCTGCGATCAGGAACAGCTAAGCGGACTGTTCCTGTGTGATGCTCGGTGGCGTAAGCGACCATCGACACAGGTTTTTGAAAGACAAGTGTCATGGCCGGAGCGACACTCCGAGTAAATTGACGCTGTGCCACAGTGGGAGTCGTCGGGGTTGTGACCGGGATCACCAAGTTTTTGGTTTCGCCCGGGATCCAGTTCACAATAGCCGAGTGCTGAATAATCAAGTGCACGGTTCCCAAAACCCCAGGAGGGAGAACGCGCTCGGGGACCAAGCGCTGGAGCTGATCCTTTAATGCTACAGTGTGTCCATTGTAGCTGAAAGTGGCACCCGCTAATTGCGCGCCCCATCCGCCTAGCGTCACCCGAAGAAGTCCTCGTCGACTTTCCGTTGTGCGTACACGCGGTAATGATAGGAAAAGCATGGTGATGATTCCCACGAAAACAATGGGTAGCCAGATCCAAGCCATGGGGAAACCTATTGGTCTATGCGTACGAGAACGTGACACGCTCAAATCAGATCGCCTTCTTTCATTCCAAGTACAATAACAACAACGCTGTGGTTTCCCAAGAGGTTGCAGGAATTTTTCAAATGCGGCATATTGCGATAGTAATAGTGCTAAACACTGGAAACGCAAGAGAATCTGTGCTAGCTGAATGACTTTTCTCGATTAGACATGATGTTGCTTGTCGATTCGCGGTCTTACTAATCGCCGGGAACACGAAGCCAGATATGCCTGGTTGAGATAAGATGCTTACGTGAGGCAAAGATAACGTTATGTCATGTTTTTGCCCAATACATCCCATTTTTTCGATAGTAGCCCGGCAGAGGATAGGGAGGGCCATCGGGATATTGATGTCGTATGGCCTGGGAACTGGGATTGCCAATCCAGTCGTAGAAAAGGCTGGCCTTAAGCGCTAGGTTAAGGCGCTGCATGGCCACCGTCCTCTTTTGGGTGTCTTCATTGGGCATGGGTAACAAGTTGGCCCAAATCAGAGAAAATCCGACATCACCATGATTAAAGTAGGTGGGGCTCATACTTAAAGCCGAACTGATGGGTACCGCATTGCCTGCTGAGCATGCTTGGCGGCTGGGATCTTTCATCACATAACAATTCCAAAACGCTGCGTCGGCATCGACAGATTGCCAAGAGTTTTGGTTAATAAGAGTGAGAGCCCTTTGAATGCGTGCGGTGGCCAGGGATGGCGGGGGCGAACCCTGATAGAGAATTTTGTCTGCGATTAATGGGTTGGCGGGGAAAGTTCCTATCCAAGAGCCAATACCAATATATACATGATCTGTGGTCGCGGCAAATGCCGGAGGCTGCGACCAGAGAGGGTAGGTGAGGGTCTCAGAATAGGAGTGGGGCAAAGAAAACATTCGGTATTGTCCGGTGGCGACATTCAGTGCGACCAAACGATCCCAATGACGAAAACCCCAAACACCGCTCGAGAACGGCCAACTAGCGCGAGCCGGACCCTTTAGGGCTACCCAAATCCATTGGCCGGATTGGCCGATGACGCGATTATCGAATTGAAATGGGGTCGATGCCGGATTTTGTCCGGATTGGTAAGTAGGGATTTGAGACGGCCATGCAACGGTGGCGGGGCTACTGCCGTCCATTAGTTGAGGTGAGGAAGCGCTGGTAGTGCCCGGCAACAGTTGAAATACGGGGGACGGGTTTGACGATATTCCCGATGTAGCAACTGGCGTGCCAAACCCTTGGCTGCTGGCGTTCCAAGATACCGCATGATCGGCGGCTCGGACTGCATTTTGGTTCAGAGTATACGACTCTACCTGAAACACCAACCCACTTTTGTGCACCGCAATACCGCCAATCATGGTTGGTTCACCAAACTCGGTGCGAAGCGGCAATCGCAGCCATTGGACGGATGTTGCTTGTGCAGTAGTGGAATCGGACGGCGTCGATTGTTGGGTGGTGGTGGATTTGGCATGGTCGTGATGTGTCGTAACTGGAACCGAGGCGTTTACTGCGCCGCAACCGGATAATCCCACACTTATTCCTATCCCCCAGAGAATCAAAGTCAACCGTTTCACAGAGCGGTGCCTCCCTTAGCGTTACTACCGGCATAACGCTTCGCGCGGCTGATTGGTTTCACTGAGTCATTATCCAGAATAATTATCCGTTAATGGTAGAATATACCTGAGGGGAATTTAACGGTTAAAGGATCTCTTGGGGATCCGATTTTAATAGAGTATGCTTAAATTATACTCGCCAGTCAGTATGTTGGAGGAGGCTGTTCAGATGACACCATTTACAATGTCCGAACGATCACAGAAGTTGCAAAAGCAATTGACTAAGTTTATGGACGACTACATTTACCCTAACGAGAACCTATATGAACAGCAGGTCCGGAGCCGCGGCTTTGCGGAGCCGCCTATTTTAGAGGATTTGAAACAAAAAGCTCGAGAGCAAGGGCTGTGGAATTTATTTTTGCCGGAGTCGGAATATGGCGCAGGGCTGACCAACACGGAATATGCGCCATTGGCGGAGATTATGGGACGCGCCTACTTTGCCGCGGAGGTTTTTAATTGTGACGCGCCGGATACCGGCAATATGGAGGTTTTAGTCCGTTACGGGTCAGAGGCGCAAAAGGAAACTTGGCTCAAACCGTTATTGGATGGTACTATCCGATCCTGTTTTTCTATGACGGAACCTGATGTGGCGTCGTCAGACGCTACGAATATCCGCACCCAGATTGTCAAAGACGGCCATGAATATGTCATTAATGGACGCAAGTGGTGGTCCTCCGGTGCTGGTCATCCCCATTGCCGGATCTCCATTATCATGGGATTAACCAATCCCGATGGACCTAAATATGAACGACAATCGATGATTCTGGTGCCTCTGGATACGCCGGGGGTAACGGTAACCCGGATGCTGCCAGTATTTGGCTATGATGATGCGCCGCATGGGCACGGCGAGATTACTTTTGACCAGGTCAGAGTTCCCGAAGATAATATGATTTGGGGTGAAGGGAAAGGATTTGCCATTGCTCAAGGCCGACTGGGCCCTGGCCGAATTCACCACTCAATGCGCATGATTGGCGCAGCTGAACGTGCCTTGGAACTGATGGCCCGGCGATCGTTAACGCGGGAAACCTTTGGCAAACCACTGGCTGACCAAGGTGTGATTCGCCAGTGGATTGCACAATCAAGGATTGCGATTGACCAAGCCCGATTGCTGACCCAATGGGCGGCCTATAAGATGGACACCGAGGGGAATAAGGCAGCGCGGCGCGAGATTGCCATGATCAAAGTGGTGGCGCCTAATGTGGCACTTTCGGTACTGGATCGTGCCATTCAAACTTTTGGCGGGGCTGGTGTCAGTGATGACGTCCCCTTAGCCCGTATGTGGGCCAATGCACGCACATTGCGCATTGCAGACGGTCCGGATGAAGTACATTTGGACCAGTTGGCTCGGGACGAGTTGCGGCAATACCGTTCCTAAGGTGAAGGAGGGGTTTTTCTGAAGGTTCAAGAGCTGTTCGATTGCCACGGCAAAACCGCCATTGTAACTGGAGGAGGGCGAGGACTGGGCCGTGTCATGGCGGAGGCTTTGGCTGAAGCGGGAGCCAACCTTGTAGTGTGCTCACGGAAATTGGAGGCATGCGAGGAAACCGCCGAGGCATTGGTGAAATTAGGGGGGAAAGCGTTGGCGTTGCCCCTTGATGTGAGTTCCCCGGAACAAGTGGTGCAAGTGGTCAATACGACCGTAGCGGAATTTCGTTCGCTAGATATTGTGGTCAATAACAGTGGAGCCAGTTGGGGAGCGCCAGCGATCGACATGCCAATCCATGCCTGGCATAAGGTCATGGAGGTCAATGTCACCGGGACGTTTTTAATGAGCCAACAGGCAGCGCGTGTCATGATACCGCAACACTCGGGAAAGATCATTAATATTGCATCGGTGGCAGGACTTCGCGGCAGCAATCCTCAGGCGTTGGATGCCGTGGGATATAGCACGAGCAAGGGTGCCATTATTGCGTTGACTCGCGATTTGGCTGTGAAATGGGGTCCGTTGGGAATTCAAGTGAACGCCATCGCTCCAGGGTTTTTCCCGACTAAGATGTCTCGTGCCATTATTGAACAAAATAGCGAGTTTCTGTTAGAAGCCACACCGCTAAAACGCTTTGGCGCGCCCGACGATCTCAAGGGTATCGCAGTGTTGTTGGCGTCAAAGGCTTCCGATTACATGACCGGTGCCATCATAGTAGTGGATGGGGGACAAACCGCATGAGTAAGGGTCGGTGAGAATATGTCGCAACTGACACCAATGAGATCTGGAGAAGAACTGGATATCGCACGTCTGGAATCATATCTGCGCACTGTCATCCCGGATTTGCCTGCAACATCGATGCGGGTTTGGCAATTTGCCGCAGGGCGTTCTAATTTAACCTACCTGTTGTCTGTGGGAGGGCAAGATTATGTCTTGCGCCGTCCCCCGCTTGGACCGGTGCCGCCTAAGGCCCATGATATGGTACGTGAATATGAGTGGCTTGTGGACATTTACCCCGTATTTAGATGGGCTCCAAAACCGATCGCGTTATGTACCGATGCGTCAGTTCTGGGAAGCACTTTCTTTTTAATGGAGCATCGCCCCGGAGTATTGTTGGAGGAGGCGCTTAAGGCACCCGGAGCATACACGCCGGAACTCGGTGAACGCATTTCGAAAATATTAGTGGAACGTTTGGTGGATTTGCACGCAGTACACTGGGAACATACAGGACTTGAGTCCCGGGTCAAACCTGAAGGATTTTTGCGACGTCAAGTGGAAGGTTGGATTGGGCGCTACCAGCGAGCCAAAATTTCTGATATTCCAGGGGATCAGGAATTGACCCAATGGCTCTTAGATCATGTTCCACAGTCGGCATCGCCGACCATTATTCATTACGATTACAAACTCAATAATATGGTGTTTGCACCGGACTATCGTGATGTGGCGGGGATCTTCGATTGGGAAATGAGTACTGTCGGGGATCCTATTGCGGACGTGGCGGTTGCTATGAGTTATTGGATTCAGGCCAATGATGATGAACGCATGCAGAACGCGCTCCACGAAACAATCACGGTATTGCCTGGATTTTGGAGTCGGGAACAGTGGGTTTCAGAATATGCCCGGTTAAGCGGCCGGGATGTCACCAATTTTCCCTATTACTTGACCTTTGCTTACTTCAAACTCGCAGTGATTGTAGCGCAAATATATTATCGATACCACCAGGGCCAAACTCAAGACCCTCGGTTTGCCGATATGTACCAAGTAGTGGAGTGGTTGGTGCGCTATGCTTTGGCTACACGGCCTCATTTTCGCCAAATTTAGTCATGAGAGGAGATTCATCTAAAATGGCGACTTCGGAACTTTTAGTGGAAAATAAGGGCGGTGTAGCGTGGGTTATACTGAACCGTCCCGAGGTATTGAATGCGTTAAGTGAAGAGATTGTGGATGGTATCACCACGACCATGAACAAGAGTGCCTCAGATGAGTCGATAAAGGGTGTGGTCATCAAAGGGGCGGGCCGTGCGTTCTGCACAGGAGGAGACGTGCGCGCCATGCAGGCCGCCAATCCCGAGGTGGTAGAAGAGTATGTGGGGCGGTTAAATCAAGCAGTGCTTGCCTTAAAGAACCTTGCTAAGCCGGTTGTGGCGCAAGTGCATGGATTTTGCGTCGGTGCCGGCTTTAATTTGGCATTGGCGTGCGATTTAATTGTGGCCGCTGAGGACGCAAAGTTTGTGATGAGCTTTGTTCAAGTGGGGCTGATTTCTGATGGAGGCGGAATGTATTTTCTGCCGAGACTGCTCGGGCCGCATAAAGCCAAAGAGCTTTTGTTTCTGGGAGACCCTATTTCTGCGGCCGAGGCCCGTGATTTAGGGATTGTCAACCGAGTGGTGCCCTCAGATCAATTGCCATCAGTAACCGAGGCTTTGATGGATCGTTTGGTGCATGGCCCAGGACTAGCCATTGGACAAATGAAACTGTTGACCGACAAGTCGTTTTCCAGCTCGCTGGAAGATATGCTGCGAGCTGAACAAGCGACTCAACCTCGTATGGTTGTCAGCTATGACCATAAAGAAGGGGTTAAGGCATTTTTAGAAAAACGGCGTCCGCGGTTTGAAGGACGTTGACCATCATTAAATAAGGGAGCGTGATGATTGTTATGGGGAAACTGCAAGGACGTGTCGCGGTGGTAACCGGTGCCGGTCGGGGGATTGGACAAGCCGAGGCGTTACGCCTCGCTAAGGAAGGTGCTTCGGTAGCGGTGTTGGATTTGCGTGAAGAAGACGCGGAAACCACCCGAAATCTTATACGGGAGACAGGGGGAACCGCGGAGGCGTTTGCGTGTGATGTTAGTCAGCGGGACCAGGTCGTGGCAACGTTTCAGCAGATCGCGGATCTATGGCAGGGAATTGCGATTTTGGTGAATAACGCGGGAATTACACGGGACAACTTGCTGTTTAAAATGTCTGACCAGGATTGGGACGCGGTGATGAACACGCATCTGAAAGGATCGTTTTTGTGTGCTCAAGCTGCACAAAAATATATGGTGCCAGTCCGTTGGGGAAAGATTGTCAACACATCATCCACGTCAGCCCTGGGCAATCGGGGGCAGGCAAATTACTCTACCGCTAAGGCAGGACTGCAAGGTTTTACCAAAACCTTGGCAATCGAACTGGGACCTTATAACATCAATGTCAACGCCGTGGCACCGGGCTTCATCGAGACTGAAATGACCCGGCAAACCGCAGAACGCATCGGTATGGATTTTGAACAATTGAAAAAGATGGCGAGTCAGGAAATTCCCTTGCGGCGGGTCGGGACCCCCCAAGATATTGCCAATGTGGTGGCGTTTCTGTGTTCTGATGACGCTGCATTTATTTCGGGGCAAGTGCTCTATGTGAGGGGCGGGCCGTAAACGCAGAGTGGGGATGATTTGTGGATCGGTCTTTCGATGATGTGGTAGCAGATTTATCTAAGCGTCGCCAGCGGGCAGCCGAAACCAGGAGTCGTGGCGATTCCTGGTCGGCATGTCAAGGCATTGACGATTTGGCAGATCCCGACTCGTTTTTAGAGTGGGGCCGCCGTATTAATCACCGAAAACCGGATGTTTCCACATTGGCAGGCGATCCGGCTATCGGTGCCGATGGTAATAGACGCCCGCCCATGATTGGGTCCAATGGGCGGGTTCCGGTTTTAATGCCGTCGATGCCTGCTTCGGCGCTTGAGGCTACGTCTTTTTAGTTCGGGCCGCGGTGCCGCCGCGGGTTCTTCTTCCCATGGCCAAAGTTTCCGACCGTCGGACCACGATACAGAAAAAGATCGGGGAGTGGGTGGGGGTGCGGAACGACGCCGCCTGGCCCAATGAGGCACGGTATTTCGAAACATCGTCAAACCTGCCTTTCTAAACACGATCAACCATGTTAAAATTCCTGTGTTTTCACGCGGCACATCGTTTCTTTCGGGATATGGCCCTAACCGTATCTATTAACGGCCCACAATGCAGGCAGGAGTTCGTGTGCGCCCACAACGGCATATCTTAGCGATGGCCACACCTATCTGGATCACCATCAGTATATCGCATTCTGCCAGTCTGCTAGAATCCGCGGATTGCTTAAGAGGTCAGAGATGTTTGGATTCCATAGCAAATTTGTTCCATTGACTGAGTCCTTCATAAAGGCTGTAAAGGCCGGCTAATATCATGCTGTATGGAAAAAACAGCAACGCCAGACAACCCATCCAACGTTTGCGTCGTAACCAGCCTACCCCTAACAGAGCCAAGTAGCCAAGAACACCCCAGAGCAGGACGGCTGACCCTAGCCCTATGGCTCTCAACACTGCGACACCGAGAATTAGGGGGACCCATTCCCGCATCACCCGATTACGATATCCCTTCAGTGCGCTTTTACGGTAATGTTTGGCGCATAACGATGTATAAAACCCAATGCATTCTGTGCACAGCGGGGTTTGGCAGATTTGGCACTTACGCCAAGCGGCTTGGTGATGACGTGGGCAAAAAATTGGCGGCGGCGCCTTATAAGTTCGGCCTGACGTCTGAGGCGGTGGCGGAGATGCCGCGTTATGGGGTTCCGGTGCCTTGCCGTCAAGGACCAACTGGTAGGCGCGGTTGATATCCTTCATGGCTTCTTCATGTTGGTGAAACTGTGCTGGGTCACGTTGAAATTGGTCAGGGTGATGGCGGCGAACAGCACTTAGGTACGCTTGGCGAATGACTTCTTTGTCATGAGTCGGCTCAATTCCCAGAACTTCCCACGGATTTTTATCGATACGCTCTGCCATCAGACATCACCGTCCCGCTATTCCGTCACTCCTTGATTATATTAGGATACCCGATTCCGATGCGGTTTTGACTGACCGTTTCTGATCCTTTCCGGAGACAATTTGTCTGTGGCTTCGCTATCAGGATAAAAGACATCCTGAGTGATCCCCAGTTTTTGCCATAGCAGAACTCAGTTTGGCCGTCGGGTGCCCATTTCTGCTCCTGTCTTTTGTCCAAGGTTACGGCCAGATGCCCCAACGCCCAGTCAGGCATACGGTGATCTGACGGCGAAATCTCGGACCGGACACGACGGCCAGGCTGTCGCAAGCCCTGCCCGGATCAGAACAGAACAAGAGGAGCATCATTCGGCGTTTGGCGCAACACCGCCGCGACCAGATCCCAACCATGGTCGAGATGCCCGCCCCAGCGGTAGATGCGAGGCATCAGCGGTCGGGGCATCGTCTCGTCGTGGCTGGACAAATGCCAAAGGTACCGGTCAGCCTCATCGGGCTCGAAAAACTGCTCGCTGTTTCTATGGGAAATAATGTTGCGGACCAAGGCGATTTCATAGGTAGCCCAAAAGAGTTCGCCGCCCCCATTGGCGAATCAGGGCACGATGCGATCAAGTATGGGCGAGTGTCTTGATGAGGCGTTGAATCTCTTCGCGTTCGACCGCCATAGGAACCACCTCCACCTTCTTTTTATCCAGGGCCCGCGAATGATACACAAAGGCGCGGGCCGGTGCGTCGTAAAAGGTGATATCAAAGGCTTGCGCCTGGTAGGTGGCGGATTTGGGAGTCGGCGCTTGGGTCACACGGACCCGAGCTCCACCCACGATTCCTGCGGCTGCTCCCAGGCACGGCGCTTGAGATTCGCACACAGCGTGAAACGAGCCGGCAAGCGACCCAACCAATGCATGCCCACCGCGCGAATCCGGGTTATCGCTCGCTCGGAGATCACCGCGGAATCAGCGATGTAGCACCTATCCTTCCAGCAATTGTCGGGAAACTCTTTGGCTAAGGGTCTACCCCATCCGCCTTCCACGTCTGGTCTGCGGTGTTCCCCGCGAGCATCGTGTCGGCGAGCAGACACCCTTCGGCGTCCATGGTCCCACCCGCCATCATTTGCTTGAGGTCTGGTCGATGATCTTTCGAGTGCCCCCAGGTCAATTCGAGTGGGGCCGTCGGCCTTGTGGTGGCGGAGGGATCGTCGCCCATTAAGGAATAGGCGGTGGTATCCGAATGGAACCAATCGGAGCGCGTGGGATGCACGGCTAGCATACGGCTCCCCACCGTCACCAAGAGCGAGGAGCCGTGATCGGCAAGGTCCTCCAAGACGCGGCCCAGCGCATCGTCATTAAATTGCGACGCTTGGATGGTTTCCCCCCAAAGCAGGGGCAACGGTAGCGAGCCCGCCCAGGTCTCCACTTCCTAGAGAGAATTCCGGTGGGCCAGCACGTTGATGACGAGCATGAGCAGCAGGATGGTTGGGGCAATGCGGGATCACGGTGTCTACCACGGACAACCAGTTGGTCCGGTCCGCGAGCAAGCGCACCGCCAAGGCGGTGACGCTATGGGGGAAATAATTGGGGTTTTTGGTTAATGGGTATGATCACATCCTCGACGAGAAGAACAAAAAGAAACTGAGTCAGCGATGGCATGTACTCCCTGACGGTAGGAAAGTGCAACGGGATTTGTATAGCGCGTTCCTATTGTACTGCGCCAATGAAAAGCTAGAACATCCTGATAAGGCCATGTGTGATACCCACTTTGAAGTATTTTTCACCTTGCACAACGACGGTGTCGAAAAAATCCGCAACTCAGGACAAAGGGTCCTCAACAGTGGAATTCACAATCATTATCACAAGCAACACAAAGTAAGAACATCAGCGTAATCCAAGATCTCAGGGAGAATGACTCGACTTCCTTCCGAACAGGAAAAGGCCACCGCGAATGTGTCCAACGGGATGCTTGGTGGCTCAATGGCAACGGGGAAACTGTCAGTGCCGTACTCCAAAGTGTCCATGGCGACATGTACGATGCGGAGAAACAGTGAGCCTATGGAACCCACGGGGCTTGCCCCGTGTGAGGGTCAGTGAGGTAATTCCTTGATTGTGTGTGTCCCAAATGTCTAGTCAATAACCGTAGGGAATTGTACACTGCTCTTAATATGTTAAACGCAAAGTGAGAGTGGGGATGAATGATGGATCAACCGTCCAGCGACGGAAGAGACTTTCGTTTGCCAGGTTTTCGCCGTACCGGTCGATTGTTTCGGTGGCTAGGTGTTTTAAAATCCCCTCCTCGGATGGCCCGCGAAGTGATAGTAGAACAGGGACTTACGCAACCTGTGGAAGTAGGTTGGGACATGGTGGGCGTTCCACATATTCAAGCCGCCACCATGCGCGATGCATTGTTTGCCCAAGGGTATCTTCATGGACGGGAACGCGCTTTTCAGATGGATTTGTCGCGCAGATTACCTGCGGGCAGACTAGCCGAACTTTTGGGTGAAAGTGCTTTGCCTTATGACCGATTTATGCGGCGTTTGAATTTAAGCCATTGGGCAAAAGAAGCGCCCGATACATGGTCCGAGAGCACAAGGCAATATGCACAATCCTATGTCAACGGCGTTAATCTGGCATTTGCTCAAACTCCACTGCCTCCTGAACATCGATTTCTTAAGCAACCTTTGCTTCCATGGTCCCTGGATGACAGCAATCTCTTGGTCTACCAGTTAGCATGGACGCTCAATACCATTTGGACTGCCAAGTGGGGATACGATCAGGTCCAAGAATTGGCCGAGATTCAAGAGTGGTTGTTTGGCTCTTTGCCGGATGCACCCAACCTGACCATAATTCCTGGAACTGGGCAACCCTTTGCTTGGGGAAGTATTGGGGTGGGATCCAACAACTGGGTGGTTGACGGAGCGCATACCAAAGACGGGACGCCCTTGTTGGCCAATGATCCGCACCTTATGCCTCAACTCCCTTCGATATGGTACGAAATGTTTGTGGAGGGCGGAAGTCTTGCGGCATTTGGGGTCAGTTTGCCAGGGGCCCCCGGGATTGTAATCGGACAAAATCGGGATATTGCTTGGGGGGTTACCAATGTGGATCCCGATGTCCAAGATTTATATCGGATTCGTATGAATTTGGACGGAGTGAGCTACGCGCGAGATGACCAAACTGGTGAACTGACGGTTCGGCAGGAAGTGTTAAAGGTACGGGGAAAGCCCGACCAAATCTTGACGTGCTACGACTCGCATGTGGGCCCCATTATCCATCAAGAACAGGATGGAACCAAGATTGCCCTGGCATGGACCGGGTTTCAACCACTCCCCATCATGCAGGCCATCATGGGGTTAAATCAGGCTCATGACTGGGAGACTTTTGTCAGTGCGCTGGCAAAATGGTGGGTTCCTGCTCAGAATTTTGTCTATGCGGATCGTAACGGCCATATTGGGTATCTCTGTGCCGGGCAAATTCCTACGCGCAATCAGGGACCCTATCTTGGTTGTGCCGACGGCAACACGCGAGCCACCGAGTGGACAGGAACACTGGATTGGAGTCAGATGCCCAGGCTTTTTGATCCGCCCCAGGGCTACGCAATTTCCGCCAACAACCCCGTCGTGGGCCAAACATCGGATCCCTATCTTTTTGGACGGTATAGTTTAGGATATCGAGCGGCTCGCATTGAATCCTTAATTCAAGCTGAAGCGTTGCATGATCGGGACAGTTTCGCCAAAATTCAAGCAGACGTCTATTCCGATCCACTTTATCGTATTGGGCAAAAACTCTTGCAATGGGGAGACTTGCCGGATGAGTGGCGAAACCTCATCAAATCATTTGACGGGCAGGTCACTGCCGAAAGTAGTGTACCTACAATGCTCTATCTGTTCATGGTTTCTGCTTTGCCAGATTCGTTAAAAAAGGTTTTAGACAGGCCGTTTTTCCACGACGTAGAACCATCTCTACCTGGTACTCATCCATTTCCTGAACGCTTCTGGGGATTGCTCGGAGAACGCATCGGACCTTTGGTGCTCGACCGTTGGGATCAGATCGATTTAGGCCGTGCCATAGAAGAAGCGACCAAATCCGGCATCATGGTTTTGGGACCTGAGATGTCTCAATGGACTTGGGGAAAAGCCCATCAAGCTGAGGTGTTTCACCCGTTTATTCAGGTCAAATTATTAAAGCCACTATTTGGCCGTCGTTCCTTGCCAATGTCTGGAGACCTTTATACGCCACAGCAAGCGGCATTTGCTTTAGATCCTCAATTGCCATGGCCGCGAATGGTAGCTTTTATGCCGAGTTATCGCCAAATTATGGCACCGGCGCACCCGAGTGACAGTGTTGCCGTCCACCTTACCGGGCAATCGGGCCATCCCCTATCCCCCCACTATGACAACCTTTTAATCCCCTATTTGACCGGACAGTATTACGCGATAGGGCCTGGCATGGATACCCAGTCTTGGTTTGTCCTAAAACCTAAAACCTAATCGGTTTTGGCAAAGTACCTTCCAAAATGAAGTAAATGCAATAAATCGGGCGCTATTTTGGGGGCGGTTTCATGGCCTCTGCAATGGCGCCTAACCGTTGGGTTCCCCGATGAAAATTCAGGATTTTCCTTGATTGCGGGACATCACCCCAAAGGTCTACGCTTGTAATGTACCCACTGCAATAAGAGTCGGTACCAAAAGCAATCCTCGATGAGGATGGTGATAGGTTTGGAGTAGTGATATCATGTGGGGTCTAGCGATAGGCCAATTCTTGTACGCTCTCGGCGATGGGTTTTTATATCCTTTCGTCGCTTTTTATCTTACCCGAAATCTTCATTTGCCTATGGCAACTGCCGGAATTTTCATGGGCATTGCGGGAATTGGGTATGTATTAGGTCAGTTGCCAGCCGGATATTTGACAGATCGATTCGGTCCCAAATCCGTTGCAGTGATGGCTTATGCTGTATCGGGGTTATCTATTATCATGGCTCCTATAGCTGATCGGGCTTGGGTGTGGGTTATTGCTTATGGATTGGCATTGACCATGACTGGTGTTGCTTATCCTGCTATGCTTCATGCGATGACGATGAACGGCACTTCTAAGCGCCGAACGCAGGCTCTTAGCTTGCTGATATTGGCCTATAATGCGGGAATTATCATAGGTCCTCTGGTGGGCCTGCCTTTAGCGCTTAATCATTTTTCCCTAATTTTTTGGATTGATGGCAGTTGTCTTTTGGCTAGTAGTTTGGTATTGGCGATGGCCGTGCCGAGTGGTCTGGATCGGAGAATGGGCCCCAAGGTGCGGTTATTTTCGGGAAAAGTTTGGCATCAGTGGCTATACTTGCCGCCATGGCAGCAGTCCGGATTTTGGTCGTTAGCTTTAGGGGGCACACTAATAGGCGTGATCTATAGCCAGTTGGCCTCAACTTTTCCGATGGAAATGGGACACACTTTGTCAGTGTTACGTTGGTATGGCCTTTTATGGGCTATGAACGGAGCGTTGATTGCTATTTTGCAATGGCCAGTGTCCTGGTTGCTGCAACATCGAAGCCGCCGCTTTTGGATGGGACTGGGCGCTATATTATATGCAATGGCCATGGTTGTTTTGGGGATTTCGGCAGAAGTGACCATGATTGTGGTGGCGTTTTTCGTGGTCACCATGGGAGAATTAGTTTACGAACCATTGCCCCCGGGAGAGTATGCCGAACAGGCTCCGAAAGGATTTGGGGCTCGATATCAAGGCGCTGGCAGCTTTTTCAATGCGCTGGGCATGGTAATTGGGCCGATCTTGGGAGGGCTCATCCTGTCTGGTTGGGGAAAACTTGGCTTATGGTTTTTAATGGGAGGGTTGGGGTTAACCGCTGCAGTCTTAATTGGGCATCGTGTCCCCCAAGGGCGCCAAACTGGCACCAATACGCTATAAGCTTGGGTTTCCCCGCGATGGTTTAACACTAGCAAGGCATGGGAAATGAGGGATTTGATGGTGACGGTGTCTCCGCGCACGTTGATGCTTGACGACTTTTATTTGCTAACGCCTGTTAAAGAAGTGCGCTTGTCTCCAGACGGCCAGAGATTGGCCTATATACAGTCACAGGCAATTAAAGAGGACAATGATTACTCTTCTAATCTATGGATGACGTTAACCGATGGTAGTGCCGAACCCTATCAGATTAGCCGCCAAATGGTCCACGACCACCATATCCGTTGGTCGCCCGACGGACGTTACCTTGCTATCTTGTCCAAACGGGGGGCTGAATTGGAACTAAAGGCACCGACTAAAGACGGGAAAGACCCTGAAGAACCCGTAGACCAAATTTGGGTTTACGACATGCTGTGGGGCGGGGAACCACGCCAAATTACCCATCGTCCGGAAGGAGCTCAATCTTTCAGTTGGGCTCCTGATGGTACACGTTTGGTGTTTGCGGGACGGGATCCGTCACCGCAACAGGTCAATTATTTAAAATCGATACGGGATAAAAAAAGTCCAGGGCCATGGGTATTGGACCGGGTTCAGCATAAATATGATGGTGAGGGCTACTTGGACGATGTGAACAGCCATTTGTTTGTGGTGGACGTGAAGTCACGGTCAGTTCAACAAATTACACACGGTGAAGCAAGTGAGCTCAATCCCCAGTGGTCGCCCGACGGAAGCTGGATCTTATTTCAGTCCAATCGAACGGGAGATGTTGACAATAACCGAAGAGTGGATCTCTGGCTCATCACACCCGATGGCAGTACCGCACACCGTTTGACCCAGGGGGATGTCGACGCACAGCATCCGGCGTTTTCTCCTGATGGACGCTGGGTGGCGTTTACCTCCTCAACCACCCCGGAAAATCAGTATGTTCTCACGAGACTTTGGAAAATTGCGCTTGCGGATGCGTCGCCCATTAGTGAATTCCCAGCGAATATTGGCCAAGGATGGTCACAAATCGGCGGGGTGGTGCCAGATGTTTTTGTTGGAGACCCGGTAGCCAATGCCCAGGTATACCCCAAGCCTTTCAAGCGATCTCCGATGGAGATGGTTTCCAAAGATTTCACGGGGACCATTGATGGACCAGTGATTTGGACCGAAAGCGATCAGATATTGACGGTGGCGTCGATGCTAGGGCAAGCTAAATTGGTGTCCTTTGATAGCAATGGCAAGTGGCATGTGTTGCAACCCCCGGATCGCACCGGGACGGTCTATGATTTTGATGCCCAATCCTCTGAAATTGTGCTGTTAATGGGGTTCCCCGACACCGGTCCCGAAGCCTTTCGACTGGATAATGAGACACTGGGCCCGCGTCTCTCACGCGGTTCCGCAGAGTGGCTTTCTAACAGGCAGCTCGGCACGTTCCAATGGATTCAATATGCCAATCACGAGGGAGAGACTATTGAAGCCCTCATGTTAACTCCTCCGGGTTTCAAGCCAGGAACGTCGCGTCTCCCACTATTGGTGTCAATTCATGGGGGACCGATGTCTTATGAGGCGCCAGAATTTGAATTTGAAACGCAATACTGGGCGGGTCGTGGGTATTTGGTGTTATTGGTCAATTATCGTGGTTCCACTTCTTATGGAGAAGCGTTTTGCCAGTCGATCCAAGGCTCCTGGGGGCCACGGGAACATGACGATGTGATGGGTGGTGTGGATTATGTTATCGCTCAAGGATGGGTGGACCCGGATCGACTCTTTATTACAGGTTTTTCCATGGGTGGCATCATGACCAACTGGGCCGTTGGGCACACCGATCGTTTTCGGGCGGCGGTGACCGAGCATGGCGTATTTGATTACGTGTCTGCTTTTGGCACTGACGATTGCCATTTGTGGTGGCAAGACGACATGGGGGTACCCTGGCAAAACCTGGAGCGATATTACCAAACATCACCCGCCAGCGGGCTGGCTAATATCCATACGCCGCTGCTTATTACTGCCGGGGAATGGGATTGGCGATGCCCTTTAAGTCAAGCCGAGCAGTTGTATGTCTCGTTAAAGAAGCGCGGGGTGCCGACGGAACTGGTGATTTATCCAAAAGAGCATCATGAGTCCGATTCGCGGCCACGGCGCGCCATAGATCGTCTAGCCCGCATCGATCGTTGGTTTGCCCAATACGGGGGAATTCCGGTGGAATAGTACAGAAACGGGAGCACCTAAGGTTAAAGATGCCTCGTGGATAAGATCAATTGCGTCTAGACGTCGTTTCAGCGCGCTCATTAAACAAGGAGGGGGGACCTCCCTCCCTCCTTGTCCGGGTTACTTGGAAATCCACCAGTGGCTGGGGAATATGACACCGCCAATGGGGTTGTAGTCGGTCAATGTTCCGTGCAAATTCTTGGCATGCACGACGAGATTGGGAAATTCCGGCAAGAAAATAGCTGCCGGCAATTGTTTTGCCGCATATTCCTCGTAGTTGTACATCCGTTGGATGGCCTGGTTAGGGGTTCCCGGGCTGTAGGTGTTGTTAATCAGGGTGTTCATGGTGTTGCTCGAGTAACTGCCAGAGTTTTCAGCAGCTCCGGTCTTAAAAAGAACACCGCCTGAGGGATACCCTGAAGAGTAACCCCAACCGCCGTTCCAATTCAATACCGCCCACTGTGATGCGTCACTCGGGCTATAACTGACCACCGTGTTGAACTGCTGGTACTGAATGTGGCAAATGATGCCTTCTTGTGCCCAGCCTTCTTGAAGAATTTGGTCAATGTGATCGTAACTGGTGCTACCTGATGCTGCAAACATGGTAAATTCTAGTTTAATGCCATGTTTGGTCATCACTCCATTCACCTCATGCCAGCCGTTGGCTTCTAAAATTTTCTTGCCGCGAGCGGGATTATAGGCATAGGGATCCTTAGCCAACGCCGGATCGACAAAGATGTTCTTTGGCTTGGGGGCTAAAGTGGTATCATCTACCACGCCATAGCCATGGTAAACCGCATTGATGATGCCGGGTTGGTTTACCCCGAGTTGTAGTGCTTGGCGTACTGGCAGTTCATCAAACGCTTTTCCAATCCCATTGGGAGCTTTAGGACTCATGTTCAGTTGAATATAATTAAAGCCGAGAGAATACAGTGGGGTCAACACGTCATTGGTGAGTTCGCTGTGGACGCCTAATAGGTTCCCTGGCACATATCCGTAATTGACGGTGCCTTGTTTGAGCGCGGTGAACTCGGCTGTTGCTGATGTTTCATATTGGAACATCACCTTTTTAACGTAGGATTTGTGTCCATCATATTTGGGGTTGGGTACAAAGGTCCAGTAGTTGTTGGGCGACATCGCTTGAAACTGATATGGACCGTCTACCACCTTATACACGGCATTGTTGGGGCTGTTAGATACATTTTGGATGAATTGAAATTCTTGGGACATGCTGTGAGGATACTTATTCCATACCGATTTGGGGACAGGATAAATTTGTCCGATCCCGTTGCGGACAAACCATTCCTGACTGCTCGGCTGGTTCAAGGTAATTTGCACCGTGTAGCGGCCAGTAGCGACCACGCTTTTCCACAATGTCGGCATGCCGCCTGAACCCGCTCCCGCGTATGCCCAAGCATAGCTGACATTGCTTTGGCTGCCGGCACTCATGAGTTGATAAGTAAAGACCACATCTTGAGCGGTGACCGGGGCGCCGTTGGACCAGTGCCATTTCCGGTTGAGCTGGATGGTGTACACGGTGCCTTTGGAGTTCCATTTCACCGATGACGCCAAACAATGCTGAGGATCGAATTGATCTTTGGTGTTAAAGTACACCAAAGGTTCATAGGACATGTCGTCGATCTCGGAATTAACCGTAGTGTCCGCGGTTAATGATAGCTCAGGAAAAAACCAATTGGGAGAAGTTTGTTCGGGTAAAGCAATGACTACGGCGCCTCCAGACTGTGGAGTGGCGGTGGTGGCTGTCGTGTTTGTTGATGAACCACATCCGGCGATGGCTAGAGAGAGGATGGTTAACGCTCCTACTGCTGCTAAGTTTTTCATCATTTGTCTCCTTTCCCTCGGGAGTTCGTACATGAACTCGTGATGGATAAGGAAAGATTCGTCACCCGATTTAATAATCCTGCGTGCTTTATTAATTTGTTTAACAGTTACTTAAATTTGCGGCAGAACATTAACGGTACTCATTTCGAGCCAACAAATCTTATAATTCGCACATACAAAGATTTGAAGATTTGCAGATTATAATGGTTCGTATGGTGCGTCGAAAATCTGGATGAAGACTTTTAAAGGAGACATCGATGACAGCGATGCATGAATTTAAGGCGGATTTGTTTAAAACATTAGGACATCCTGTGCGGCTGCGAATTTTGGAATTGCTGCGAAGCGGCGAAAAAACCGTAACTGAACTGCAGCAGGATTTAACCATCGAAGCGTCGTCGGTGTCTCAGCAATTGGCAGTGATGCGGAGCCATCAACTGGTAGAGGCCCGCAAACTGGGCACCAATGTCTTTTACACGGTAAGAGACGTCCTGGTCTTTGAATTGTTGGATATTGCCCGGAAAATTTTTGAGAATCGCGTGGAGTCCATGAAGATGGTCCTTGACCAAGACGGCACCGGGGACTAAATCGAAATTTTGGTAAGGACGGTTAATCATGCTGACTTATGGAATTGTCACGATCGGCCTGGGGGCTTCTTTGGCCGCATCTCATCGAGTCTTCTCACAATATCTGATGCTGGGTTTAAGTCTAGGGTTACTCGCTCTGGCCATTGTAGCGCTCTGGGATTTTCAGTCCATTCATTTGTGGTCGCCATATTTTCAAATGACGCCACTTCGCGCGTGGTTTCTGCTAGTGGTAGGCATCGTTAGTACCATGGCTGCCTGGTATCGGGTGGGATACCAGCAGCATAACCAAGTCTTCACGGGATTTTGGCTGCCGTGGTTTGTTCTTGCGATGGCCGCGGTCATCTTGTCGCAAACAGTATGGGTGTTTATGACCGCATGGGAAATAATGGCGGCCACATCGTTCCTGTTAGTCGTCTCCCATCATGAAGAGCCCGGCGTCATCAAGGCAGGCTATATCTACTTGGTGATGTCGCAAATAAGCGCGACGGCCATTTTAGCAGGGTTGTTGCTTATGGCGGCCTCGCTTCACTCCATGGATTTTTCCTTGTGGACGGCCAGAGCCCGCTTCCTGCCTTGGGGAACTAAGAGTGGAGTGTTTGCTCTGTTGACATTAGGATTTGCCATCAAAAGCGGAATTATTCCCTTTCATGTCTGGTTACCTCGGGCGCATCCAGTAGCCCCGGCTCCGGTGTCGAGCCTGATGTCCGGTGCCATGATTAAACTTGGTGTTTTTGGCATTGTGCAATTTCTATTGATGGATCTGGGAGCCACTGCTTTAGTGTGGCCCATCGTGTTGCTGGTGTTGGGTGCGGTCTCAAGCCTTTTAGGCGTTCTTTACGCGTTAATGGAACACGATTTGAAACGCTTGCTGGCTTACCACAGCATTGAGAATGTTGGCATCATTTTCTTAGGCCTTGGAGTAATGGGCGTGGGTATTGATTTGCATCATCCTCAACTAGCCGTTGTGGGGTTGGTGGCGGCTTTGTTTCATACTCTGAACCACGCCCTCTATAAAAGTCAGTTGTTTTTGGCGGCTGGAGCCGTGGAACAACATACCGGGACTCTCGACGCTGAACACCTGGGAGGTCTGATTCGCACGATACCGGGAGTGGCTTTGGGATTTCTCTTGGGTTCCATGGCCATTAGCGCGTTGCCGCCATTTAATGGTTTTGTAAGCGAGTGGCTAACCTTCCGCGGTTTGCTATCCCTGGCAACGGGGTTCCGTGGGTTATGGGCGGCGTCAGCCATGGGGTTAGCTTTGGTGCTAGCGACCACCAGTGCCTTGGCTGGCATGTGCTTTGTTAAAGCCTCAGGAGTGACCTTCTTGGGCCAGCCAAGGCGACCTGTGGCCCAAATTCCTTTAGGACGCAGTATCACGGCTCCGATATTGGGTCTGGCCTTGATATCGTTGGCGCTTGGAGTGTTTCCCGACCCCGTGGTGCGTGTCATGGGAAGTATTGATCCAGCCGCTTCTTATCATGCGGTCGCCCTATTGCTTCCTTTGAAAACTACACTGGTCGCGGTGCTTCTCGGAATCGCCGTAGTGGCCTTGGTGCTGTTGGCGCGTCCATCGCAAGTGCGAGAGGTCCCGCGTTGGGCTTGTGGTGGCGATGCCACAACGGCCATGCAGTTTTCCTCCTCATCAATGACCAAGGCCATTCGCACCACGTTTGCGGTGATTTATCGACCCCATCGTCAGTTAACCCGTATTGGCGAAAATTCACGGGACTTCCCAGAACGACTTGTCTATAAAGGGGGTACCACCCCGACCTGGGAGCGATATCTGTATCGTCCTGGGTATCAAATGGCATGGTGGCTGTCAAAATCCACTGCGCGCATTCAAGCAGGCCCGGTGCGTCTGTATCTGACCTATTTGCTGGTGGCGGTTGGCATGATGTTGCTGGTCTTACATTAGGAAACATCTGGGGGGCATAGAGCGGTGTTGTGGGGCGTACAGGGGATTTCCGTGGTGGTGGTCATCATGATGGCCCCACTGGTTTTAGGAATAACGCAAATTGTCAAAGCGCGGTTGCAAGGTCGGCGCGGGCCGAGTTTATGGTGGGGATATTGGGTATTAGCCAAGACTTGGGGAAAAGAAACCACAGTGCCCGAATACAGCTCGTGGATATTTCGGGTCGCGCCCAGCATTAGCCTAGCCGCGATGGTACTGGTGGCTGCGACCATTCCTTGGGCGGGGCGGGTACCTACGCCGTGGCCCCATGATTTGTTGACCTTGTTCTTCTTGTTGGCACTCGAACGATTTTGGGTCGGATTGGCAGGATTAGACAGCGCGGGTACCTTTGGCGGGTTGGGATCTAGTCGGATCACGACTTTGGGGGCAGGAATTGAGCCAGCGCTGTTTGCTGCTTTTGGCGTGCTATGGGCTGTCTCCGGGTGTACGACAATTAGCACGGTGGTGGGTCATCTTTCGCTGTTGCCATGGGGAATGGCGGCGGTCAGTTATGGCTTGGTGATGTTGGCGGAACTGGGGCGGCTGCCGATTGACAATGTGGATACCCACTTGGAATTGACGATGATGCATGAGGCTACGGTACTGGAATATAACGGGCGACTATTGGCGGAAAATCAAGCGGCCATAGCGGTTAAATATACGGCAATGCTGGGCCTGGGTTGGGTGTGGCTGTCCCCGTCATTGGAGTCTCCATGGATTACCGCAGTGCTTCACCTCAGCGAAATTATGGTTACCGCGGCGATAGTGGGCGGCATTGAAAGTCGGTTTGCCAAGCTACGATATTTTCAAATACCTACGTATTTGGCGATGGCCTCGGGTTTAGGGCTTCTCGCCTTTTATCTGATGATGACGGGAGGGCTCAACTAAGATGGCAGTCGCCGGATTTTTGGTATTTGCCGGGGCAGTGGGACTATTGTGGTCTCGGAATATGGTTTATGGATTATTGTTTTTGGCTATGGAGGGCATGGCGCTGACCATTATGGTGGGTTCTACAGAGCGGTTGTCTTTGGTCGTGGTGGCCATCATGGCCGCTACGTTAGCCATCAAGGTCGCATTGATTCCAGGATCCATGTTCCGTGTTATCTCTCGATGGCCTACAGAATTTCGACAAGATCAGCCGTTGCCGTTTTGGGCCTATCCTGTTGCCGCAGGATTGCTCCTGGCTGTGGGACATGTCATCGAATTGTTGACACCAACCGGCATTATTTTGCATCGCACCCTGTTCTTTTACGGATTGGCAAGCGTTCATTTGGGTCTGTTAATGATTGTTAGCCGTCGCCATGTTATGTCTCAGGTAGGCGCTCTGGTTGGGATTGAAAATGGTCTGGTGGTGCTAGCTGCGTCAGTGGCAGGCGCTTTACCCACCTTCATGGAATTTGGGATGCTGGTGGATTTGTTGGTAGCTGCCGCTATTTTGGTCTGGATGAGTCACCGCATCCATCGTCAGTTTAAGACGATTGATGTTGTAGCACTACGACGGTTAAGGGGGTAAAAAATGAGTATCCAATATGGACTGGGACCCTTGATCGTGATTGTTTTGGCTTTATTGGGGGTGTGGTTGAGGGCTCGCAAAATCGCTTTGGTCATTGCGCTTTGGGTAACGATGGTGCTGGTGGTGACGGCAGTGGCTACGTATTCTCAGGTTTTCCACGGCGATTGGCAAGACATTTTATTGTTGGTGGTCACCGTATTGGCCACCACCAGTGCCTGGGATAGCATCTGGTTTTTAAGGGAACATCGAGGCATCCGCCTAGAACGTTACTATATTTGGTGGGCCTTGTTTTGGGGAGCATTAGCTGCGATTGTGCTGGCCGAAAATTTAATGGTGTCGTGGGTGGCCATTGAGTTTTCTACCCTGGCGTCCGGGGCTTTGGTGGTGGAAATGGGAAACCGGCGGGCACTGGAGGCGGCTTGGAAGTATATCGTCATTGCATCAGTGGGGTTAGCCTTGGCATTGATCGGGATCATTTTTGTATACGCCGGACTAAGATTTCAAGGATTAGGCTGGGAAACCTTGGCTTATAGCAACCTCTCTCGCCATTACCATGCCATTGCCCCCATTGTGCGCGGGGTTGCGACCATCTTTATTGTGAGCGGGATTGGCACCAAAGTCGGGTTGGTGCCGTTTCACACCTGGCTGCCGGATGCGCATTCGGAGGCACCGTCTCCTGTCAGCGGACTTTTATCGGGAGCCCTATTGGGTCTTTGTTTGGTCACTATCGAACGGTTTGTGGCTGCGGTGCCGCAGCCTCCGACAGCGTTGCTGTCTGGGCCCCATTTATTGGTATTTTATGGGGTGCTATCGATTGCGGTGGGATCCTTGGCTTTGTTGGTTCAGCGTGATATCAAACGACTTCTGGCCTATTCATCGATTGAGCAGGTTGGCATTATGGCCATTGGGTTTGGCCTTGGTACCCCATTGGCAGAATTGGCAGCGTTCTTACAGTTGGTGTTTCATGCGGCCATTAAGTCCACCCTATTTTATCTTTCCGGTCATCTATCAGCGGTATACCACAGTAAACGGCTGGAAAAGATTACTGACATGGCCAAAACTCATCCCGGATTGGCGGTGAGTTGGTCTCTAGGTATCCTGGCTCTGGCTGGAATACCACCTCTGGGCCTGGGTTACAGCGAATGGATCATGCTTCATGCCATGTGGGAAACGCACCAAGTGTGGCTTATTATCGTGCTGAGTTTGGCTCTTTTGGTGACGTTTGCCGCCTTAACGTACCATCTTCTGAGTGGTCTCTGGGGAGGGCTGAACTTTTCCCAGTACAGCAGCAATGAAGACAACAAAGCGAGTGGGGACAGTTCGAGCACAGCGGCTTTTGGGGAGGAAATGGCATGATTGCGGCGCTGATGACAAAAAAAGAGTGGATAACCAACAATGTTCGACGAAAAAATTTGGGAGCGCATGTGCTGGGAGTGACGGCTTTTGCCGGAGGCCATATCGCCGTTCATTGGCTCATGCCTAGTGGGCAGGTTGTTCAGGACAACTGGGATATGCATGGCTTGGAATTTCCGTCGTTGACAGTGGAATTGCCGGAAATGGCATGGGACGAAAGAGAAATTCACGATGTGTTTGGCTATCGGCCCCAAGGGCATCCTGATTTACGGGCTTTGGTGCGTAATCCCAGGTGGCCGGATGAATTTTACCCGATGGCAGGCCTGAACGCACCGCAAAAACCACCATGGCGTGAGGTGGCACCCAATAATCCAGAACAGACGGTGGAGGGCGAGGGCGTCACCATTATGAAAGTGGGGCCGACCCATGCGGGAATTATCGAATCAGGTCACTTTGTCTTCAGCATCATCGGGGAAAACATCTTGCACTTAGATCTTCACCTGTTTCAAAACCATCGCGGGGTGGAAGGCCAGTTGCAAGGACGTCTCATCGGGTCCGTGGCGCCTTTAATCTCCCGGATTTGTGGCGCCGACACCGTCTCCCACCAGACTAATTTGGCCATGGCAGTGGAGGAGATGGCGGGTTATCAAGTCCCTGATGAGATCAAGTGGCAACGAATCCTGTTGTTGGAATCAGAGCGCATATTAAGCCATCTCAATGACCTGGCGCAAATACCTGCCGGTGTGGGGTTTTCGGTGGCCAACCAAAAGGCGTTGACGATGAAAGAGCGATGGCAGCGCGGTCTCACGGTCATATTTGGCCATCGGTTGTTGTTTGATACCGTCCATCCGGGGAAATCTTTGGCTATGGACACCGCGGCTTTGGGAGCCCTGATTACCCAGTTGCAGCGTGAGTGGCGGCCATGGCGGTCACTGGTGCAAGGCCATCACGGGTTTCAAGACCGGATGAAGGGAGTAGGGATGGTGCGTCAAAGCGATGCGTTGCGATTCGGTGGTCAGGGCGTTGTGGCGCGCGCGTCGGGGCTGACTTTTGATGCCCGACAACTGATGCCACTCTACCATGGTTGGCATGTGGACTATGCCAGCGAAACGTCAGGCGATGTCTCGGGGCGCTTCAAGGTACGGTTAGACGAAGTTGAGGCTTCTTGGCGATTGATGCAAGGGGTGTTGCAGAGGTATCAAATTCATAGCGCGCTGCCCTTTTGGGAACCACCAACAGATCTTATCGGTCAGGCGGCTACGTTTTCTGAATCCCCTCATGGACTTAATGCCCATATCGTAGCAGTTGATCGCGGGAAGGTCATTCGCTACCATGTTCGTTCCGGCACGTTCCGTAATTGGCCACTGCTGTCCAAAGCGGTGGCGGGCAACGCGGTGGGAGACTTTCCTTTAATTAACAAAAGTTTTGAGTTGTGTTATAGCTGCTTAGATCGCTAGGGTGGGAACATATTATGGGGGCAAAGGAGTTGAGATTCGTGGGCAAATCGATCCAGGTGTTGCAGTTGAGGCATGTGGATGCTGGCAGTTGTAATGGTTGTGAGCAAGAATTAACGGCACTTGGCAATCGATTTTATGACATGCAGCATTCGGGGATAGATGTGGTGGCCTCCCCGCGGCACGCTGACGGTTTGGTGGTCACGGGTCCCGTGACCGATACTATGAAGCGCCCTTTGATGCAGGATTGGGATGCGGTTCCGGAGCCCAAGTGGCTGATTGCTTTGGGCGACTGCGCAGCGGGCTGTGGAGTGTTTCAAGGTGCGTACGCATGCTATAGCGGAGTGGCCAGTGTGCGACCTCCAGACTTGGTGATTATGGGTTGCCCACCGCTGCCGCAAGACATCTTGCGGCAGATTACAGTCTGGAGAAAAACTCTTGACTGAAGTGGCGTTTGCCTGGATCATGGCGCCTATCGTATAATACAGGGAAGACGACAATTGGTTGCGGGTTGAGAAATGGAGAGCCCGGAGTGTCCCTTTATTAGGGGGCGCCCCGGGCTTTTGCCGTGAAGGGGAGATGCTGCCTTGGTGGTGGTGGTGGGAGCAGGAGCAACTGGTCTTGGGGCAGCTTGGGATCTCATGCTGCGAGGCGTACCGGTGACGGTGGTGGATCAAGGAGACTTGGCTCATGGGACCTCGGGGCGTTTTCATGGCCTTTTGCACAGTGGGGCAAGATATGTCTTGACTGATACGGTAGCGGCGGGCCAATGCCAAACTGAGAACCTTTGCTTGCGACGCATCGCGGCTTCCTACATTGAGGATACTGGAGGGCTGTTTGCTGCTCCCCCTGAAGTGCCTGATCGCCTCATCGACAAATGGAAACAAGGTTGTCAGGCGGTGCACATTCCGGTGGCGGCTAGTGTCGCAGTAGAAGGACTCAACTCTCGTTGGAGTCGGGCTTTTTCAGTGAACGATGGTGTGATCAATGGGTATCCGTTATTGCAGGCACTTGCCCGGGGAGTTGAATCGGGTGGGGGCAGGGTGTTGACCCATACCCGATTGGTTGGTGCGGCGCAAGTAAACGGCAAGATTCGCAAGGTGATTCTCGAATCTGCTCAAGGAACCCAAGAATTGGCCGTAGATGCCGTGGTGAATGCGGCTGGTCCCTGGGCCGGGGAAGTGGCGGCCCTATGGGGTGATCCGCTGCCTTTAACACTGTCGCGTGGTGTCATGGTGTTGTTTTCTCATCGTCACCAACCCCAAGTGATTAACCGGCTAGACATGCCTGGAGATGGAGATATTTTAGTTCCTCATGACCACATCAGTATCTGGGGAACCACCGACCGGGAAACCGATTTGCCAGCAGCCCCATCACCGGACATTCAAGAAGTTTTCGAGTTAATGGAGCGAGGTCAGGAGATGTTTCCCGATATGGGACAGTGGCGAGTGTTGCGGGCTTTTACTGGAGTTCGTCCGCTATATCGGGCACCGGGTAGCGGCAGCACTCCGACTCGAGACATCAGCCGGGATTTTGTGGTCGTAGAGCATCCATTATCAGGGGCATTTTCCGTCATTGGGGGAAAATGGACCACGTTTCGGTTGATGGCGCAACAAGTGGCGGATAGGGTTGCAGGATACTTGCATTACTCCACGGCATGCCAAACCCAGGATCATCCCTTGCCCCCCCGGGTAGAGGGGGTTGGCGCTGGTGGTCACGCCGAACCTTTGCTGTGTGAATGCGAAAGAGTATCGAGTCGGCAAATACAGCACTATTCCGGTTGCTCGCTAACAGATTTGCGGACACGCACCTGGTTTGGCATGGGGCCCTGCCAGGGAACCTTTTGCGGCCATCGAGTAGCGGCATGGCAGAGCCATCAGCTGGGGATTGATCAAAGCGATCAGGAGCTTCTGAAATTTCGAAAAGAGCGTGAACGTGGCATGTTATCCGCACTCTGGGGTGACAACGCGGTGGAGTGGCTGCTGCAACGCAACATTCGTTTTCAGGGATTGGGGGAGCCACCAAAATGAGTCGTGAGTGGGTGGTGGTGGGCAAAGGACCGTCAGGGCTGTTGTCCGCCTCGTTATTGCTGGACGCTGGCTACAATGTCACGGTGGTGTCTCATGGACAAGGTTCGTTTCCCTTATGGAGCGGAACCTTAGATTTTTATAGTGTGGATCACAAATTGAGGCCGGTCACGCATCCTGAAGATCACCGCGACGTTCTTTCGCGGTATCTGTCCTATGACCAATGGCTGTCTGGTTGGGATACCTGGAGGCAAATATTAGCGGGCATTGGGGTGGAGACTCAGGTTGATGTGATGGCTGCAAACCTCTTAAGCCCGACGGCCACGGGCGTGCTGTATCCGCGCTATGTCGTACCAAACTGGCAATATGCTTGCAGAATACCGGAGCCGGTTACGGTAGTGTCGTGGCATGGCATTGCCGATTTGGATTTAGAAAGTTGGACCGCCAGGTATCAATTGAGCAGTGGACTCGAGGCGCAGGCAAGGTATCGGCCAGCACCGGGAAATTGGTCTCCGCGTTGGACGGCCTTGCATTGGGCTGGGTTCTTTGATACGGAAGTCGGGATGGATTGGCTAATGCACGATCTGGAGCAAGCACTAGTGGGCACGGATGCTCAAAATCCACTGCTTTTGCCGCAAGTCATAGGGATCCGCCATACTGAACAGCTCTTAAATCGCTTAAGTTTGGCGTTAGGACGGAAGGTCAAAGAGATTCCGCTGGTTGCTCCGGCTTTGGGCGGGATTCGGATTCAAGAACGCTGGCAAAAATTTTTGGTACGTCAAGGAGTCCGTTTGCTAACGGGGGAGGCCATCCGAATAAGTAACGACGGTGTGTGGCTAACCGACGGTCGAGTGCTTGCGGGGCGGACAGTTTTGGCCACCGGTGGCGTGTTAGGCGGCGGATTGCGGGTGAATTGGGATCATACCGTGACTAATACGGCGACAGGGGAGACCATCTTATGGAGCGGCGATCCCGAAGATTTGCCATTGCTGTCAATTGCCCGAGATTCCTCGAACTATGATGTGGTGGGCCGGTCCTCCGGGAGATGGAACGGCGACCTTCATGGAGGTGCAGGGCAAGTCTTGGGTTCGGTATTGAAGTGGTGGCACTCTGTGCAACAGGAGGTCAGCCTTGCTAAATGATGATGCGTGTCTCAAATGCTCGTTGTGTATTGCCGCGTGCCCAATTGTCCGGGTCGATTCCGCGTTTTCCGGGCCTAAGGCATTGGGACCGGAGTGGTGGCGAAGTGCAGTGGCGGCCGACTTTCAGCAAACAGATGCTTCGGTGGACGATTGCACATTTTGCCAACTTTGCGAAGAAGCCTGCCCGGCACAGGTTCCGGTTGCCCATCTTATTGCTCAACATAAAGACCGCCATCGACGCTACCGGTCAAAAATTGGTCGACTGCGAGACTTTGCCCTATCCCACCCTCATTGGATAGGACGATTGCCCGTAGGGCCTGATAAAGTGCCGCGACTTTTCGCTACAGCCTTTCGACTCTCGAGAAAGGCTGATTATCCGAAAAAAAACCGGATCTTCCGCTCACTACACCAAAGTGTTCCGAACCGAGAGATCGGGTTGTTTGTAGACTGTTTCAACCGAGACTATGGCGGGGAGACCGTAAAGGCCGCCGTGTGGATCCTCAATCAGCTAGGATATCAGGTTCAACTGGTGCCTCGGGATGCTCACTGCTGTGGAGCAGCGGCATATGCCAGCGGGCGGCTGCAAGACGCGAAAGACATTGCTGCCAGCACTTATGATGCGCTGAACCGTACCCCGGTTTCCACGTTACTGACCCTCAATGCGACTTGCGATGGCACTATCCGCGATGAATGGCCGCGTTATTTGGGCTTGGATAGCCCGACTACGGTGGTCATGCCGTGGACCGACTGGATTGTATCACATGCACCCCAAGAATTTTGGGCGCAGGTATCTGAAAAAGGTCGGCAAGTCTTGGTGCATACCACATGCCGCGGCAAGGTGGCTCAAGGAGAAGGAGCGATGGAGCAGTTGGCGGCATTGACTAGTGCTATACCGGTTCCGCTGGGCATTGCTTGTTGCGGAGCGGCAGGATCGTATGCATTTAAGGCTGAGCACGAAGATGCGGCAGCGGCTTTAGGCAAATCAGCCAAGTCAGCTCTTGAGGAATTATGTCTTACTCCCGAGCCTGAGTCGATGTTGGTGGATAGCGGCACGTGCGCGCTTCATTTGCACCAATATACGGAAGTTTCCGCACTTCATCCCGCATTGTGGCTCTATCAGAGGCTTAATAAGGGCTAACTAACGTGAGGTTGCCATGAATATAGACTGGAGTATTTGTTTTACTCAACTTTGAAAAATTTCGTAAAATTCGACACTGTTTTTAGGGGTGACAAACAGAAGTTCCGAGTGGCATGGCGTTGGTAGGGAGTACCAAAAATTACCACCCAAAGGTTCTTTTATTATGGCATCATAACAATCTGGATGCAATCCCCGCCACGGTCCAGGAGGAACGTGGTGATGGAGATATGGCGGATGTCGTTGGCGAGCCTGTTTTCGTCCGCAGTGATCGCTCCCGATCTTGCGCAATGAGCGCATGATTTTAGTGCGTGGGTCCGGTATCCCGGTCGGCATGTCGGGCTTGCAGGATATTGGCGCGATGGTCTTGTTGGTGGTGATTTGGAGCCCGCCCTGGGGCGGGCATCCCATCGCTTTACCGATGAATCTCCGGATTCGTCGCAAAGGCGGCCCCACCCCGGTGGACCTGGGTCGTCGATAGAGAGGTTCATGGCCGGTTCTGGGAGAGCCTCGGGGTGCAACTCCCCGGGGGCTACTCGCTCATCAGAACGGTTGGCAGGAGGACTGAGACATCGGTTCCGTAACCTGAAGGTAGTAGCCCCACGACGAATTGGCGAAATCTTCGCCACAAGGTTTTCACTCGGGGATCGTCAGCGCTCTTATGGCCAAGAAATCCATCGAATTTTGCTATCGCCCGTCCGGCTGGCCGGACCGGGTTTGAGACGCTCCAAGACGGAACATAGCGTCCGTTTTAACTTCTAATTGCGGTCTTCGGCGTGACTCCCTCCGGTTTTCCACGTGAAATGCCACTGTTTAATCCACCAGCGACAGCTTTCTTTCTATTCAATCGGCCACTGCTTGCGTAGTGCGCTCTGACCCCGGGTTTCGGAATCTTGTGCTCACGCTATTTGGACGACAAGGTTCAGCGATGCCCCGCCCGTCGTCGCAGCGTGCCATTGAGTGTATCGTGGACTATGAGGACGATGGATTCCGTTGCAGAGCGTTCTTACGTAACCGCTTGATGGGGTTCAACAGTTTCGCCGGCGTGATCTTTTTATTATCCAAGAATCGGTAGCCCGGTTTTCAAAACGGCATAAACATTGGCCAAGCCCCTTTGTGAGCCCCAGTCTGTACGACATCAAGGAGCGACCGTGGGATGATCTGCAGATTTTGCGGTTTCGGTGGTGCTACGCACATGGCTCTCTAGCCTAGGTTGTATGAGAAGGAAATTGTCCGGCGACTGGTCTAACGACTGGTCTAACAGTCCCGTTCGCGGAGCGCTTCGCAGGCAAAAAAAGCGTTCGGATTACCAACGCGGGAAGCCCGCATCCGAAGGGTAAACTAGAGATGGTGCAACGGTTACGGAACCATTTTGATCGCCGAGGAGTCCGTCGCGATGGGCGGAATGCTTTTCTGAAAGGTGTGATGGGCCAAGAAGCATCCGGCGCTTGGAATAACTCGTCAAGAGTTAAAATGCTGATTGCAGTCTTCGGCGTATCATGGCGGTGTTGTATCATGTATAAAATGGGGAATTAAGCTAAATGACTTAGGGGGAGACAGCATGTCACAAATTGAATTAGTTCCCGAGCGGTTGTTGCGCCACGCGATAATTCTATTTGCGCAGCGTGGATTTGACGCTACCTCGGTACAAGATATTGTTGATGCGGCGAATGTCACCAAGGGAGCGTTTTATTATTACTTTACTTCAAAAGATGATCTGCTTTACCATATTCACGACCAAGTGGTGAGCTACGAAATGACTCATGCAGAAACTATTTTGGGCCAGGGAATGCCGCCGTGGGATACACTGCAGGCCTTAATCGTTGATGGGGTGGAATCCATTGGCCTTTTCCGCGAAGAAGTTACTGTCTCCCTTAGAGAGATGCATAGGTTGCAACCGGAGTATTTCGAAAAAATTAAAACAGTCCGGGCTAAATACCAGGCAATTTTTGAAACCGTAATCCGCCAAGGCCAAGAAGCTGGTGTATTTAGAACGGATATCCCAGCTAACATTGCTACCTTGGCTTTGCTGGGTATGTCCAACTGGATGTATACTTGGTTTCGCGCCAACGAATCCCTGACATCGGGGGAAATCGGCGAATTGTTTGCCAAATTGTTTCTTACCGGGCTAAAAGCATAGGGTTGTTGACGAAGGGTCGCCTTTTTGTGGATGTTGCGTAATTCCAAGATATGGTGGTAACGGTGTTAAACTTGCACATTTCGTGACGTTTTCCGCGACCCAAGTTATCTTAATTCGGATTTTTAAGCACACTCAGGAAATCACCTTTCTCAAATGCTAGGCCAACCCCTGAGGATAATCAGAAACCGGTGATGGCTGCGCCATGAATCCATTTGCTTGTGCCGTCTCAAGCCCGGTATTTTTTTGTACGCCGCGCCATCCAGGTCACGATCATGAGCCAGCCAAGGTTTCGATGGTCCTGGAAGCGGTTCAACCCCCAATAACTAGACGACGTTCAGTGTTGCACGATATGTCACGAATTTGCTTTCTGGTGGGTAATTACCATGTTCCGAGAAATTTATGGCTTTCTGAAGGTATCGTTTTGCTCGTATTGCCAAATACCGTTCGGAGGGACGACTGTCCGCCAATCCGCTGCTGCGTAGCGCTGTGAACCGGCAATCCCCGGGAAACCCTTGCGCCAAGAGCGGAACGCCTGGGTCCGAGGCCTATATGCTTGGGTAGATAAGTCCGAACCTAGGGATGCCCATAGTCATTCGGCCTTATTTTATGAGTATCTCTTCCCCCAGCAGGGCGCTTATGGGGGCGTTTTGCTTATATTGCCTCAAATTCTATGCTCCTTGTCTGGGAGGCGTACAAAACAAGGCACGAGGTTGCCAATCATCTCAAAATTGAAAGAACTATCACGACAATATGATTGTTGACAACATACGGACCGGATGGTATGTTAAATTTGTTAGCATTGATTGGATAGATTGGTAGATGAATAGGCTTTGTCAGGGCTGGCACGGGGAAATTTTGGCGGTTTACGTAACAGTGCCAAAAGAATTCAGGATATACCGATTTGGTTCCGCCACGAGAAGAGTGAGGCAGGGAGGAATCTGTCATGACGTATCAGGTTGGAGTAGATATTGGCGGCACGTTTACTGATTGTGTGGCGGTCGACGCCGAGGGAAATCTTGAGATAGGGAAGGCTCCTACTACACCAGACGATTTCAACCAAGGCGTTTTAGAGGGATTGGGCCGCATCGCGAAAAAGACTGGACGTGATCTCACCGGATTTCTTCGGGAAGTCGACACCATAGTTTTGGGGACCACCATCGCCACGAATATTATGATCGAATTACACGGTGCTAAGGTCGGCTTGATTACCACTCGGGGACACAAGGACGGTCTGTTGATGCAGCGCGGCATGGGTCGTACAGCAGGCCTTCCGGTTGAGCAACTCTTCTCCGTGACCACAACCCGCAAACCAGAGCCCTTAGTTGATTACGATATGATTGTCGAAATTGATGAGAGAATTGACTATGCGGGGCGGGAAGTGGTTGCGCTCAACCAAGCACAAGTAGAGGATGCCGCAAGGTTTTTGATCAAACAAGGATGCGAAGCTATCGCGGTGGCCTTTTTATGGAGCTTCAAAGATCCGCGGCACGAGCTTCTCGCTAAAGAAATTGTTCATCGAGTGGCGCCCCACATCTTTGTCACCACCTCTCATGAGGTGTCTCCCAGGTTGGGAGAATATGAACGCTACAGTGCCGCAGTGATCAATGCGTATATTGGGCCAAAAGTCTCCCGATATTTAGATGGTGTCGAGATCGACTTACGCCAACGGGGTTTTACCTCTAACCTTCTCATTATGCAGTGTGGAGGGGGTGCCGTATCTGTCAAACAGGCAAGGGAATTGCCGCTTATAACGCTTGACTCGGGACCCGTTGCTGGGATTACCGCCTCTCAGTTTCTCGCCCGTCAATTGAATTATCCGAATGTGATTGCTACAGACATGGGTGGCACCTCGTTTGATGTCGGGATCATAGCGGATAATAAGACAACCGTGAGCGATGTCAATGTCATCAATCAATTTCATTACACCATACCTAAAATAGATATTGAATCCATAGGTGCCGGCGGCGGCAGCGTGGCTTGGGTGGATCAAGCCAGCGGCTCTCTTCGCGTGGGGCCGCAAAGTGCGGGCGCCTTTCCGGGGCCTGCCTGTTACGGCCGTGGCGGGAAAAATGCCACCGTGACCGATGCGAATGTCTTTTTGGGGTATATTCCTGATAATACCAAGTTTGGGGAAAGTATCCGGATCCAAAAAGATCTAGCGATGGGCGTGCTAACTGAATTAGGCAATCAATTAGGTCTATCGACAACCGAAGTGGCCCAAGGCATATTAACCATTTCCGATGCACGGATGGCGGATCTTTTACACCAAGAAACCATTGCCCGCGGATATGACCCCCGAGATTTTGCCATTTTCTCCTATGGTGGTGCAGGACCACTTCATGCCGGCTCATACGCTCAGGTTTTGGGGGCAAAAATGGTCGTGATTCCGGCCGGAGACACCTCGTCGGTATGGTCCGCATTTGGGGCAGCTTTTGCCGATTTTAAGGACATCAGAGAGCGGGAACTGTTATTAACTGCACCATTTGATCCCGGAATTTTAAACGCCACATTTAACGAATTGGAATCGGTGGCGGGTGAAGCAATTCGGTCTCAAGGCATCGTAGATGACAATGTCATGTTTCAAAATTACGGAAAACTACGGTATCAAGGACAAACGCATGAAGTGGAAGTCGAGTTGCCGCAAGGGCGATTTGGGTCGCCCGAAGACGTCGCGGTTTTTGTGAGGAATTTTGAGGATTCCTATAGGCGACTTTATGGACCGGGAGCCCGCGTGTTAGGAGCTGGGATCGAGTTGGTATCGGTGCGATGCGAGGCTATTGGCACCAGAGGAATGGTTCTCAAAACCCTCTATGACTCCCAGGGAAGTCTAGACGATGCGCGAAAACTTCCTCGCGATGTCTACTGGCATGATCAGAAACAATTTGTGACCACAGAGATTTTTGATGGGCTAGCACTCGGGGTGGGCGTCCGCGTGGCAGGGCCTTCGATTGTAGAATTGCCGGATACGGCAATCGTAATACAGCCTGGGCAGTCCCTGTCGCGTGATGCATTCGGCAATTTCATTTTGCAGTTGTAAGGACGACGAAAGGAGGTAATTGAGCACTATGGCCACAGTACCAGATGGACCGCACTATTGGAATGGCGTGGAACACTCCTATATTCCGGGAGACCACTTAAACATCCACGACAGCCTGCCGTTACACACAGAACAAGTGGATCAAGTGGACCCGATCACGTTCGAAGTCATTCGGCACGCACTGCAAAATATAAACCTCGAACATGGCAAGACTATCGAAAAATTGGCAGTGTCTCCCATTACTCTGGAGACGCGTGACTTTCAAACCGTGATCTTGACTGAGGATGCGGACTTTGTGTTCTTTGGGCCGCATTTGCAGTATATGTCTGGCATGATGGATTTGATGGTGAAATGGACCATGGAAAACCGCAGTGAGGATCCGGGGATCTTTGACGGCGATATGTTTTTGCAAAATGATCCCTGGGTGGGCACGGCGCATCAACCAGATGTCGGGCTGTTGTGTCCAGTTTTTGTCGAGGGCAGACTCTTTTGCTGGGTCGCCAATGCTATGCATCAAGCAGACGTGGGAGGCACAACGCCTGGAAGTTTTTGCCCTGATGCGGCTGACATCTTTCACGACCCTCCGTGTTTTCCCCCGATAAAAATCGTTGAACGAGGGCGCATCGTGCGGCAAATCGAGGATCTTTACAAGCGCCAATCGAGGTTGCCCACGGCCCTCTCGCTGGACCTTAGGGCGGGGGTGGCTGGGAATAATGTGGCGAAGGACCGGATTTTAGAGTTGGTCACACGTTATGGCGCTCCTGTGGTTAAAGCGGCCATGCGTCGTATTATCCATGCCAGTGAAGTCGCGCTGTTAGAGCGGCTGCAGCTCATACCTGATGGGACTTGGCGAGAACGCTCGTATCAAGAAGTCGCGGTCACGGGCGACCGTGGTGTGTACCAATGGATGATGACGCTCACCAAACGCGGCGACCAACTCATATTTCAAAACGAAGGGACTGATCCGCAAAAGGGATCGGCGAATTTGCCTTTTGCTGGATGGAGAGGCGCCATTTTAGGAGTTCTCAACGTCTTGATGCTTCCCGAGCAGATGGGGGCATTAGGCGGGTTTACCGCATTTATAGGAGCGGTCGCGCGCCATTGTGTATTTGAACCGAGCCCCGGCACGATGACGTGTCCAGATTTTGGAGCGGCGGTTAGTCCCGCTGGTATTTATGCCACGGAATTGGCCATCGCTATGGCTAACGCGGTGGTAGCCAAAATGCTCTCCTGTTCTGAAACGCTGCATAACTTTGCGCTGACCACCGGGCCCGCTCAATGGGGCAGCACCCTATTGGCCGGGCTCGACCAATACGGCAAGCCAGCCATTGTCACCTTAACGGACCAAATGATTGGAACCCGGGGCGCTACTCCCAAGACTGACGGGGTGGTGGGCGACGGAAGTTTCTGGATTCCCGAAGGGCGAGGACCCAACGTGGAATATTACGAATCCATATGGCCCGTCCTCTATTTATATCGCCGAGAGCAGATCAACTCGGGGGGCGCAGGCCGAACCCGCGGGGGTAACGGAGGCCTTGTGGGGTATGTTCCCTACGATGGGTCTTATCTTGCGGTGGCGGTGGCAACGGCGGAAGGGGTGCCCAAGACATCAGGGATTGCGGGAGGGTATCCTGGTTCCTGCAACAATGCGCGCATCATGCATAACAGTTCGGTACGGAGTGCCATGGCCGGGGGGCGTGTGCCGCAGTCATTAGAAGAATTGAGTGGGAAGCTCGAGTTATGTACGAACAAAGGACTGCCTATACCAGTCGGCCTATCCGATGTGGTGGAGTGGAATTGGGGATCCTCCGCCGGATTTGGTGACCCCATCTTGCGTGACCCTCAGCGGGTGCTGGGCGACCTCAAAAAAGGCATCGTTACCAGCTCGTTTGCCGCCATAGTCTATGGCGTAGTCATCGGCGGGGACGGCCTCGTTGATGAGCTGAAAACCGAAACCCGACGCAGCGAAATTCGCCAGGGGCGCCTGGGTCGGGCGCATAAGCCGCCAGAGCAGGCTGTCCGCTATTTCTCTCGAGATGCCATACGGATTCTTGGAGATCAGATTGCGTTGGTTTCCGAGAAAGGGGGCGACCGGGTCTACGGATGCAATCAGTGTGGCTTGGTGTTGGGATCGGCTCCCGGCAACGTGAAACAATATCTGGCTTTGTGGCGGGCTCCTATCTCACAGGCGGGATTCTACTACGAGGATCCGGCGCGGTTTATCGATGTGCCGATGGAATTCCGAGAGTTTTACTGTCCAAAATGTGCGACGTTGTTGGCCAGTGAGGTGGCACGCGCAGATGATCCGCTGCTCGATGAATTCGAGGTCTATTAACGTAGCCTGGTAGTGTATCGCCAGAACCCAATAGAGGGATCGGGGAGGACGATTATGGAGAGTATTCCGATTGACGCATCGGCGGATATTCGGGAAGAGACGGTCAACGGGGTTCGCATGAGGATGTATTACCCCAGGCCTGCCTCCCTAAATCAGGTGTTGGACGACAGTGTTGCCCGATGGGGCAATCGGGAATGTCTGGTGTTTAACCAGGTCCGCTGGACATTTTCAGAGTTTAACCGCAAGGTGCGCGAAACCGCCGAGTCGTTGACTTTCTATGGAATTCAACCCGGTGATCGTGTTGGACTTTTGATGGAGAATAGACTTGAGTTTGCCGTGGGGTATTATGCGGCTCAGCAAGTGGGTGCCATTGCGGTGGTGCTAAATGCTCGCCTAAAGTCAGACAAACTGGGGTTTATGCTGCATGATTCGGGAACCAAACTGCTGATGGTGGAACATGCCATTTGGCAAACCTTGGAGGACCTGCCATCGAACCTGCGCACTGTTGTGGAACTGGGTGGCGACGGCGGTGGTCACACGGTACCATGGGAGATCTTTGCTGCCAATCGGCGTCCTTATGCGTTGCCCCCAATCGATGAAGCCGCTCCCGCAGCGCTGCTATATACTTCGGGAACTACGGGAGTGCCTAAAGGCGCTGTGCAAAGTCATCGCAACTTGATTTCCAACGCGATGAACGCCACGCGACTGATGGGTGTAACACCTGAGGACCGGACGCTGGTGGTGGCTCCCTTGTTTCACGCCACCGCCGTTAATTCGCAATTGACGGCGATGCTGTACGCAGGCGCGACGAGTGTGATCCGGCCCTATTTCAAAACGGACGACTTTATTATGCAATTGGAGAAGGAAAAAATTTCCATTGCGATTGGCGTGGCTACGATGTTTTGGTTTTTGCTTGACTCGCCTTTGCTGGCAGAACGGGATTTGTCGTCATTGCGGTATATCGTCTATGGGGGCTCGCCCGCTCCTGTGGATCTGATACGTCGGTTAAAAACACGCTTTCCGGCGGTGCGTTTAGGAAATGTATGGGGACTGACGGAAAGTACTTCCATCGCGACGATGCTGCCGGACGACAAAGCTTTGGCAAAGCCCGATTCGGTTGGCATAGCCACTCCCACCATGGAGGTGCGTGTGGACCCCCTAAGCAGGGATGGGGGCGTTGGAGAGTTGTTGATCAAAGGGCCTTCGGTTATTACGGGATATTGGAACAACACGCGTGCGACCGAGGGTACCATTGTCGATGGGTGGCTGAAAACTGGTGACGTGGGGCGCATTGATGAGGACGGATACATTTACGTTATGGACCGAATTAAAGACATGATTATCCGGGGAGGGCAAAATATTTATTCGATTGAGGTGGAAAATGTTCTCTTCCAACATCCAACGATACTGGAGGCGGCTGTTTTTGGAGTGACCGATGATGTCTGGGGGGAGCGGGTTAAAGCGGTTGTGGTGCTAAAGCCTGGGCAATCCGCGACTCCTCAGGAAATCAGGGAATATTGCCAATCCGCGCTGGCCCGGTACATGGTGCCGGAATTTGTGGATATTACAGATGCTCTGCCTCGCAATCCTGGCGGCAAGGTCCTTAAAGATGCATTAAGGACCATGGGAGGTTAATTTTTTATGTATACGCTAGACTTAACTGGCAAAACAGCGATTGTTACCGGAAGCAGCGGGGGTCTTGGCCGCATCATAACCCACGCTTTGGTAGATGCCGGGGCGAAGGTGGTCGTGGCTAGCCGGCATTTGGAAGCGTGCGAGGCTATGGCCCGCGAAATGCCATCGGATGGTGTCCTGGCGGCGCGTTTGGATGTGACGAATAGGGCGAGCATAGACAACCTGGTGGAGCAGGTCCTGGGGAGGTACGGCCGTATTGACGTGCTGATCAATAACGCGGGCATCAGCCCGTTTGCCGCGCCGATGAGAAACACCCGGGCCGAAGGACTAAAGAAATTGTTTGAGGTCAACGTCATAGGAGCCTTCGAATGTGCTCAAGCGTGTGCTCCGTCGATGATGTCTCAGAAAAACGGAGCGATCATAAACGTAGCGTCTTCGGCGGCCAAAGTGGGTATTGCCGGAATTGGGGCCTATGCCATCAGCAAAGCAGCGTTGGTTAAACTGACGGAGCAACTTGCCGGAGAGTGGGGTCCCCATGGCATCCGTGTGAACGCGATTGCGCCAGGATTCATGGGCGTCGGAGTGGCCGAGTTAGTAGGCAACAGTGAAGAATTTATCAATCCGGTGTTGTCACGAACGCCCCTCGGACGGGTGGGGACGCCAAACGAAATTGCTGCAGGCGTGGTGTTCTTAGCCTCGGATGAATCCAGCTATATCACGGGTCAAACGCTGTTTATTGATGGAGGTGTTTCAGCATGGTAAACAAACCGAGATCAAATCCCCGGGTTGCTTTGGTGACGGGAGCCGCAAGGGGCATCGGGCGTGCTATTGCGTTGCGGTTAGGACAAGACGGCTACCGGCTCGTTATCGTAGATCGGGAGGCCTCACTGCAGAAGACCAAAGACCTGCTGGAAAGCAGTGGAGTGGAAGTGCTCGCAGGTCAAGGCGATGTTTCCCAATATGAATTCTTCGAACAGATCGCGGATCTGGCGCAAGAGCGGTTGGGGCCGGTGACGATTCTCGTCAATAATGCGGGCATCACCAATAATATTGCCAAGACAGAGAACATGCCGATTGATCGCTGGCAACGGGAGATAGAGGTGAATTTGACATCAGTATTTTATGGTTCACGGTGCTTTTTGCCCATCATGGGCCAGGAGCGATGGGGCCGTATTGTCAATATGAGTTCCATTGCCGCGATTAACGGTCTGGATCGGCAGCCAAGCTATGCGGCATCTAAAGCCGGGATTTTAGGGTTGACGCAGACCATCGCGTTGGAATACGCGGCCTCGGGTATCACCTGCAATGCCATATTGCCTGGCATGATCGGCACGACTGCAGTGAACGCGCTGCCTTCTCCATTGCAAGAACAAACCATCAAGTTGATTCCAGCGGGACGCTTTGGAACACCCGAGGACGTAGCGGCCTTGGTGGCGTTTTTGGTTTCGGATCAGGCGGGCTATATCACCGGTGCCACCATTCCCGTTGATGGTGGGGCACATTGCAATCCGGTGACGTTGGCACAGATACGCACCTAGCACCGAGGATCAAGAGAGGATGGGTGATATGTGGTTCGACGAAGACACGTTAAACCAAATGAGCCAGCCGACGATGGATCGGATTATTGAGAAGATTCGTGAGGGCAAACTAGAAGACGCCATTAAAGTAAGCGGTGAGATGAAACGGGAATGGGGCTTTCTTCATGATTTGATGGTCGAATCCCTGGCGGCGTTGCTAACCTATATCGGGGACACGATTAATGAAGACAGTGTGGGCGATGCGTTGCGGTATATGACGGAGAAAGTCTGGAAGGACGCGGTCGACGAAATCGGCAAACGTGATCGACGCCGGATTGCAATGGCATTGGCTGCAACATGGAGAGCGCACAGCACCAGCGGGGTGGGTCCCGATGCGGGATCATTTACCGTGGCCGAGGACGAAGAGAAATTAACGTTTACTTTGACTCCCTGCGGGAGTGGGCAGCGACTTTGGCGCCAAGGGTTCTATGATCCACCGAAAAGTTACGGGTTGACCGAAAAGCCTCACCCGTGGTCCTTTAACCGGGAAAAATTTCCCTATTACTGTTCACACTGCACCTTGATGAATGAACTGATGCCGATAGAATGGAGCGGCGCACCGCTCTACCCATTGGATCCCCCGACTTCTCCCGACCATTGGTGCACCTGGTATTTTTACAAGGATCCAACCGCAGTGCCGGAGCGATTTTATGAACGGTATGGTCTGAACAAAACCGAAGAATTGGCTAAACATCAACTAACCAGGCCTTCTCACGATAAGGCAGAAGACTAGCCATGAACGTTGGTTCCTTATTGGACAAGCAGGCCCAATTGCGACCGCAAAAAATGGCGCTGATCGGGGAAGGCCGCCAATGGACATACCGGGAACTAAATCAACGGGCCAACCAAGTGGCCAATGGGCTGACCCGTTTAGGCATTGCCAAGGGCGATAGGGTGGGGGTCCTGTTGCCTAATGTGCCGGAGTACCTGGAAACCTTTTTTGCGTTGGCCAAAATCGGCGCGGTGATGGTTCTGATCAATTGGCGGCTGGGAAATGATGAGATTCGGTTTGTGCTCTCCGATGCCGATGCCTGTGGCGTACTGGTACATCAATCACGATGCCAGGATTTGGTGATTCTCCAGGAGCAGTTGCCGTCGATACAACATGTAGTGGTCGTGGAGGCTCAAAATGGCTGCCCTTTTATGGCATACGATGCCATAACGGATGGCGAATCGTCTGAACTTGCCATCGATGTGGATGTCGAACTGGAAGATGACCAGTTGCTGCTTTATACGTCAGGCACCACAGGCAGACCTAAGGGGGCTGTAATTTCTCATGAAAACACCCTGTGGAATTCATTTAACCAGATTGTCAATCTGAGCCTGACCGCGGATGATTCCACGCTCGTCATTTGCCCTCTGTTCCACGTGTCTGGTCTCTACGATCTCACATTTCCTCTATTGCATGTGGGCGGCACCGTCGTTGTCGCGAAGCGGTTTGAAGCGCGAGAAACCTTGCAAACGGTGTCCCAGTTCCGGATTAGCACCCTAATGACGGTCCCTACCATGATTTATGATTTGTTGAAGGTACCGGACTTGGAGCAATATGATCGGAGCAGTTTGCGCCTGCTGGTATGCGGAGGTGCTCCTTTGTCTGCTTCCGTTATTGAGCAAACCATCACCCGCTTGTCGTCCAACTTCGTGCAAGGGTACGGATTGACCGAAGGAACCTCAGTCGGCACATTTCTGCCGTCTGAAGACGGGCTCGGCCGCATTGGGTCTATTGGCAAGCCGTTTCTTCACGTCGACCTTAAACTGGTCGACGGCTTGATGCAAGAGGTATCGCCAGGAGAAGTCGGTGAAATCGCGCTGAAGGGCAAAACAGTGGTGCGGGGGTACTGGAATTTGCCGGAGGAAACCGCTCGAAGTTTTCGCGACGGATGGTGTCTCACGGGAGACTTGGCCCGCAAGGACGAAGACGGCTATCTTTACCTGGTCGATAGAAAAAAACACATGATTATCAGTGGGGGAGAAAACATCTATCCAATGGAAATTGAAGAGGTGTTGAGCGGTCATCAAAGCGTGCTGGAGTGCTCGGTTGTCGGCGTGCCCGACGAGCGGTGGGGAGAGGCGGTCATGGCGGTCATTGTCCTGCGCCCGGGACACTCCTTGAGTGTTGACGACCTCTTGAATTATTGCCGAGATCACCTCGCAAGCTACAAAAAACCCCGCTATGTGCGATTCGTGGATCAGTTGCCACGCAACTCAACGGGTAAGGTGCTTAAGGCGGTGCTCCGTGACCAAATGCTTGAAACCAGAGACGATGGAGGCCAGCGATTTTAGCAGACACAGCAGGGAGAGGTGTTTTGGTTGAAAGCAGTGGTTTTTAAGGGTCCGGGGCATGTTGAAGTGAAACACGTTGACATGCCTACCCTAGGACCCCGCGATATTTTGTTAAAAGTTAAGGCGGTGGGCATTTGCGGTTCCGATCTTCATACCTACCGCACCGGGTTGTACGCCTTTCCTTCTCAAATTATGGGCCACGAATTTTGTGGCGAGATCGTGAATTTTGGATCCGAAGTGGGCGGAATTCGAGTGGGCCAGCGTGCCACGGGTTTCTCTGTAGCGTACTGCGGCCAATGTTTTTGGTGCCAACACAAGCAATTTCGCTTGTGCCCCCATTTATTTGAAAACTATACAGGGTATGGGCGGCCTGGCGCCATGGCCGAGTATGTGAAAATCGAAAATGCGGTGGTGGGAGAGAACTTATTCATTGTGCCGCCTGAACTGTCCGACGAAGAGGCGGCGATGGCCGAACCTTTGGGTACGGCATTGTATGCAATAGCCCGGACCAAACCCACGGCTGGCGACGTGGCCGTGGTCATTGGCGCAGGAATGATTGGCAACTTCATTGTCCAGGGAGTAAAGAAAATACCCGTCAAGCAAATTATTGTCACCGAAGTGTCGGCGGCAAAGATCCAGTGGGCACTCGATGCCGGTGCCGATATCGCAATCAATCCAAGAGAAGTTCCTGACCTTTTGTCTGCGGTTCAGTCCGTAACCGGCATCGGGCTCCATCACTTTGGCACGGGCGCGATGGCTGATGTTGTCTATGACACGGCCGGCGCCGAAGAGACGTTTAATGATGCTTTGGGTTTTGTTCGGGCGGGGGGCAAAGTAGCTCTCGTGGGACTGCCCGAAAGCCCGTCGACGGTCGATGTGAGCCAAATCATCTTTAAGGATGTGCGCATTGTCGGGGTGTTGGGTTCCATTATCCCGCGCGGTCTAGAATACCTCGCACGCGGGTGGGTGAAAACATCGAACCTGGTGACGGCGCGCTTTTCTCTCAGTGAGGCCGATAACGCGTTTAGGACCATGATGGACGCGCCTCAAGGCATGCGCGGAATGTTGTTGCCCGACGAAAACTAGATGGCGTGGCCACCATCATGGCAATAAGGGCTGCGTTGGTGGCACTCTTGATATACGAGGAGAGATACGATGATCAGTCTGGAATTTACCCCGGAGCAAAAAATGCTGCAAGAGACAGTTAGGACTTTCGCCCAACAAGAAGTGGCACCACTCGCTTATGAGATTGATCGTGATGAACGATTTCCGGCAGAAAGCTGGAAACGTGCAGCAGAATTAGGCATTTTGGGGATTACGGCCCCCGAAGAATTTGGGGGTGCCGGTCTCGGAGTGATGGAAATGGCTATAGTCGCGGAGGAGTTGTCTCGGGTGTGTGTGTCGACGGCGGCGACCTTGCTGCACCAATCTTGCTTGGTGATAGACAACGTGGTGCGAAACGCCACCGATGAACAAAAACGGCAATATCTTCCCGGGCTTTGTTCCGGAGAGACCATCGGCTGCCTCGCCATGACTGAACCTGGAGCCGGTTCCGATGTGGTCTCAATGAGCCTTCGGGCTGAGAAGCACGGCCGTGAGTATCTCCTTAATGGCTCTAAGGTATTTATCACCAATGGACCTGATGCCACTCTGGCTTTGGTTTATGTGCGGACCAATCCCGATGATCGGCGGGGCGGGATCAGTTTGTTGGCGGTGGACTATCCGTCGCCGGGTTTTACCAAAGGACGCAAATTCGAAAAAATGGGATGGCGGGGATCGCCGACAGGAGAACTCATCTTCCAAGACTGCCGAGTGCCGCGAGACCATGTTGTGGGCGCAGAGAACAATGGCATGAACGTGCTGATGTCTGGATTGAACAGTGAACGGGTGATTCTTGGGGCATCTGCCTTAGGATTGGCCCAAGGGGCTTTAGACGTCAGCTTGCAGTATTCCAAAGAGCGAAAGCAGTTTGGACGCTCGATCAGCCAATTTCAGATGATTCAAGAGAAATTGGCGAACATGCTTATTGAAATCGAGGCGACACGACTGATGGTGTTGAAATCTGCCTATTTGTGTGACCAGGGCAAGCTGGCAGACGCCACCTTGATTTCCGCAGCCTGCAAGGTCTATAGCTCGGAGGTGGCGATGCGCGCCACCACGCAAGCCGTGCAAATTCTTGGCGGATATGGTTACACCAAGGATTTCCCTGTCGAACGATTTATGCGGGATGCCAAGTTATTTGAAATCGGCGGGGGCACCTCCGAAATTCAACGCCACATCATAGCGCGGGAACTGCTTGATCAATGACCACGCGTATCCGTACGGGGTCAACCCGACACCATCGATTTTAGGAGGGCCCGGCATGAGTGAGATTCATACGATAGATGAGCAAATGTTGGTTGCGTTTTATCGCAATCTGTATTTTGCCAGACGATTCGAAGAAACCCTGGCAGACATGTTTCGCCGCGGGGAGATAGATGGTTGGCTCCATTCGGGAATTGGCCAAGAATTGGTCGGCGTCATTCTGGGGGTCACATTGCAAGCGCACGACTATATTGTTCCCTATCATCGGTCCAAGGCCACATTTTTAGCGCGGGGTGTTCCCCCTCGGGCCCTGATTGCGGAAATTCTGGGACGGCAATCGGGGATTTGCGGCGGTGTGGGGGGTGAGGCGCACGCCGCCGACGTGAGCCATGGCATCTTTGGCAGCACCGGGGTAATAGGCGCCGCCCTACCGCTGGCATTGGGCGCGGCTTTTGTCCAACTCTACCGCCATACCGATGGTATCGCAGTGTGTGGGTTTGGCGATGGGGCGACCACGCAAGGATCGTTTCATGAGAGCATGAACCTCGCTGCGTTGTGGAACTTGCCGATAGTGTTTATTTGCGAGAATAATTTATATTCGGAAATGACCCCGCTGAGTAAAGAAATGAAGGAAACGCGCATTGCCAAAAAGGCGGAAGCGTACGGTATGCCAGGGATTGCGGTTGATGGCTATGACTTGGATGCAACCTACACGGTGCTTCAAGAGGCCATTGCACGTGCCCGCGAGAACCAAGGACCCAGTTTGATTGAGGTTAAGACATATCGTTGGCATGGACACTATGAGGGGGATCCCGAGGAATATCGTGATAAGAATGAGGTAGAGGCCTGGCGCGCGCGTGATCCCTTGCCATTGCTGCGGGCGCGAGTCCACGATCAAGGGATTCTTGACTCCCAGCAGCTCTTAGACTTGGAGAAAAACTTTGAAGACCTCCTCAGTGAAGCGGTGGCATTCGCTAAAGCGAGCCCATATCCGACGCCTGAAAACCTCCTGAGCAACGTATATGCAACAAATACTTCCGCATAATGCCACAACGGCACCATGAGGGAAAACTGGGGATGGAGGAATATGCAAAAGATGAGTCAATTAAGTTATCGTCGGGCGCTTACCCAAGCTATTGATGAAGAAATGGCCCGTGATGCCGGTGTCTTTCTGATCGGAGAGGATGTTGCCGACAGTGGGGGGGCGTTTGGTTTAACGCGCGGCCTGTTGGCCAAATACGGGGAGATGCGGGTACGCGATACCCCCATTAGTGAGGAAGCCATTGTCGGGTTGGGCATAGGTGCCGCCGCATTGGGATTGCGGCCCATCGTAGAAATTATGTTCATGGATTTCATCTTTTTGGCCATGGATCAAATCGCGAACCATGCCGCTAAAATGCGCTATATGTACGGCGGTCAGGTCCACATTCCGCTTGTCGTGCGCACACTTAGCGGTGGGGGATTTCGGGCAGGCATGCATCATTCGCAAAGTCTAGAGAGTGTGTTCGGTCATATTCCAGGATTAAAAGTTGTGATGCCCTCGGATGCGTACGAGGCAAAGGGGTTGTTGAAGTCCAGCATTCGCGATCCGGATCCAGTGATCTTTATGGAACAAAAATCGTTGTTAGGGGCAAAAGTCGAGGTGCCCGACAACGATTACCTCATTCCATTGGGTGTTGCCAAAGTCCGGCGTACAGGTTCTGACGTCACCATTGTGGCTATTGGTATCATGGTCAGTCACACACTGCAAGCAGCCGAAGAGCTAGCCCAGGAAGGTATCGAAGCTGAAGTGGTCGATGCCCGCACGGCCATGCCAATAGACAGTGACACCATCCTCAATTCGGTCAAAAAAACGAATCGTCTGGTGGTGGCGCATGAAGCACCCGCCCCATTTGGCTTCGGCGCCGAAATTGCTGCGCTGGCGGCCGAAAAAGCTTTGTACTACCTGGATGCGCCCGTTATTCGAGTGACTAGTAAATTTACCCCGATACCCGTTGGCCGCAGCGAGGACTATATCTTGCCGGGCAAAAAAGATATTGTTGAGGCTGTGCATCGGGCGATTAAAGGAGGCTAGTTCGTGGAGATTCGAATTCCTAAAATTGGGGTGGAAAACGGCGATGTCGTTATACAGCAGTGGCTTAAATCACCAGGTGAGCCCGTGCATAAAGATGAAATTATCGCGATTTTAGAGACGGATAAGGTGGTGACCGAGTTGTCGTCGCCTGGCGATGGGGTCTTGCACGTTGTTGTGACCGAAGGGCAGCGGGCTAAGATGACCGAGGTGATTGGCCATGTTCTCGAAGGGTCAGAAGTCAAAGGCGCATCAATGAGGGAAGAGAACCATCGGGCCAATCCGTCGGTGCGACGCCTGGCCGAGTCGATGGGGGTAGATTTGTCCAATATCCCTGCCGAGAAGTCATACCGGCGAATCACGCGGCATGATGTATTGCAAGCAGCCGACGACGCAAAATCCCCGGTTGAGGACCTGTCTGACCACTTGGTTCCGGCGACGCCATTGGCACGTGCACTGTCGCGGCAATGGGCGATTGACTTGGGCGGAATTGAAGGAAGCGGGCCTCATCAAGAAGTGCTCGCCACCGATGTCCGCCGAGTTCGACTAACAACGGCTCCGGCTCCACCATCCACTGACCTGGACTCTAGACCTTCTTCGGGAGGACGCACGCCTCTTACTCCCATGCGACAGACAATTGCCCGCAACATGATGCAAAGCTTGGCGGAGTCCGCTCAAATGACACTCATGGGCTGGTTGGATATAGAGCCATTGTTCAAGGTTTTCCAGGCTTTGCAAGAGGACCGTGAATATTTGGGGGTGAGGCCATCCTGGTCAGCCATTTTTGTAAAAGTGTTAGCGGTTGCCGTGGCTGCCAATCCCGTGCTTAATGGGCGTTTGGCCGGCCAGGAATGGGTGCAGTGGGGCGCCATTAATATTGGGGTGGCAGTGGATACTGAACGAGGCCTTTTAGTCCCGGTGATTCGTGAGGCCGACCATAAAACGTTGGTGGCAATTCACCGAGAACTTGCTGAACTTGCCGCTAAAGCGCGCGAGGCTCGGTTGAGTTCCGACGAAATGAGCGAAGGAACCGTAACCCTGAGCAATTTTGGCAGCTTTGGCGGAGAATGGGGGACGCCAATTCTTAACAGGGGACAAACAGGTCTTTTGGGCATCGGCGCACTGGAAAAATATGCTGCCGTGGACCGCGATGATCGTGTCGTTGTGGGATACCGAATGCCATACAGCTTGACGGTCGACCATCGGGTAGTGGACGGGGCTGTGGCGGGGCGGTTCATCAAAACCCTGAAGGGCGTTGTCAATAGACCCACACGTCTGCTCTAAGATGAGACCGCATACAAGTTTCGGGGAACTTGGCCACGGCGAGACTGCCGTGGATGTACGTAGGCGTTTTCCTACCTGGTGCGATTTTGACGACCCCCCATTAAGGGATGTGGTGATGAACTTGCAATACGATAACCAATTGGCCCATAGAGTTGTCAAAACAGGGGTACCGGCCTTTAGGGTTTGGCAGTCTAGACGAGGATTAGCCAAATCGAATGCGGGGTTGCGGAAGCCGCGTGCGTTTCCGGCTATCGACCGGCGGGGAGCGGCAGGACGCCCCGTGGGAATTCGCCCCACTGCGGATCAAGTCGTGTCGCAAGGAAAGGGCATCATTAATCTCCTCCTCTTGCCAGAAACGCGGTCTGGGATCATTGATGGTATGTTTCAGTGCCTGATCGTGCGCGTTCCACAGATCCTAAATCGGTTGGGAATTGAAACCTATTGGGGGAACATCCCAGGTTCGATTCGCCATGGACTATACCGCAGAAAAACTGCGGGAAATTTCGCAGTCGAACGATTTCAATGAGAGAATTGACGCATTTTTGAGTAAACGGAAGCCGATATTTGGCGATTAGTGAGGATAAGATAATGAACCCTGCCAGTGGGCGCACCTTTTGCATTTGTGGGCTGTGCGAGAGAATGGACAGTGTGAGAGCTGTGGGAAGAGGGGTTTAGGACACAATGCATGACCTAATCAACGATTTAGGGAAACGAAAGCAGCAGGCGCTAGACTATAGCGCGACGAGACCAGCAACGCATGCACAGGAACCGGGATTATCGCAGGCACATCCTGTTTCAATGCGCGACAATGTGCAACGCTTGGTCGATGCGGGCAGTTTTTATGAATTTGGGGTGCTGAGTCACTCAGATGTGGGTGAAATGAAAGATCGGTCGCCGGGTGACGGATTAATTGGCGGGTTGGCCAGTGTCGACGGCCGCCAGGTCATGGTGATTGCCGTCAATCGTGAGGTCTTGGCCGGAACGGAAGGCCGTATTCATTTGCGAAAATGGCAGCAGTTGGATGAGTTTGCTGTCAAACGAGGTCTGCCAATCTTTCATTTGGGTGAAGGAGGAGGGCTGCGTATTCCCGATGGCATGGGGTCCGATGGCATCAGCCAAAGCATGATGCCCATGCATCTGCTCCAACATGGCCGTCAGAGTCCTTTGTTGACGGCTATTTTAGGTGACAGCTTTGGCGGACCCACATGGGTGGCGGTCTCTTCAGACTTTGTCACGCAAGTCCGTGGCACCGCGATGGCGGCCGTAGGCCCCCGTATGCTGGAAATCGCCACGGGTGAGCGAATCGGGGCGGAAGAGCTCGGAGGGGTGAAAATTCAAGGGGAAATTACAGGGCAAATCGATCATGTCGGCGAAACCATTGACGATAGTCTTCATGCCTTGCGAACAGTTTTTAGCTACCTGCCCCAAAACGCTGAGGCAGAGCCTCCACGCTTTGCCACTGATGATGCCCCAGACCGCATGGTGGAGGAAGTCTCGGACATTGTACCGACAGAGCGGACTAGACCATACGACATGCGAAGGCTGATCAGCGTGATTTTTGACCACGGGAGCGTCTTCAACCTGCGGGCAGGGTTTGGGCGGGCTCTTTTAACATCTTTCGCACGGCTAGACGGTCATCCTGTCGGAGTGATAGCGAGTCAGCCGCTTTTCCAAGCCGGGGCGGCGGGCCCAGATGAAGCGGACAAGGCTACCGAGTTTATTTGTTTGTGCGACTCGTACCACATTCCTTTAATCTTCTTGCACGACATTCCTGGTTTTCGCGTGGGCAGTGTGGCTGAGCGTGAAAAAATCCCGACGAAAATCATGGTGTGGAACCAGGCCCTGGCGTGGTCAACCGTGCCCAAGATATCGGTGGTCATTCGCAAGAGTATCGGCGCTGCCTACAGCAATATGGCGGGTCCTGGCATGGGATCGGATTTTGTCGTGGCCTGGCCCACGGCCGAGATCAGCTTTACCGGCGCTGAGGTAGGCATCAACGTGGTCTACAAGAAGATGCTGGCGGACGCCCCGGATAGCGACAAGCTTCGCCAGGAACTCTTAAGTCAGTGGGAGTTCGAAGTCGGACCCTATCCTGCCGCGGGAAAATATCTGATTCACGATGTCATTGATCCTCGCACCACAAGACGATTCTTGGTGCGGGTGCTTAAGAGCATTTGGGACAACGGACATTGGAAGAGTGAACGGAGATTGGCGAACTGGCCAACCGGATTCTAACTATCAGGAGGAGAACAATGGCAAACCCAACCATATCCGATATGTTGTACGAGTGGGGGGAACGCCCCCTTCATGAGTATTTGCGGATGCACGCGCAAAAGACTCCAGGTCAGCCGGCCATTATTTGGTATGGCCGAATCATCACGTACGGGGAACTCGAGGATTGGACCGACCGTTTTGCAACCTTCTTAACGTCGCAGAGGGTTGCGGTTGGAGATCGGGTGGCGTTGTATTTAGGGAATTGCCCGCAGTTCGTGATAGCCTTTTTAGGGGCTCAGAAGATAGGCGCCATCGTCACGCCAGTGAGCCCTGCCTTCAAAGAGTGGGAGCTCCAATATCAATTGGACCACAGCGGCGCGCGCGTGATTGTGTTGTCGTATGACAATTATGCTGTCTTGGCATCGATACGAGACCAAACGGCGGTGGAGCTTGTCGTGGCTACGGACTATTGCGACTTCTTGCCCGAAACCCCCACGCTGCCGGTTCCTCCCGAAATGGTGGTATCGCGGGTGCACTTAGATAATGTGGCAGATTTGATCGAAACACTTTCGGCTACCCCGGCCAATCCCCCCGAGCCAGATTTGGAGATTGGCCAAGTCTCTCTCATGATCTACACCTCGGGCACTACCGGCAGTCCCAAAGGAGCCATGCTGACCTACCGCAACGCGATTTTCAAGGCTGCTGCGGGATGCGTCTCCAACGGCGTCACCGCTAAAGACGTGACCCTGGCGACTATGCCTTTGTCGCACATTGCGGGTCTCTTGGTGGGTCTGAACTTGGTCATCTATCAAGGCATCAGCGAAGTACTGCTATATCGTTTTGATCCAGATGCGGCAGTCCAAGCCATTGAGCAATACGGCGTCACCTGGTGGCTCAGCGTGGTTCCGATGAACCGTGCCATTCTCGATCGGCTGGGGACAAAAAGCCCTCGTTTGACGTCGCTACAACATAATCTTTGTACCAGTTTTGGAATGCCCTTGACCGAGGACTTGGCTCACCAATGGCAAACATTGACCAACGGGTGCCGGATACACGAGTCGTCCTATGGGTTGACAGAAACCCATACCGGCGACACGGCCATGCCGGTCGATGCGATTCGCTGGGGTACCGTGGGGAAACCGGTTATTGGCTGCCAGATTCGCATTGTCGATCCGGATACGGGCCAAGAATGCCCTGTCAATACCCAAGGCGAGATTGCCGTTCGCAATCCAGGGGTGTTTGCCGGATATTGGCACGCACCCGAGGCTACGGCGGCAGCGTTGCGAGACGGGTATGTGCTGACCGGAGACGTTGGCAAGATGGATGATGACGGTTACCTGTATTTTCAGGGTCGATTCAAAGAAATGATTAAAGTCTCGGGATACAGCGTCTTTCCTGAGGATGTGGAATCACTGCTCATCCATCATCCCAAAATAGCGCAAGTAGCCGTCATTGGGATAACACATCCGTATCATGGAGAGGTCGTCAAGGCATACGTTGTGGCAAAGCCTGGAGAAACTCTCAGCCCGGAAGAGCTCATCGATTGGTCCAAGGAGCGGATGGCTCACTATAAATATCCTCGCGAGGTTGAGGTGCTGGCTTCGCTGCCCGCTACGGGAACAGGGAAAATATTGCGTCGCATTCTCAAGGAGCGACAGCAGTCGACATCGGATCCTGGCCGCAACCAACCGCCAAGAGCGTGACATTCCCCGGGGGTCTTGTTGGCGAGGTTTTCTCGACCGATGGGGCTCCCTGGTATGGGAACAGCGAATGTTTCCGGTACAAATTTGCATTAATCTATGTCGAAGAAAAATTCGAAAAATACTATAGACAAACATACCATCCGGGTGGTATGTTACAAGAGTCGCAAGCTAACTCTCAAAAAAAGTGAAGCCTATAAGCAACTGGCCGTACTCTGATGTGCCCGTCAACAAAGGCGATAGGCGCGGGCGAGAGGAAAGTCGTGTGCGGGCACTCGGCAAAATTTCTATTCTTATCACGCTTTAGCCATAAAGCTGTGTGCAATCCCAGAACGCATCCCGAATCATCTAGTCCATGGGGTCTAACGAAGAGGAGCGCCGATGACACAACCAACGGAATTTCATGGATTTCAACCCTCGGAGGAAACTGCTCTTCTACGCCGGCGGGTTCGCAGTTTTATCGAGACATGGGTAATTCCATTTGAAGACGCGATGATTGACGGAAACGACGATGGACGGGCGTTAAAACAGGTGCAGGAACGCGCCCAAGAGCAGGGCCTGTGGGCTCTGGGGCTGCCCCGAGAGATTGGAGGGGGAGGCTTACCGTTTTTAGATTACGTGTATGTCAATGAAATCATTGGGCGCTCAGAGGCGGCCATGGTGGCCCTCGGCACTCACCAAACCCAAGACACGCTAATGCTATACCGGTATGGCACGGAAGAGCAAAAGCGCCGATGGATTCCAGGATTGGTCGATGGGTCGATTTGGCCTTCGGTGGCCATGACGGAACCGGAAGTTGCGGGATCCGATCCAACCCTCATTCAGACCTCGGCCGAGATCAAAGACGGTCAATGGGTCATCAACGGACATAAATGGTTTGCGACATATGCGAATAAAGCTGCCTTTACTACCGTGTTCTGCATTACTGATCCGCAAGCGGTTTCTCATCGTCGGGCATCAATGATTCTGGTTCCCACTGACACGGCGGGATATGAAATCGTGCGTGTGGTAAAAACCATGGGCCATCAAGGGGGAAACCACTGCGAGCTGCGCCTGAAAGACGTGCGCGTGCCAGTGGACAGTCTCATTGGTCCTCGGGGAGAAGGATTTCGCATTGCACAAGGCCGCCTCGGCCCTGGCAGAATTTATCATGCCATGCGATGGCTTGGCCAGGCCCAAAGAGCTTTTGATCTGATGTGCCAACGTGCTATCACCCGGCAGTCTCACGGCTCTCTGTTAGCGGACAAACAGTTCGTTCAAGGGTTCATTTCGGATTCCGTGGCTGAAATTGAAGCATGCCGCTTGTTAACCCTGCAAGCGGCGCATGAATTGGATACGGGCCGCGACGCACGTATCGCGGTTTCTTTAGTGAAGTACGTGGGAGCGCAGATGCTGCACCACGTGGTGGACCGAGCCATTCAGGTGCACGGTGCGCTTGGCCTGACAGAGGACATGCCGTTGGAGCGGATGTATCGGGAGGCGCGGTATGCCCGCATTTATGATGGCCCGGATGAAGTGCATCGCATGCTGGTGGCCAGAGAAGTGCTCAAGCGGTACCAAAATGGTCAGACGTGGGATCCTGGTGCGGAAAGCTAGTGGCGCACAGTGCCAAAAATTTTGGATGTTTATTGATCTTTAGTGGGGCGACTCGCAACCACTTGATGGAATGCGGCAGAGGTTGAAGGGGTCATGACGGAAGGAGACAAAGAAATGCTAAATTATTATAGTATTGGGGTTGATATCGGCGGCACCTTCACCGATTTGGTAGTGGCAGACGAAACGGGGCAGGTGTTTAGCGCCAAGGCATTTACCACGCCGCATGATTATTCCGAAGGAATTACCAATGCCTTGGACACTGTTGTCGAGCAATTGGGGCTGTCGGTACGCGACTTGTTGTCAAGGACCCGTGTCTTTGTCAACGGTACCACAATTGTGACCAATGCCCTGGCCGAGTTAAAAGGCGTCAAGGTGGGCCTTTTGACGACGCTGGGATTTAAGGACACACTGCGGATTGCGCGTTCCGCAAGAACCAACGACTTTAATTTGCAGAGTCAGGTTCCGCCTCCTGAGCTGGTATCCCGGGATCATGTGGTGGAAATACATGAACGCATTAATTACGCGGGTGAAGTGGTCGTTCCGCTAGACGTCGAGCACGCAACGCGGCAGATCCGAAATTTAGTCGAGGTGCAGAACGTTGAGGCACTGGCAGTATGCCTTCTCTGGTCGTTTCGCAATTCCAACCACGAACGCGTCATAAAAAATATTATCCACGAATTGTACCCAACGATGTTTGTCACGATTTCATCCGACATTTACCCGGTATCGCGCGAATATGAGCGCATGGTCACTACAGTGCTCAATAGCTATTCATCACGCGGGGCGGAAAGCTACCTCGTTAATCTCGAACAGCGTCTTCGAGACCGGGGCTTGACTGTGCCAGTAGGTATTATGCAGTCTACCGGTGGCATTACATCGACCGACGACGCCCGGCAAAAGCCGATTCACTTGTTAAACTCGGGACCCGTGGGTGGCGTTGTGGCCGCGAACCGTTTAGGAGAACTGTTAGGGCTTAAAAATATTATTACCGCGGATATGGGCGGCACCAGTTTTGATACCGCCGTCATTGTCGAGAATCAAATTGGACATATTCATCGGGCTCGGGTAAATCGGCTGGACACGGGATTATCCCTGGTGGATATCCACGCCATCGGCGCGGGAGGCGGTAGTATCTGCCACGTTACCGATCAGGGGTTGCCTGAGGTCGGCCCTGAAAGTGCGGGAGCCGAACCCGGTCCCGCATGTTATGGCCGTGGCGGTCAAGAGCCTTGCGTCACGGATGTAGCCGAGGCTATCAATCTCATTGACCCTCATTATTTTTTGGGCGGAGCGCTGACATTGGACCAAGAACGCGCTTTGGAAGTCATCGAAGAGAAGATTGCGAAGCCTTTGGGTCTCGATACGGCGCATGCCGCGGCCGGTCTCTATGACTTGGTTGTGTCCAATATGAGCAATGCGGTACGTGCTGTGACTATTGAACGGGGGCATGATCCGCGCGACTTCGCATTGCTGGCATACGGCGGGGCTTCAGCGCTGTATATCGCCGCTATTGCCCAAGACATGGGAATTCGGCGCGTGGTCATTCCCCATCACGCATCGGTCTTTTCCGCTGAAGGACTATTGTTATCTGACTATAGCCGGAGCAGTGTGCAGACCGTCAACTGGAACTTGGCCAAAGGGAATATTTCCGAACTCAATACCGTATTTGACACCCTCTCGCAACAGGTCACGGCGTCGTTGCAAGACAACGGATTCAGCGCGGGCGATATTGACCTTACGTGGGAGGGCGACTTTAAATTTGGTACGCAGGTGTACGAGCTCACTATTTTGATTCCGCACAAGGAACTCACGGAAGAAGACAAGGCCCTGCTAGCTCAGCGGTTTATTGCGGAGTATGAGCGTCTCTATGGACAGGGCGCTTCCTGGGAAAATGCGGAGAATCTCATTGTGATTCTCAATTTACGGGTTACGGGAGTCGGCCGCACCGCCAAACCTGGATTTGTTGCAGGCACGCTGGGTGGTTCCGATGCCTCCGATGCCTCTATTGGCAATCGCCAAATATTTTTGCCTGACCGGGAGACGGAGGAATCCGTTTCCATTTTCCGCGATGAACGGTTTTTGCCGGGAATGCGCATCTCGGGTCCGGCTGTTATCGAGGCGCGAGATACGACCATTTATGTGCCCTACGGAGTGGAGGCGGAGATGGATGTGTACCGGAACTATTCGTTAACGTTGGCATGAGAAGGTGCTTAGGGAGGGGACAGCTATGAGCAGCAGTGAGCAGGTTCATTCATACGACGCTTTTACAGCGCAGGTTATTCAGCAACGTCTGAAGAATGTGGTAGAGGAAATGGCGACGATGTTGTTGCGGACGTCTGGGTCGCCGGTGCTGACCGAGGCGCAAGATTTTTGCACGGCAATCTTCGATGTGGACGGTGAGCATGTAGCTTTTTCGGGATATGTTGTGGCTCATCTCGGATCCTCACTACTCGGGGTGCAAGCGGTAATCCGTGAGTATGGACTCGAGGACATTAGTCCCGGCGATGCATTCATTTGCAATGATGCGTACACGGCCGGCGCCATCCATCAGGGAGATGTCGGGGTGATTTCTCCGATTTATCACGACTCGCAACTGGTGGGATGGGCTTTTTCTAACGCCCATGTGTTGGATGTCGGTGGAATGTCACCGGGAGGATGGGCGCCCGAGGCGTATGATGTCTTTTCCGAGGCGTTAAGTCTGCCCGCGATCCGAATTGCGGAAAATGGCCGCATCTTGCGCGACATTCAGCGTATTATTATGCGCAATGTTCGTGTGCCGGTGCCTGTCATTAATGATATTAAAAGTTTGATCGTGGCCAATCTCACCGCGGAGCGCCGCGTTCAGGAATTGGTGGCAAAGTACGGGCTGGAAACCTATAAGATGTACTGCGGAGTCAATAAGGAATTGGCAGATAACCTTATCCGCAAGCGCGTTGCATCCATACCCGACGGCGTGTATCGGTCCCAAGAATGGGTGGAATATGATGGACATGGGATCCAGGAATTGTATCCGCTGATGTGCAGCGTTACCGTGGCGGAAGATCACATGACGGTGGATTTGAGTGGTTCAGCAGCCCAATCCAATGGATTTGTGAACGCGGGTCCCGGCGCGATCATCGGCTGCCTGGAAGGCGTACTGGTGATGATGCTGGGGTCCGATGTGCCGGTTAATGCCGGAATGTTTCGCAGCATGGAGATTAAGTTCGGTGATCCCGGCACCATAGTGAATCCACTGCCTCCGGCGCCTACCTCGTGTGGGCATATGGAAACGGGTGGCAAGACCGAAAAAGCGTTTATTGAAGCGCTCACAAAAGCTCTGCAGCTGAGCCAGGATCCATGGGTCCGCAATCGGGTCGCTGCGATAAGCCACAATTGTTGGCCCGGCAATGCGTGGATTGGGTTGGACCAATATGGAGAATATACTGCATTTCCCGTATTTGACTGTGGCTCAGCCGGAATTGGCGCTCAAGCTACAGGAGACGGGCTTGATGTGGGGGCTTTCGACATGCAGTTGAACAACGGAATTCCCGAAGTGGAGACCAATGAAGGGGTTTATCCTATGCTCTACTTATATCGTCGGCTCCATGTCAATTCGGGCGGACCGGGATTCTACCGCGGGGGGCAAGGGTTGGATCTGGCATGGGTACCCTATAACCATGGTCAGGGACTGTTGGGCACCATGGAAAATGCGTGTGGGCAAATGCCAGCCCATGGAACGCTGGGGGGATATCCTGGAGCGGTTACTGTATTCCTCAAGTCGGATAATTTTGACCTTGGCCAGTACATTAGGGAACACGGCCGAATGCCCGGTCCCGACGACGTGACCGGATTGATTCAGTTGCGCAATCACTTAGCATCCACCACATTGGGGCCTTACGGCGTATTTCGCCAGATAACGGGAGGAGGCTCAGGCCTTGGGGACCCGCTGCTGCGCCCACTGGCCTGGGTTGAACGGGATCTGCGCGATGGATACATTTCGCCCATGCTGGCTAAGGAAGCATATGGAGTCGTATACAATGATGAGACCAAACGGGTTGATGCACAAGCCAGCGAGGCGCTGCGAACCCTCTTGCGCACAGAGCGTCTGGGCCATAAACCGCTTAAGGACTTTACCAAAGAGTCGCCGACATTCTTCCGGGCACCGCTCGGCGTGTTCGATACGCCGGGACGCAGGGAAATCTACTGCGCATTTTGCGGTACGGATCTCGGGATGCGCGAGGATGAGCAGTGGAAGAAGCAAACGGTGGTCCGGTCCCATGAATTGATGGGAACCATGCGCCGCATGGGCATTGAATGCCAGGGTCTAGAGGGCTATCGTCGGGATCTCGTCGAGTATATTTGCCCCGATTGCGGCACCATGCTGCAAACCGAGGTGTCGGCCAGTTTAATTGAACTGGCGCCGATGGGCACTTAATTTTTGAGAGGCTGTGCCAGGGGCCCTATCCCAAAAGGTTCTCACGGAGGTGCGTTAATGCGTATTCCTGATTTGGTCTCGTATCATGCTCAGATGCGTCCTAACGCTGGTGCCTTGTTGGCTCCCCAACGCTCGATTGCGGTGAGTTGGCGTCAACTGGACCGAAGAAGCAACCGCTTTGCCGCCTGGCTGATGACGCAAGGAGTGGCCAAAGGGGACAAAATCGGCCTGTTTCTGGATAATCAATGGGCGGTGGAAACCGTTATTGCCTATTTGGGAGTTCATAAAATCGGTGCCGTGAATGTGCCCATCAACACCCGTCTAAGGGGGCATGAACTGTCATTTATTATGGCTCAGTCCACCTGCCGACGTATTATAACCAGTCGTGAAGGGCAGCGTGTCTTATCAGACATCGGGGTTGATGATGGGTTTGAGGTTCATTTGGTTGAGGAATGGGACTGGAATGGGGAGCAAGATGCGGTAACCATACCATGGGAATTGCGCATGGGTGATGAGGCGGACTTTCTCTTTACGTCGGGAACGACGGGGAAGCCCAAGGCCACAGTGCATACGCATTTCGGCGCGATGCATCTGGCCATTAGCGCCGCTACCGCTATTTCTTTAAGCGATGCCGACATCTATCAAACGGCGATCCCGTTTTATTCATCAAGTGGGTGCCACACCTACTTGCTGCCGGCTCTTTTTGCTGGCGTTACCATGGTTATTGATCCCGCGTTCGATGTGCATGACACGATTCGTACGATGCGCAATCTAGGCACGACCGTTTATTTTGGAGTCCCAGCCATGTTATTGCTCCTGTTAGGATCCGATGAATTCCGCGGCGACTTGCTGAGTCGGTGGCGTCTATGCCTCTACGGAGGATCTATTATGCCCTACGATGCTATAAATAAGATTCGTCGCCGATTTCCGGGCGTTGGTTTAATTAACTTTTATGGGCTGACGGAAGCTGGGCCGGGAGGTACCATGCTGGATGATCGATATGCGTTGGAGAAGATTGGCGCCGTGGGGCGGCCAATCCCTCCGTTTACCGAAATTCGTGTCGTGGACAGCGAAGAAAAGGATTTGCCGGTGGGGGAAGTGGGAGAGATTTATATCCACACGCCCAGTGCCATGGTGGGGTACTTTCACAACCCCGAGGAAACGGAGAAAATCAACCGAAACGGATGGATCGCGACGGGGGACTTGGGTCGGTTGGATGAAGATGGCATTCTCTATATCGTGGATCGAAAGAAAGATATCGTGATTCGCGGGGGATTCAATATCTATCCGTCTGAGATTGAGCAAATAATCTATGAGCATCCTGCTGTACTGGAAGCCGCAGTGGTGGGTGTGCCCCATCCAATATTGGGCCAAGACACGCACGCCTTTGTCGTAGCAAAGCCAAACCAGGACATTACACGGGAAGATTTGTTAGAATTTCTCCGCGATCGTATTGCCGATTTTAAAATTCCCCGCCGTGTGACATTTGTCTCCGCATTGCCTCGTAATGCAATGGGTAAAGTGCAGAAGCAGGATTTGCGCGCATTGCTGGAGCGGGAGAGATCGGATGAGGCGTAATGAGGATGGGAGGCGTCTGAGACCACGTGGCAACTGCAGCCTTAACAGCTACGGTAGAGAAATATTTACAAAATCATCGGAGTACTGATGAACGGATCTGCGTGGTGAATTTGCATCGCTCGTCGGATGGATGGTCCGACGAAACGTATCTGATCGAGTTGCAAGTGCAGCAAAGCGGTGGGACTCAAATGGAGCGGATAGTGATTCGCAAGGAATCTTCAGGCCTGACGCTGGAACGGATGAATCTTCGACATCACTACGAGACGTTAAGGGCTCTTTCCGACGATACGGCGCTTCCTGTGCCGCGTCCTTTGTGGTTTGAGTCGGACGCGACGGTGCTGGGAACGCCTTTTTTTGTTATGGAACTTTTGCCGGGCCGCAACATCGTACCATGGTCTCGCGAAGGGAGGCAATTTTTTGGCGATGCTCCACGACGCGCCAACCTAGCGCAAGAGTTTGTGGCGTATTTAGCCGAAATTCATGGGGTTAATGTGCGAACCACAAGTATAGGCGCCACATTGGGAATTCCAGAGAACTATCGCGCCTATCTCTCGCAGAAGCTTTTGTTGATGGAACGAGATTATCTAGGCGTCAAGGACGGAACAGAGGATCCAGTCATTGACGACGCTCTGTGTTGGCTTCAGGAAAACCAGCCGGATACCGGGCTCTTAACGCTGGTGCATGGTGATTATCGATCAGGAAATTTGCTGTACGCGGGGGACCACATTGTGGGAATTCTTGATTGGGAGCTGGCGGAAATCGGGGATCCCTATGTGGACATTGGCTATGTGTTTGCCAAAGCAAATCGCATGGACAGCTCGCTTTTGTCATACTTGATACCGTCTGAACAATTTATTGAGGCCTATCAGTCATTAATGGGCATACAGATGGATATGGCGCGCGTGCAATATTTTGAAGTCTGGCATCATGTGAAATTTTATATTATCGCGGCTATGGGGAAAATCGCCTTCAAGCGGGGCGTCACCAGAGACTTGCGCCTCTATCGGCAAGGGGAACGGCTTCCCTTGATGCGGGACTTGATTGCCGGCAGCATTGGGTACTAGATAGGAGGCAACTAGATGGCTTATGTGGTCGATGTGCTGGTAGAGGTTCTAAAAAACACAGTTATTCCGGCATTGCCGGAAAGTTACGAACAAGAACAGGCTCGAGCAATGGTGGCTGTGTTGCGTAGCATCCCCGTTGAACATAAAGCGTTAGATAGGGTGTCTCAAGAGAAGGTTGCCCTCATTGAAGCACAACTGCAATCTTTATCCTTCGAAGTGGGGTTAACTCCTCCTAGGCCCACTTTTGATCCTAAAGAAAGCCCACAAGATCGACTTGAACATTATAACATGTGGTTATCTACTGCAATTCGGGAGTCTTGCGGCAATTCTCAAAGAGATGAATTGAGGAGGAAAATTAGGAATCTATTGCGTCAACAGATTGACTGGGAAATGTCGCATCAAAATGGGCAAAGAGCAGATTAGGATGGTATGTTAGGCGGTCGAGTACTCATTTCTGCAAATTCGTTCCTGGGTGTTCTACCCCACGGTCCTCGCTAGAAGGAGGCCGCTGTTTACCGGCCTGGCAACACTGGCCCCGTTTCCGCAAATCCGAATGTCGCAACCGGCGCCGCTTGCGGCCGCGGATTGCGGCGCCATAGGCTGCTAAGATGATAGGACTCAGCTTAAACCGCCTTGTGATCGCGCATCGGATAGCCCAGAAATCCAGTTAAAGGGATGGTTGTCGGCGGTACCCCAGCGCTCAATATCGTCCAGAGTTCGGGTTGCGAGGTCATCCGTCGAGGTAAAACTGGCGTGCGTCAGCACGCGCTGTCCCTCTATCTACAAGAAAATTTCCGCTTGATTGACGCACGCCAAAGCCTGTAAGGAAACTCAAATTGGGCCCACAAGTAGGCTGCACTTAACTGGAGCGTGCCATCCACTGCCACCAGGGAGTGCCTTGGAGCCATCTCACCGGAAAGCCGACGGTTGCGCGGAGCAACCGTTTGACAATACAATAGGTACTCTGACGGCAACCGCTTGAGCACGCGAGCGACCGTATCCATATACGAAATCGTGTCGAGTTAGGGAAATGCGGCCTGCAGCGGTTCCCACACGGGGGGCTGAGTGAGATCACGATTGCCAGCAAGCCGGGAGGCGCACTGTCACAACAACAGCATTACGGTATACACGAGTACCCCGGTCAGCTTGTGCGGAATCTCCGAACTGGCACAGATCGGGTAACTGTGCGAAGCGTTTGATTCACCCAGGGAACCTTGTGTACAGCGTATCGCACTTGACCTCCGGTTTCTCGGCACTGGAGGCATAGTCACTTTGGGCATTGGGGTACGTGTGAGGGCAGAGTCTTTCGGGCTTGCCCTCTTTGGTTCGCCAGACGTGGGAACCCGCCGCGTATCGTTGAGATCTTGATGAATTCATGATGATACACTGCCTCGTGAATATTCAGTCCCTTTTGCGATAAATTTTTTGCCTGGGCATCTGGGTCCCCTATAGTGTCAAGGTTTCAATTTTCGTGTTTCATAGCTATCGAGGCGTATGACCATTGACAAAACCGTGACTGGTCAGGTAGATTGTATTTTAATTAGATAACGCAATACGCGATGAAAGAGAAGCAACGAAATTCAGCATTGCCGCAGCGAGCCGGGATTTGGTGAAAGCCCAGCCATGCTATTCGTTGACCCGCTTTGGAGCAGTTGGTGAAAAACCGACCGGGACCTCCCGATATTGAGGATTAAGTGGCTGGATTTCAGCAACTGAGGTGGTACCGCGGTCAGTCGTCCTCAATTGAGGACGACTTTTTTGTGATGAATCGCTTTTCTGAGGGGGATCCTAATGCGTTGGGTTATCAAAATTGGAACCTCGAGCGTATGTGACATCGACGCTCGGTTAAGTCAGGAAAAAATCGACCGATTTGTCTCGCAACTTCGGATCTTGGTGTCCCGAGAACATGAAATATTAGTGGTAACCTCGGGAGCTGTGGGGGCCGGAGTGGGGGCAGTAGGCAAAACTCCCCAAGATGTGACTGATAAGCAGGCGTTGGCGGCCATTGGGCAAGCCCGCCTGATGGAAGCCTATCAACGTGCTCTCCATCCTATAATAGTGGGGCAGGTGCTGCTTACCCGCCAAGACTTGGAGGACCAAGACCGCCGACAGGCCTCCCGCAGCACACTGGAGCGGGTACTAAGTTGGGGTGCGATTCCCGTGATTAATGAAAATGACACGGTCACAGATGCAGAAATTCGCATTGGGGACAACGATACATTGGCAGCTCGAGTGGCAGTATTAATGGAGGCCCACCGATTAGTGATTTTGTCTGATATCGACGGTCTCTATACGGAAAATCCTAAGAAAAACCCCGGGGCGCACCGAATTGAAGCTGTGCCTTGGGTAACTGCTGACGACATGCAGCGATTTAGTTCCGAAGAGCGTGGCGGGCTAGGCACTGGAGGAATGGCTACCAAATTGGAGGCTGCCCGGATTGCCCAGGAAGCGGGCATCGGCATGGTTCTAGCGGCAAGTCAAGAACCCGATGTGCTGGACAAGATTGAAGGGATTAAATCTTGGCAAGGTGGTACGCGATTCTTAGCGAAAAGGGGAATGATTCGTGCTTAATCAAATGCTGCAGCGCGGTCGCGCTGCGCAAAAAATCCTGGCAATGGCCTCTGGTGATCAACGCAATCGGGCGTTGTCGGAAATGGAGCATTTGTTGCAGCATCGCTCCGAGGAAATTTTAAAGATCAACCGTGATGAAGTGGAAAAAGCGGCGGCATCCGGCTTAAAAGGCCCTCTGCTCAAACGGTTGATGCTGGATGAGCACAAGATTGCCAACTTAGCTGATGGACTTCGTGTGGTGCGTGATTTGCCTGATCCCTTGGGCAAGGGCACCGGCCGTTGGCAATTAAATAACGGGTTGCGATTGGAGACGATTCGGGTTCCGCTTGGCGTTATCGGCCTTATTTATGAAAGTCGCCCTGGGGTGACGATAGAAGCTGCAGGACTAACCATCAAAAGCGGAAATGCACTCATTTTAAGGGGCGGACATGAGGCACTGGAAACCAATCGCATGTTGGCCGCATTGTGGCGCTACGCCCTAACTCGGGTAGGTTTGCCCGAGGATGCCGTCCAGTTGATTGAGAATCCCGACCGTCAATATGCCATGGGACTGATGCATCTTGAGGGATTGGATCTCCTGATTCCCCGAGGCGGTGCTGGCCTGATTCAGACGGTGGTTCGGGAAGCGACTGTTCCTGTGATCGAAACCGGAGTTGGCAACTGCCACCTCTATGTGCACGAAGATGCCGACCTCGACATGGCGGTACGTATTTTGCGTGACGGCAAGGTTGGCAACCCGGCCGTTTGCAATGCCCTGGAAACTGTGCTGATTCATGAGGCGATTGCCGCGCCGTTTCTTGCTAAGGCAAAGCAGTTTTTGGCAGAATATGGCGTCGTTTGGCATGGGGATCAGGCTGTTTGCTTGATTTTGCCGGAGGCAATGGAGGCTACAGAAGAGGATTGGGCCAACGAATATTTAAGTTTGGATATTGCGGCGCGCGTTGTATCGGGATTGGATCAAGCTTGTGAACACATTGCTCAATACGGTACCTCTCACTCTGAGGCGGTAGTTACCGATTCATATTCCATCGGTCGGCAGTTCATGGACCGAGTGGATGCTGCGGTCGTCTATTGGAACGCGTCTACCCGGTTTACCGATGGATTTCAGTTTGGTTTAGGTGCCGAAGTCGGCATTAGTACGCAAAAACTTCATGCAAGGGGACCCATGGGTTTAGATGCTTTGACCACGACGAAAACTTTGGCTTGGGGCATGGGTCAAACACGAGATTTGGGCTGAATGCCCAACGCTATGCTTACAAAACCTGAATTGGGGAATCTATGAGGTTTTCGTCGCATTACCGGTGAGGTACCTTGTCGCCGACTCCGAGTGATCCGCAATCAAGGCCCAATATCCTGCAACGCGCTCCCCTAAGCGAATGGGAATAATTAGTTCATGAGCCCACCAAAAGCTTCCGTCGGGACGTCTATTTTCCAACTCTCCTTCCCAGACTTGCCCCTGTTGCAATGTTTGCCATAGGTCCTCATAGGTTTGCCTCAGGGTAGTTCCCGCGCCGTTGATTCCCGGTTTCGCTCCGACTAAGTCGCTCCGGCTTCGTCCAGTCAAGTGTTCATAGGCAGGGGTTCACTTCAAGGATGATACCGTCAGTATTGGTGAGCACGGCTGCTACGGGCCATTCTGCCCATAATCCACGGACGGCATCGGTTAACCAGCCGAGCTCGGGGTACGGCAACGATTCCTTGAATTTCGGGCCATAAGACAAATAAATCCAATTTATCACTGGCCTATCTAGGATAGAGGAACACCTGCCGACTAGGAGGCCTTATCCCCTGTAAAGGGAAACACGGCTTGAGTTCCTAAGCGACGGTACCCGAGCTCACGATACCAACAATCCCGAATCCTATAATGATGACCGCGGATAATCTGCTAATCCATAAGATCGCCGCTCTGTTGACTTTGGGGATTGGTGCAGCATTGGAACCAAAAACCGGAATAAGGATTAGCTTCAAGAAGAGGTTGTGGGAAATGGGGCGACAAGGGCAATAGAAAATCATACATGATGGGTTACTTAGGTGACAGGGATCGGGCCGTTCTCAGAATTCGACACGTGCACTAGGATCCCTTGGGGCACACTCGCCTCCATAATCGCACTAGACCTTGATGTTAGCAGCTACGCAGAGACATGGTGAAATTCGCGCACATCGACTTCCACGCCCGCTTTAGCCGCCTGATCAGCGGCATGGTACACTTCATCGACCACGCCGTCGTCGAGATAACTCTCCCCACAGTTGGGGCAAATCTGGGCCGGCACCCGGCGAAAGACGATGAGGGTTTTGCCTCGCTCCACGGTGACCGTGGTCTTCCCAGCTTCCGGTGTTCCACTCTTACAAATCACGCAGGTCACGGGTTCCTCCTTGAAAAACTCGCATCCCATCGCATCGGATCCGGCTGATAGACGGTAATGACAATGGTCTCCTCATCGTGCAGATTATCCGCGACCACCACATGTACGGGACGGTCCCGGTCCCACCCTAGCAAGGCGACTGGGATACGGCGTGTCTTCTGGGTAACTTTCGATAGTCGTGCCCGACTGAATCACGGACTTCGCCACGGAGCGCTCGATTTCACGCTCGAACATGCGCTGAAGCGCATGAACACGATATACGAACCGACTCATACAAAACCCCTGATAGTCTTTTACTGACTATTCTACCATGGATTGTCGGCTCGGCTCCGGTGGCAATGCCGGAAGTCTTGACGACTCCTCGACGCCATTCCTTTACTATGCGAATAATGTACGATCCGGCCCGTTAATCCCCTAGGGATTGCTAGCATCGGATTCGTGACGACGGCCAAATAGGCTGCCAAGTCAGTGGACATCCTCCCCATAGCTAAAGCTCTAATCATTACCCACATCTTTTGCCATTTATTGGGTTTTTTCCGTATTTGACTCATCCCTTAGAAGAGGCCAAATTTGTCACTGACCGATTAACATTTCAACAAGAGATTGAACTGGTTGATTGATCATGATGTATGACTTGTAATACATGTGTGACTTGTAATAGGGGTAAGGCAACGATTCGTAAATATTCCGCCATAAGCCAGTTATTACCAGTTAAGAGTGGTCCGTGGGCAGGTCCGCCAACAAGGCATACTCGACCGACGGGGGCTGTCGTGTGAGGTCTAGCTCGTAGCGGCCGAACCGATTCACATGGGCCGTCCGATAGGGACTCAACGCCGCCAGAGCCTCCGCATCCAACCTCTGGCCGCTTTGTTGCAGCGTATGCAGCCCCTGGGTCATCCGGAAGACTAGTTGGGCATTTTCTTCCACCAGCGATAAACCCTCGGAACTTTTCCCGGTTTCTTGTCGCACTTCCCGGCTCCACCGTCGCACCATACTCGGACTGAGTGGATGGCGGCGGGCCACGATGGTTGCATTCTGCGTCTCCTGGACCTCATGAATCACCTGGGCTTTAAACTCTGCGGTATACGATTGGCTCATGCCACCCTCCTTATTTTGACCGTTCTTACCCTATCAAAAGGAGGCCGCACGTGTCACGTTTCATTAGGGGGTGGAAAAGGATCCTCCGACGACAGACAGAGTTCCGTACCCAAATCCCGTCGGTGGGCACCGCTCCAGCACCGACCTGATCCGCGATGAAACCCTGACGATATTGCGGATGGCCCGTCGCCCATCAAGAGAAAGCGGGCGGCAGGCGGTAGCCTGCTCGGATCACGGCGTGCCCAGAGATGACAACGCAATGGGCACGCGAATATTCTCTGTCGCCAGTTCCGGCCCCCCTCGTTTGGCCACGATTTTCCGCTCGGCCGCGGAACAACGTCAGCCGCCACGGTCGTGGCGGAATCCGAGACGCCCAAAGCGCGGAGACAGCAGTTTCAAAACCATCAAATATGGTAAAAACTGGGGATCACTCAGGGGGGTCCTATGGCTATAATCCACCGGGACAGTTGGTGGTGCCATCCGGCGACCACTAGGTCCGCCCACTCCCAAATGCCTAGTAGCAATCCTGCCAACAAAACTCCATGGATGAAGTCTAAGAACCAGGTTTCAGCCATATTACTCAAAACGTTACCACCCATAAAAATATTGGAAAAGAGTACATTTGATTGGTTGACTAATTTTTCCGAAACGGCAAAGAGGCCATCTTAATTTGTCGCATTGCCAGGCGTGTTAGGCCATTTACATGTCATAATATCATGTCGAGTCAGAGACGCTCTAGATTAGGCTTAAAACATCCCCAGTGAAATGTTATGGCGTGAGGCATGCTTTCGGTCCCTATTTCATACGGTACTGTGTTATAGTATTCGAAAATTCCTTATCGCACCGTTCCGCGAGAATTGGAGGTACCGAAATGGCCCGTGTCTATCTGTACGACACGACGTTGCGCGATGGTACGCAGCGTCGTGGCCTTAGTCTGTCACTGGAGGACAAAGTCCAGATTGCAGAACTTCTGGACGATTATGGCATGGATTTCATCGAAGGCGGATGGCCAGCCTCCAATCCTAAAGACACCGCATTTTTTGAAAGAACGCTGGGAAAGTTGACCACTTCGCAGGTAGCGGCGTTCGGTAGCACTCGGCGTAAGGGACTCGCAGTGGAACATGATGCGAGTTTACGATCCATTTTGGAGTTGGAAGTGCCGGTCGCCACGCTGTTTGGCAAAGCCTCGGTATTTCAAGTGGAAAAAATTCTCGAAACGGATCGAGAGGAAAATTTACGTATGGTGGAGGACTCCGTAAAATTCCTCGTCGACCATGGTGTAATGGTGATATTTGATGCCGAACATTTTTTTGATGGGCTGAAAGCGGAACCGGACTATGCGTTGGCGGTGTTGTCGGCTGCCGAGGCCGGCGGGGCTTCGTGGTTGGTGCTGTGTGACACCAATGGCGGCAGTTTGCCAAGCTGGATTCGCCATGGTGTAGAATCCTCGCGCAGGGTCAGCAGTTTGCCGCTGGGAATCCATGCGCATGACGACGCTGGGTTGGCGGTTGCCAATTCTTTGGAGGCGGTGGACGCGGGCGCCACCATGGTTCAAGGAACGATTAACGGCTACGGCGAACGGTGCGGCAACGCCAACTTGTGTACCATTTGGCCCAATTTGGTGTGGAAAATGGGGATTGAGGCGGGGAGGCCAGATCGCTTGTCAGATTTGACCCGGCTTTCGCGCACTGTGGCGGAGATAGCTAACTTGGCTCCTGACGATGGAGCCCCTTATGTCGGGGAAAATGCGTTTTCTCATAAGGCGGGGGTCCATGCGGGCGCAGTGCGTAAACATCCTGAGGCCTATGAACACGTTAATCCTGCATCAGTTGGACAAACTAGGCGAATTTTGGTGTCGGAACTGTCCGGCCGTTCCAATCTGCTATACCATTTTGATGAATTGTTGAACGCGGAACAAATTCAAGCTTTAGTGGAACACGTGAAACAGTTGGAGGCGGAAGGGTACCAGTTTGAGGATGCGGAGTCCTCCATGCGGCTTATGGTAGAGAAATCATTGGATCATGTGCCGTCCTATTACGGTGTCGATCGCTTCCATGTGTCCGTAACCCATGATTCCTTGTCGATTTGTGAAGCTACGGTACGGATCTCTATTGGTGATGCACGGTTTGTTGAAGTTGGAGAGGGCGCGGGGCCGGTTCACGCGCTAGACGAGGCAATGCGCAAGGCTCTGACTCAAGTGTATCCGATATTGCGCGACTTGCGTCTGACAGATTATAAAGTGCGCGTGCTTGATGGGCGCGATGCCACATCGGCAGCGGTAAGGGTTTGGATTCGGTCTGAGTATGGAGACCGCGTCATCCAAACAGTAGGGGTGTCTCGCAACATTTTGGTGGCATCGTGGCAAGCGCTCTTGGACGCGATAGACTACCTGTTGTGGAGCGAGAATGTCTCTAGCCGACATATCTTAGAGGCTGCTCCTACACGATAGGCCGGTGGTGGTGAGTTAACTGGCGCTCCACTCCCACAATCGGGCGTTGCTGGAAGAAACACTACAGGCTCCAGCTGCTAACGCTTGGCGCACATGTTCTGCATCGGTGACTAATCCCCCGGCAATCACCGGGCAAGATAATTGACGCGCTATTTGTCGTATGGCTTGAGGAAGGAGGCCCGGCATGAGCTCAACGGCGTCGGGCTTTGCAGTGCGTGCCTGGTTAATGCCTGTTTCGACGGATTGACTGTCCACGACGAAAAGGCGTTGTATGGCGATTAAGTTATTTTTTTTCGCAGTTTGAATGGTATGGGCATGGGTGCTAATAATTCCCGCGGGTCCAACATAATCGGCTAAGAATCTTAGTCCATCTGCATCGGTGGTGAGGCCTTTTAACATGTCGACATGTAAAAACACCTGCCAACCCCGTCGTTCCAGCAAAGCCACCGGCTCGGCCACGGTGTTGATGCTGCCTCCCAGGATAAACACCACGTTGGGTCCGGTTTTTAGATGGACATCTTGCCATAGATCCAGGGATCGAAGCGCCGGAATCACAGGTGGCAGTGTGAGATTGTTCTCGGTCATGGATTAGCCCCTTTGTCATTAAGATTTTACCGGGGGTTTTGCCCCTTGATGGCGCAAAATGACCCGGACGCTTTAGGCGCCCGGATACTCCATGTCTCAACCCGGATACCACTAAACAGTGCTATTATGATAACAAAACTTAGGCGTTTCAGCGAGATGGTTCCTAATGGAGCTTTTTGTTTTGGCATGATGTGTTCAGTGGAACACTGAGTCTCCCTCAAATTTGTCTAGATTCTGGGGACGACTATATTCCTCTGGGGCCCAATACGAAGTCTCATGAAGTGAAGAGGTTCCAGGTTCCGCTTCCTTCCCATGGTGCACCTAAATGGTACTCAACATCCTCACGAAAATCACAGACCAGTCGCTCCCAAAATCCTAAGGGCCCGTCTCCGAGGACCGTGTCATAATGTAATTGGTTTTGATCTATCGATAATACGCGATAACTGCTTGACCCAGGCCCCAACGCCCCTGCCGACATTTGCAGGCACTCTGAGGAAAGAGCCCTTACGGTATTGGCATGGACTGTCCACACCCATAAACTCTGATTCTTGAAGAACCGATGATCACCTGGCGTAACAGGTCAACACTATCAGGGATAAATTCATCAAACCCAAAATCGGCTAAAATGCCGCGCTCTCTCACCTTTGTGGTGTTCGCCGTACTGAATAGCAGCAGAAAAGAGAATGAGCAACAAGCTGAACGCTGGGACATGTGTCAACGATAAGATGACCAAAGCCGTTGTTAATCCGCCAAATCCCAGTAAGATCAACGGTCGACGGCCCCAGCGATCTACAAGGATTACACCTAAAACTGCCCCTGCCACACCGACCAAACTAATGATAGCCGCTCCGAAGTCCGCTCCCGCTCCCGATTGGGATCCCTGAATGAATGGTTTGAGAATCGTGGGCGTGTAAATCGAAATACCGTGATAGGCCACATCATACGCAAACCAAAAACCGCAGACAAAAACTGTGCTTTCCATAAGGTTTTAGCAAATAATTGGAGCCATGGGGATGATTGTGATGGGTGTTCTGGTAATGCGATAGAATGCCCCGACAGAAGGGTGAGCACAGCAGAAGCTTTAGTGTTGCGGCCCTGATTAACGAGCCACCGTGGTGATTCAGGAATGGATGAGCGAAATAATATCACCACTACGGCAATCGCGGCTCCTATGACGAGCATCCACCGCCACCCCTGCGCACCTAAAGGAAGTAACGCGTTGCCCACTAGATAGGCAGCTACGGATCCCAGAAACCAACTTACGGATAGTAGCGTAAGAAAACGACCTCGCGTTTTCGGGGGACTAAACTCGGAGAGAAGGGTCGATGAAATCGGATAATCTGCTCCTATCCCAATCCCAAGAAGAAAGCGGAAAATCAATAACTCCCAGACGTTTTGAGACAATGCCGTCAGTGATCAACAACCTCAAATCGGCCAGTTCGCGTCGGATGCGGAACCGCTTTGCTGACCGATTTTGCCTCCTCGATTAGTGTGTCGAAATCGTCGGACCCGCGTAAGGTGTTGAACCTCGCATGTTGAAGGTACCGCGGGCCTGAGATCATCATGTGAATATTGAGTTACGCTGCGATTAACGTTGTACACGGGTTGCTTATTGTTGTTGCGAAACTTTCATGGTATTTTTGCTCCAGCGGCACCTAACGCCCGTTTGGCCGGACTTCCCGGCTTTCACGTAAAATTTCAATCGGTTCTTGATAGCAGCAAGCGTTCCGATTTTATCGAATGCCCCGTAAAACCCCTAGCTTTAGTAAGCTTTAGTAGAGGATTTACGGACCTGGCAAATCCACAAGGGGTCTACCGTAACTCCGGGGGAAACCAATCGGGAAGGGCATCTGGAGGCACTGTGCGAAGGGCATTGCCGCCTTGCCAGCGCGGGGTTTCGCGGGGCACGCCGTCGAGAATGAGAGTCCAAAACCGCTCCATGGGGGGTGGAAGCATCTGCGCATGTCCCGGCTTCCGAATCCAGTGCTGTAGTGTGTCCCACCCGTAGACATCAAAAAGCCAATCCCAATCCTCTAACGTCCCATCGGCTAAAACCGTGGGAATAATGATGGCGGCGTGACGCGAGGTGTCTAATAAGTCGGCATGATACCGGTAAAAGAGGCGTTGGAGATGTTGGGGTAGCTTCATAGTCGTGGGTCTCGCGTTGGGGGTTGAAATCGTCGGGTGGCCCAAGTTTGAACTTGGCGCATGAGATCTTCGGTAATTGTTTCAAAAGATTGTGGCCTTGTTAATAACGTTAAAGCTGTCTCGCGGTCTGGAAGATCTTGTGTATAGGTTAATTGTTGGAGAAATAAGCGAGAAGAAAAGGCTTCTCCGTAGGTCTCCTGGGCCATTTGAACCATATCATTAAAGGATATGACACCGTGGGTCAACACGGCATGGATATCTAAGTAATCGCGAGTCTGCGCCCGGCGTCCTATTGTGTAGGCTTTTTGTATCGCGACATCTCGGGCGTCAGCGACGGCTAATCCACGCCACGTGTAATAGGGAAAATGGTGCGGAAATGGATAAGCCAACAATGTAACGGATACGTTATTGAGGCGTAACTGAATTTGGTCGGCAGTTCGGAGTTCCCATTGAACCGAAGAAAATTGTTGAAGCATTGTATCCATTTTGGGAAGGGCCGGTAATGTACTCCGAGGATCTCGAGTAAAAAAGTCAAGATCTCTCGATTGACGTTGGCCTAAATGCAACGCCAAAGCTGTTCCTCCGGCTAAATAGAATTGGTTCATGGCCGACCATTTTCCCAAAGCACTCGCCACGGCGAATGTGCCCGCAGGAAGATTCTGTTCGTACAGTGTCATCACCTCCTTATAGGCCATGCCAATCCGTTGGGTAAAGACATTGACATGTCTAAAGGGGATTGAGTCAAACTCGGTTTACGCAAAACATGTTCCGCCATCTTCGTCGCATCCTTTTTCAGGATATCTTTTCCTCTTATTATACCGAGAATGTTACGAAACATGTCACGGCATTTGGAGAAGAGCTAATTGCCCTGCAAGGATTGCAAGGAACCCGGTCTGGGTTCCTTGCGGTGGACTACCGACCTGATTCGAACTCCCGGAATATTCATATATTGCCACTTGGACACCAAGGCATGCCTTGTTTACCTGCGAGGCAACAGGACTTTTGATTCATTCCGGACCCAAGGCAACGAGATACCAGGGCCAGGTCGTTTCGACGGTAATGCACACTCTTACCTCAAAGATACATTACAGCGTGCGTTGATTCTCACGACGTTGTCTGAAACGGCTGTGGATGCCGCCGAAATACTCGAACTCTATCGCCTCCGATGTCCGATCGCCCGGGCTCTTAACCGGTTAAAAAGTCTTCTCCGCATGCGACCGGCAGGTCGCTTCTCTTGCTAGTGAAAGTCTAGTCCCTGCTAGTTTCCTCGTTCAGGTGGGGTAGCCAATAACGGCAGGGTGTCCGAAGTAATTCGGAATCTGGTGGGCCTGAGGCAAATCTCGGGGCTGTAATGCAAATGAACCACCGGCGGCCTTCAGTGGGTGGCGAGCCCTCGCGATTCGGGCGAAGCCCTCTGCCGTGGCGGTTAACAGGGTATCGCTCTCGCGAGCGAGAAGGGAACGAGCAGCACCGCAACGGACCCCTGGGGGTGCTGACGGATTGCACCGAGAGAAAGAGAGGCGACTGACCCGGTGAGGCCCTGACAGGTCGGCAGGTTGTCAGCAGGGCAATGCGATGACCGCCAATCCCTGACCGCCGGTGAGTCAGGGCGTAGGATGCCGTCATAGTGTACGCGGGGGAGCGCACAAGTCAGGTGGGTTGAAGTCCCACTGGTGCCCGGATGCAGGGCACTATATCCAAACACGGGGATAATGCCTCGTGGGCCGGGTGTCGCTCGTGAGGGCGAATCCGAAGAGCTTACGGAGAAGTTCCGGGCTGTAATCGATGAGATGAACCGGTCGGCCAAAGTCAGGGATCGGTCGAGCACTTTCCACATCGATGCCAAAAGATTCTTTCCCAATCCGGTGCGCGCATAGATAACCCCACTGCGTGGTGCGCATTCGCCCGCCACATCGTATCAACCCATGACCTTCGGAGTATAGTACCTCCGCCCCGAGAGTCGGAAGTCGAAGAAATCGACCGCATTTGGACCGCGATCAAACAGTCTGAACGCTGGATTCGTGATGATACGCTCTATGTGTGAGTGGCCGAATTTATCCAGGCATTTGGCCCGGTAAACCTGCAAACACGACGGCGCTGGGCACATCTCGGGTGGATCCGACGGGCTCCCGATGGACATTTACCCCGCTGGTTCGACGGGATCAGCAGGTCGGGTGCACGTTGGACCTTGCGCTACCCGCACTCCAACGTGTTCTCGTGCCCAATAACGTGAGCGTTTCCGCGTCGGTGACCTAAACGCTCCAGAAATCGCAGAAGATTCCCAAGAGAAAGGAGAAAGGGTTTTCGTGGATGCTTTCTGTGTCGCACAGGCTCACCGCACACCGAATGGGGTTTGGCACTGGACCGGCCTCGAAGAAGGCACGGTCGCCAATGATGCCGCGTGGGATGCCGTGTTACACCGCATAGGACATCAGGACGTTCCCGACAGGGTGTTTCGTGTCCAACGCCGGGCACCTGAAGGCACGGTGGTCCCGATCCACGCATTTCCCTTTAAGAGAAGACCTGTCGCATGGAGAGACGCGTTAGTGAGTGCTCTTCCTGCGCCTCAAGACAGAGAAGTTCCGTGAGCACGTGTCGCTTCAGTGGAAAGCAGGAAAGGATAAGGGTGATGACATGTTGCGGCTGCCCACACCTTCCACGAAAGGGTTACAAATTCAGCATGGAGTTTTAATGCAAAACAATGAGGTCGTCGATATTAGCCTGATGCTGTCCCCGTCTAGAATCCAGAACGTTCTGCTATTTTTACCACAATCGTTAGAATATTGATACTCGAAAGGAGACCCGCGTGGTACTGCTCCGCGACCGAATTCGCTCCACAATACTTCATAGTGAGCGAAAAATTTGGCGACAGGGGGAGCATCCATGCCAGTCATCAAACATCGACTGCTCTATGGCGCATTAGGAATGGTCATAGCGGGAGGACTCGTATTAGCACCTGCTATGTCCGCTTATGCCGCTTATTCCGATATCTGGACTGGAGAACAAATCACGGTTACGTTTAAACTGCCACCATCAACAAATCTAAACTGGACACCTAAAGCAGGAGAACCGGGGGTCATCGTCTCTGAAATCCATAATATGGGTCAGGGATTTACCTCGGGACTGGCCACAATTTCCAATGTCGATTTGGTTAGCGCAACAACCAACACCTTTCATGTCACGTTCAACGTACCGGCCCCGGAATATGGCATCATGTGGAGCGACGTGTATTTCTCACTATCGCTCCCCATCCCTGGGACTACCACGTTGGCCTTTGGAGGGAATTCGACGACCGACTACACTTACGTGTCTCCGCCGCCAGTAGGGCAACTGCCGGAGGTCCCTGTGGCGAGCGCCCTGCCAGTTATCGGTCTGTTAGCGTATGGTGGCATATGGGCAAAGCAACGATATCACCGCCACCACCAACAACAACTCGACCACAGTTAATCCGATGCGTTGGGGCCAAGACTAAAACCGCTGCTTTTTTCGCCTAAGAAATGTGTCCGGGGTCCAAATACCTTCATGCCAGCGCTTGGCTTGCGGCAGGATGCGAAGGTCGGCATCCATGATGAACTCCTCGGATTTCGGCAGACAGCTCGGCAACAGCGCCCTGTACGGGGAGCAAAAGCGGGTTTCCCGCAAGTTCAGGGTGTTTCACTTGAGGCGGGTTGTCATGGCGTCACCCCCGGTTGCCGGGATTGGTGGACGACATGCACCTGGCCTTGGAATTCGACTCGGTGGGAAGTCGGGGAGAGCCCAAAGCTCCCCCGTAACCCCCAGCCGGCAAGAAACGCGATAACAATCACCGCAATCACCCATTTCATCAGCGATTCCCCCTTGTGGGTAATTTGTGCGCCGTTTGCGCCACGGGCTCCCGGAAATGATGGAGACAATACTCGTCTTCCGCCGTCCATCCGCTCAGCAGCACGGTGACCACTAAGGCCAAAACGAGACAAGGCTTGCTATACTGAATGTGTTTCACTGTTAATGCACCTCTTTTGTAACTATTCAGGTACCCCCTAGAGAAGGCGATTCAGCCATTTGACGGAATTTTGGTTCGAGGCATGTTGGGTCACGGAGATGGCCTGCGGCCATCTCCGTCATCTTGTCATATCGGTCGGAGGC
>JAJZZP010000052.1 GCA_021797515.1 Bacillota bacterium | reverse complement strand
GCAATTGCTCTTCGATGTCGTCGGTGTACATGGATCGATTCCTCCCAATCAGGTGTTGGGAGAACATTCCACATTCAACCGGCAAATTCCTTTGCAAAATGAAAATTAATTACCCCAGGCCGCCTAACCGTGGCAAAACCGGCCAAATCCCCGCCTTAGATGAAACTAAAGCCGAACGCCGCGATTCGTGCCGCGATATCCAAAAAACACGTTGACATGCGCAATCGATTCCGGGTGGAGTAGGGCGCTATAACGGGGGGGCTAAAACGTACAGACTGCTTAGATCCGAATAGGAAAAGACCAAAAAGTTCACGTGTATAATCTTTTATCCATCGCAGCTCTTGCAGATCCGGGAAGAGGTGAGAGTTGAGGGAAATTGCGTGTTATGATTTGAGGACGTATTCACAAGTCTATTAATGCTTAACACTGGGAGGAAGTTACAAATGGCGATGCAATATCGACTGCTAGGGAAAAGCGGGCTCAAAGTCTCTGCTATCGGATTGGGAGCCAACGCTTTCGGTAGCCGGGCTGATAGACCCACCTCGATTAATATCATCCATGCGGCATTGGAGCTGGGGATCAATTTTGTTGATACGGCAAACGTCTATAGTGGTGGACAATCGGAAAAAATTATTGGAGAGGCCCTGCGGGGTAGGCGAAGTGAAGCGGTGGTAGCGACTAAGGCAGGGCTTCCGGTAGGACCGGGACTTTATGACCGTGGGGCTTCACGCCGTCATTTGCTGGCACAGGCGGAACGTAGTTTGAAAAGCCTGGACACCGACTATATTGATTTATTCTATGTGCATACCTTTGATCCGGAAACGCCTCTGGAGGAGACGTTGTCGACCCTGGATGATTTAGTTCGGTCCGGAAAAGTGCGATATGTAGCCGCATCTAATTATTGGCCCTGGGAATTGGCGGTGGCCCTTGGGTTAAGTGATCGCTATGGTTGGCCGAGATTTGCCGGAGTACAATCGTCCTACTCGTTGGTTGATCGCTGGCCGGAAATCGAACTGTTGCCGCTGTGCCGCCATCAAGGGGTGGGTTTGGTGGCATATTATCCATTGGCTGGCGGGTTGTTAACGGGGAAATATCGGGGCGGTACGGTGCCACAGGGATCACGGATGGACAAAGTGCCCAGATTTCGTACCATGGTTGACGAATCCCGTCAGAATTTCGCGGATCGGTTTGCCGAGTTTGCGCGAGATCGTCATCTGGATCCTGCGGCATTGTCCATTGCCTGGCTGCTTCAGCAATCTTCGGTATCTAGTGCCATTGTGGGGGCTACTAATCCTGACCAACTGTTTGGGAATGTCCGAGCCTTGGAGATTGCATGGGATTCCTTCCTTGACTCAGATCTTCGGCAGATGAGTCGTGCATATACCCAAGACAATAAGTTTGGGTGGTATCGATTAAATTAGAGATTTTCCGGGTTATTTGGATTGCGATCAGACAATCTTTTGAGTGCCGCCAATTTCTCCTTCTCTTGCATATGCGCCCGCTCAATGGCGTGTTTCAAGGTGGCGGTGGAGATGTCGTAATCCCTACGGTTGACAGGGAATGGATAGCCATCTTTGCCCCCATGTGCAAAACTGTACCGAACTGGGTCGACAAAGGTGGGGTGGGCGCCATAGACCACTTCGGCCACCATGGCTAAAGCTCGTATGGTACTGGCGCCCACCCCCGGCAATCCGACCAGTGTTTCATAATCGGCAGGTTCCATAGCGTATGCCTTGTGCAGGATTGCATCCAACCGCCGCGATGAGGGAATTGGATGAGACCGAGGCAAAATTAAGCTCCGATAACCTTCTGGATGCTCTTCGATATGCGAAAGTTGTCGCAGTAGCTCCTCAGGTTGGGCCAGTAATTCCAAGCTGATGTCATGAAATCCCCAATTGGGGGCACTGGTGAGATCGAACACTGGAGTCCCGGCTTGGCCAGCTATCCCGGTATGAGGACTTTTGGTAAAAGCATCAGAAATGTGGTCACGCCAATGGTAGCGGCGCGCCATGGCATTGGTGTCATTCATACCCTGTTGCACGATGGTCCAGTGTCCTTGCCTATCAAAAAGCATTACATGGTGATATAACTGATAGCCATCTTGAACGAGGGCGCTATCCACTTTTGCCGCCATCTTGCTGGCGTAGGTCAATGATGCCGTATCAGCAGGCAAGCCGAAGCGAGACCCCTTTTCGTCAATTTCTTGGGGTGTAGAGCGAGAGGCACGTCCTTTACCTCCAGCGATATAGAGCCCCAACTCCTGCTCGCGGGGAGCTAAGCCTTCTTTTAAGGCGCCCAATACTACGGTGGTCAGCCCTGAAGAATGCCAGTCAAATCCGAGAACAGATCCAAATGCCTGAAACCACACGGGATCGCTAAACCGACGTAAGATGTCCTCGGTATCATGTTCAATCAGCATGGCTTCGACAATGACCACGCTGAGTTCTTTCATTCGAGAAAACAGCCATGGCGGACAATGTCCTCCATGAAGAGGCGAGGTAGCGCTCCCGGTTTTTTGCATCGCCATGCCCCTTATCGTTTCTATCGTCTTTATTGTATCATGGCGCTAATGTGAGGATCCCGGAGGGAACGCTAGTGAAGTGGGGAGAAGAGCTTCCGCAGTCATTTTTTAATCAGAAAACAGAGGCGCTGGCATATGCCTTGCTTGGCACCGTGCTGGTCCATGATTCTCCAAACGGGCTGACCGCAGGACGCATTGTGGAAGTCGAGATGTACCGCGGGGTTTTGGATCGTGCGGCTCACAGCTTTCGGGGAATTCCGACCTCGCGCACTCGAGTCATGTTTGGTCCGCCGGGATATGCGTACGTATATTTTATTTATGGAATGCACTACTGTCTTAATGTGGTTGCCGCAGCCAATGGCGTTGGCGAGGCGATTTTGCTAAGGGCCTTGGAGCCCCTGGAGGGTATCGAATTGATGGCGGATCGCCGACGCCAGACTCTGTCGACTCCTCCCCGGATATCTGAAGTGAAACGGCTAACCAATGGTCCCGCCAAATTGGCTCAAGCGATGGGGATCACTCTTGAGCAGTATGGCTGGTCCCTTTTCAACTCGCCGTTATCGCTATTCATAGGCCAAAGCCCCGTGCCTCGGTCGCTAGTGGCACGGGGACCTCGGATTAACGTGCAATATGCAGGAGAGGCCGCGGATTTTGAATGGCGATTTTGGCTAAAAGGCAATTCCTTTGTCTCGAGGCTCTAACCGTTAGGGGAAAACAAACACTTGGCGAATATCGGCAATATCTTCGAGCTCCTGTTTAAGCGCTGCGGGCACTTCCGCGTCCAATGTCAGCACCATAAGCGCATCTTGTCCCTGAACTCGACGGCCCAAATGAAGATTGGCAATGTTAATGCCGTGCTCTCCTACCAAAGTGCCGACTTTTCCAACTACCCCGGGAGCGTCATGATGCCAAGTCATTAGTGCTTGGTCAGGCCAGGGAAGATCTAACGGGATGCCCCGAACTTTTTTCAAATGGGGTAAGTGATTGGTTAGCCACACCTCAGTGGTCGAGTCTGGGTCGCCTTCCCAGCGCAGGCCCATTTGTGCTGGTTGGTTGGCATTGAACTTTTCTTCGATGAGAAGATGAAGGCCCTGCGCTTCGGCTTTCAACAAGGCATTTACGGTGTTGACGCGATCATCCACCCGTTCACTTAATACGGCTGCCAATACTCTCTGGCGAAGCCACAAGGAAGCACTGGAGGGAATTTGTCCCGAAAGTGTTAAAATCAGGCTGCCCGGCGCGGGAGTCACGGCACGCGAAAATATCAAGCCCACGACCCCTGCCGCTTTGTCTAGTGCTTGAAACTCCGCGTTTTCCAAGGGCGGGATCGGTACGTTGACCACGTTGGGGGGCGTGTTCCCGTTTAGGGCTTCGATGACACCGCGGGCAGTCATCACTCCTACTTCCGCCAGCGCCTCATGGGTGGAACCACCTAGGTGTGGGGTCAGCACCACGTTTGGATGGTTAAATAGTTTAAATTCCGATGGGGGTGGCTCCTTACTGAATACATCCATACCTACACCATATAGATGATTTTGCTCTAGCAACAAGTTCAGCGCGTCTTCGTCAATTAAACCACCCCGTGCCGCGTTAATCACCACTGCTCCTTGGGGGAGTGTCGCCAGCTGTTGATACCCGAGTCTTGGACCTGTTTTAGGGGTATGAATGGTTAATACTTCGCTTTGCGGCAACAATTCTTCCAGTGTCTGTACCCGGATCACCCCATGAGTCCTGAAAATGTCATCACTAATGTAAGGGTCATAGGCGATAACCGACATGCCAAATCCCTTAGCAATACGGGACACTTCACGTCCCACGCGCCCTAAACCAATGATTCCAATGGACTTGCTATAGAGTTCACGACCGAGGAAAGCTTGGCGGTCCCAACCGCCTTCGCGAACATGGCGGTCACCTTTTTGGATATTGCGCAATACACTAAGCAGCAGGCCAAAGGTGTGCTCTGCGGCAGCAATGGCGTTGGCGCCTGGGGCGTTAATGACTGCAAGACCCAGTTCGGTTGCAGCTGTTAAATCCACATTGTCAACCCCGGCACCGGCCCGTGCGACGACGCGCAACCGGGGATGTCCGGTTAATAGTTCCCGGGTCAAACGATGGGCACTGCGAATGATGACGGCGTCATAGGAGTCCATGAGTTCGGGAAGTAACGCCGGGTCCAGGAGATAATGGGCATCAACGTCCGCATATTGCTGCAAGTAGGCTAATCCTTGGGGACCTAAGGCTTCGGTGACGAGAATTTTTGGTTTGGGGTTCATGGTTAGGCCTCCTCAAATGTGATGCGGTTGTGCCAGACTTCCCATGCAGCATTCAATCCGGATTCGGCGTGTGCTGCAAAGTGCGCTATGATACCGAGGCCGCTATATAACATGGCGGGAGATACCGCTCCGACGTGTCCGATGCGTATGGTATCTTGGTGCCAAGGGCCCATTCCGCCTGCAATTTGCAAACCCGCCTGGAACACCTGTTGCCGCAATTTTTCAGGAGTTTGTTTCGGTTCCAGGCGGATTGCGGTGACCGTTGGCGATGCGTACTCGGATGCGACAATGGGGGTCCAACCGACTGCTGAGGCAAACGCGGCCGCCATTTGCGCCATGGTGCGGTGGCGCGCATACCGTGCGTCAATGCCTTCTTCCGCTAACAACGCGAGAGCCGCGTCCAGTCCATACCACAGCGAGACGGACGGAGTATATGGCAACTGACCATGAAAATATGGCGTTAGGTCAAAGTAATAGCCGCGACCGGATACCTTTTGGGAAAGTTTCCGGGCGTTGCCTCCTACTGCGACAATGGCTAGTCCCGGGGGGCACATGAAACCCTTTTGGCTGGCTGCTAACACCACATCGATACCCCAATCTTTCATTAGCATCGGTACCGAGGGAACTCCGCTAATGCTGTCTACGATATAGAGCGGACGGGTCTCGGGTGGAATTGCGCTCAGCAGCTGAGCCAATTCCTTAACAGGATTTAATACGCCGGTCGATGTCTCGTTGTGGGTCACTAATATTCCGGCATAGAAATTGTTCTGGAGCTGATCCATCACGTCACAAGGGGAAAACGGTTGTCCCCAAGGGAATGAAAGACTATCTACCAGTAACCCATGGCGCTCGGCAATTTTGGCAAAGCGATCACCAAAGGCTCCGGTGGATACGGATAAAGTGCGCTCGCCTGGGGCAAAAAAGTTTTGCACCGCTGCCTCTAAGGCGCCCGTGCCGCTAGCAGGGATGACGGCCACGGCGCCTTCCTCTTCTAACTGCAGCATCTCGGCAAGACGTCGCTGAACCCGTTCTACCACTGGCGCAAACAAAGCGCCTCGATGGTCAGACATTGATGTGAGCATAGCTTTTTGGACCGCTTCAGGGATCGGTGTAGGTCCGGGCAGTAGGATCTCGGGTGAAAACATTGGCATAGCCTCCTGACAAAAGATGATGAGATTTGTAAGCCCACACTGATCCGCAAAAAAGAAAAACGCCCCAATCATTAGGGACGGTAATAACCGCGGTGCCACCCTAGTTGATATCCAGTGCGTAGGATACCCACTTGATGCCTATAACGCAGGACTGCGATCAACTCTTCGCTGATAGCCTCCCGGGTGGAATCGGGTTCGGGCAGTCCGTCGGTTTCCATCATTTCCGACTTTCTCTTGAACCACCCGGCTCTTCCCGTTCATAAGCCATTTGCGTCATAATACCAAGAAGACAAGATGGTGTAAAGAACTAAATCAAAACAATTTGTTACCAATTGCCGAGAACTATTTGGCAAAGAAAGCGGGGGGACCAAATGCGATTACGACAGTTCGGGACTACAATAGGGTACTTGCCTACTGGGAGATATAATGCCATCACCGACGTGCCCGGTGTCAGCGTTGGCCAAGTCTCAGTGATTGAAGACAATCCGACGGTGCGGCGTAGTGGGGTGACCGTAATCTTTCCCCATCAGGGTAATTTGGCATGGGAGCGGGTGTACGCAGGGACAGACGTGTTAAACGGTTATGGGGTGATGGTAGGGAGGACGATGATTGACGAATGGGGCTTGCTGGGTTCTCCTATTGTGTTAACCGGCACGCGCAGCATTTCCAGTGGGATTGAGGCGGCAACTCAATATTTAACCCGGATTGATCCCAACCTCGGCAAGTTTGATCTAGCGATTCCAGTGGTTGCTGAATGCGATGACGGCTATTTAAATGACAATCGGGGACCCGCTTTGCCGATCGAGGCATTTTTCCAGGCTTTTGCCGCAATGTCGTCCGGTCCGGTTGCGGAAGGATCGGAAGGAGCCGGGACCGGGATGCAACTATTTGGATTCAAAGGTGGCATTGGCACCGCCTCGCGTATCGTAGAAGAAGGGGATCGGGGGTTTACGTTGGGGGTTTTGGTGAATACCAATTTTGGACGCCGACATCAACTAATTGTGCGGGGACGACCCATTGGATTGGCCCTGGAAAGGACTTCCCGTGCAGGTCGGGAAGGTTCTTGCATTGGTGTGGTGGCCACTGATGCACCACTTTTGCCTCACCAATTGTCCAGACTGGCAAAACGCATGGGACTCGGTTTAGCCCGTACCGGGTCCGTGGCTAATGATACTAGTGGTGAGATATTCTTGGCCTTTAGCACTGCAATGCGGTTTCCCCGAAATCGATCGGGCCAGGAAGTCGGCTATATTATCGACGGCCAGACGTCGGAACGCCTTCCCTTAATTAATCGTTTATTCGATGCTACGATTGAGGCCACCGAAGAAGCGGTATTGAATGCACTATTGGAAGCCACGACGGTTGTTGGCAGGGATGGCCATAGCCTGGTTGCTTTTGATCCTAATCAGTTTCCCTACTTGTTTGCTTAGTGTTATGCCCCGAGAGCTATAATGGGGAAAATATGTTTTGTTGGGAGCTTTTTGACTATGAGTGACACACGCCGGATTTCGGTTCATGGAGTTTGCCCCCACGATTGTTATGATACCTGCGGGATGGGAATTGAGTGGAAGGACGGTCAGATTTATCGTATCCAAGGCCAAATGGATCCTCCTATCACCCAGGGCTTTCTATGTTTTAAAGTCAATCGCTATCTGGAGCGGGTAAATCATCCAGACCGCGTTCTGCACCCACTCAAACGTACAGGCGCTAAAGGCGCGGGCCAATTTGAACGGGTTACCTGGGACGATGCGCTCCGGAACATCGCCGTTAGGCTTGGCCATGTGATCAACCGATTCGGAGGAGACGCCATTTTGCCTTATAGCTTTGCCGGCAATATGGGAGTGTTGAGTGAGGCGTCCATGGATCGCAGGTTTTTTGCGGCTATTGGTGCAGCGAACCTTGACCGTACCATTTGCACGGCGTCGGCAAGCTACGTACTGCGACAGATGTTTGGTCAGCGGTTGGGCCCAGATCCCGAACAAATTCCCCGGACCCAATTGATTGTGCTGTGGGGTGCCAATCCCTGGGCGACCAATGTTCATCAAATTCCGCTACTGGACCAAGCCCGAAAAAATGGTGCCAAAATTTGGACGATCGATCCTTTGACCACAGCAACAGCAGTTCGCTATCACCGTCACTTGGCGTTGACGCCCAACAGCGATGCGATACTGGCGTTGGCGTTGGGGCGTTATCTAATCCATCATGAACTGTATGATCAGAATTTTATAGAGCACTATACTGCAGGATTTGCAGCTTATCGTGACGCCACGGAACCTTGGTCTTTGGAGACCGCCGCCCGGCACTGTGGAATTTCGCCAACTGCCATCGAGGAACTAGCGCTAGACATAGCGCAAATTCGGCCCCTCTTAATCCGCCCCGGGTTCGGCATGCAACGCCAAAACAATTCTGCTTGGGCGGTCTGGGCGGTGGCGTCGTTGGCTATTGTGACGGGATCACTGAAAGACAACTCAGGGGGATTGTTATTGAGCAACAGTGATGCTTTCCCTCTTAACTGGCAAGGAATTCACCGTCCCGACTTGGCTTTGGGCCAGTCGCGAACGGTGAATATGGTGGAATTGGGCACGGCCTTGGAAGATGGCTCGACTCAGGCGCTGATAGTATATAACGCAAATCCCGCCGCTACAGCGCCGGAACAAGCCAAGGTGCTGCGGGGATTGGCTCGAGAGGATTTGTTTCTTCTCGTTCATGAACAAATGATGACGGATACGGCGCGGTATGCAGACTACGTATTGCCAGCAGCACTTTCGATGGAAGTGCTCGACCTCCACGTGTCTTATTGGCATCGTTACGTCCAACTGAACATTCCCGGGGGACCACCGGCTGGGGAGTCCGTCGCCAATACAGAGTTGTTTCGGCGATTGGCTAAGGCGATGCAACTTGAGGATCCGGCATTTGAAGATTCGGATGCGGATTTGATCCAAACCGCTTTAGACACTGACCATTCTTACCTAACCGGGATTACTCTTCAATCGCTTTATGAAAACCCTGTGCAAAAATTGAGAATTAGCGAAGAAACACGGCCATTTATAGACACCCCGATCAATACCTTTGATGGACGGATTCACTTGGAACCGATTGGGGGCCCCCGCGATTTTGGTGGTGAGACAGGAAAGTACTTTCTTTTGAGCCCATCCCGTCGGGAAACCATTAAATCCAGCTTTGCCAACCTAGAAAGTTTCCAGCGTCGACTGCCCGATCCCGAACTTTTAGTGAACCCTTTGGATGCTAAGGATGAATCCTGGAATGACGGGGAGTGGGTCCAGATTCTCAACCAGCGGGGAATCACTAAGGCTAAGGTGGTCATTAGTGGGGTGCCGCCCCGCGGCACCGTAGTAAGTTATGCAGTGCGTTGGAATCATACGGCTGATGGAACCAATATTAATCAATTGACGTCCGGGCGTATTTCTGACGTTGGTGGCGGTGCCACGTTTTACAGTACACGAGTCGATATTATCAGAGAAGGAGCGACCGACGATGTGGGTTGAATCGATTCCCAACTTTTCCGAGGGACAAAACCTAGCGACGCTTGACCACATTTTGCAGGCAGTGTCAATAGAGGGCGTAAAAGTATTAGGATTTGAAGGGGATAGCGATCATAACCGCTCGGTCCTGACCATTGGGGGGGAAGGTGACCGTGTAGTTGAAGCGTTGTTCCGCGCTATCGAAATGGCTGTGTCGACGATTGATTTAACACGGCAGCAAGGCACTCATCCTCGGTTGGGAGCTGTCGATGTGGTCCCCTTGGTACCCCTCGGTCAAACGCCCATGAGTTATGCCATAGACTTGGCTCGGAAGTTGGCAGAGCAGGTCGCAACCCAATTAAAGGTACCTGTCTATCTCTATGAACAAGCCGCCACCAAACCAGAGCATAAGAATTTGGCAGATGTGCGACGAGGGCAATTCGAAGGGTTGACCAAACGCATGAAGGATGACCCCCCAGATTTTGGCGGACCCATGCCTCATCCTACGGCGGGAGCAACTGTCATCGGTGCCCGCTGGCCATTGATTGCGTTCAACGTTTTTTTAAACACGTCGGATCTTGCTGTTGCCCGTGCGATAGCCAAAGCGGTTCGGGGATCGAGCGGAGGATTAATCGGCGTCAAAGCGCTAGCTATGGACACGGTGCAACGCGGGCGTGTCCAGGTCTCGATGAACTTAGTAGACTACCCTAAAACTACTTTACCCCAAGCGGTCGAGTTGGTTCGGAGAGAGGCAGCCCGCTGGGGGGTCATGTTGGCGTACTCGGAACTCGTTGGATTTCTTCCAGCACAAGCGGTGGAGGATGCAATGCGCTACTATTTGCAGATTCCAGACTTTGATGCCTCGCATATTGTAGAACTCGCCCTCGCGGGAGAAGAATTTATTCCGTCCCAGGGTCTTTCATCTAAGCAACGTGGCGCTGCCCGCGGCGACAAGAACCACTGAGATGCTAAGGAGATGCCTCATTGGTGTTCTTTTGTGTCGGCGCCACGCGCTAACGGGGGGAAGCTGTTTTGAGAAATCTGAATCCACCCGACGGCACAAACCAAATCTAACGCTGCAAAGGCGGGGTTCACAGAGTGTATGGGCGAGATATTGTCTGTGGTCCTTGTAGTTCGTAGGTTACCAGCGCGTTTAGTGTGACGGTATCCAATTCCGTTAATTGTTCAAAGACGACTGGGCTTATCGTGAGCCATTGGGTTATATCGGCGGTTTCCCACTCACTTGTAATGGCTTATTGGCTCTCTTTTTGCAATATCTCACGCAAGTTATCTAGGGACTCAAGCATTGAAATGTGGGGCATTAAGTTTAGCAATTGTGCCTCTGTGAGGTCGGCCATTCTTGTCTTAAGCGCTGCAGGGACGTCCCCAAAACGGCTACCGATCAAAACTTCCAATGAAGTCAATATGCCTTTGCGGCGGCCTTGTGCCAATCCTTGTTGTAGCCCTTGCTCCAACCCTTGCTCCAACCCTTGCTCCAACCCTTTATTCCATCCGCGCAGGATGGCCTCTTCCTCGAGTTCTCGCACCAAGTCGTTCATCTTCAACACCTCTTTCATCGATTTTAGCACCTTCTCATCCAGGAAAGTACTGGTCAGTCCCAAAATTAGTGCCCCGATTCGCTGCTGGATCGGTTTGGGAAGAAAGGTTGCCAAGGTTGCAGCCCTAAGGGCGCGCTCTGATCGCGAGAGGGGATCATCCATAAAAGGATAAAAGGTTAGGTCGAGAATGTCGGGATCGCTCCAATCTTGCGGCGGCAGTGCGGCTAAATGTTGCCAAATTGCAGGTCCCGCTTTGTCCGCAATCATGACATTTTCCACCTGATACTGCACGGATCGGCGTTCCAACCGGGATGATGCCAAGGATGTGGGGTACAAATAGACCACTACTGTGCGCACGGGTCGATTATGTGTGTTGATCAAGGCCACAGCGTACGTCAAAAATCGGCGCAGATCGACCTCTGGGGTAGACTGAAACTCCAAATGCAAGATTTCTCCGGTGTCGGTCAAAAACACCCGATCCAGTAGGTGTTCTTGAATGGTTAATGTCGGCACTGTCGGTGGTAGAGTGTCGACGATACGAGCATCTGACAGGCCATACCAACTCGTCAACGTACTGGCGAATATATCCGAGATCAACTTTTGCACCACGTCTTTCGCATGTCGGGGAATGGCATCGTCCACTAGTGAGCCACCTCTATTAAAAATCAGGCGTTCTGAAGCCATTTTATCGGAGCCAGTACAATAAGTCTGGAACAAACCTGTGTGATGTCGAGCGATTCTTGGCTTGGATCTTTGAGGTCGCCGACAAGAGTTCCATCGGAGTGAAGCAGAGGGCTCACAAGGGCTGTTTAACAGGGGAACCATTTGCCGTTCATTATAGCTTAGTGTGGGGTTGATGTTTCTAGAGGGTGCTCTGATGCGATTGGATCTCTATGAGGCCGCCAGGATGGGTGCCGTTTACCGCCTGAGCTGGCATTGCGCGTTTGATATACGCCGACAAAGGGCCCACGGTATTATAGGTTCCAGATGTAACGACATTGTTGTGACCCCATAGACGCGGCGCGTTAAACCGCATCCCACCTTGGCCGTTGTCGCCGTGGCAATAAGCGCACACTTGTTGATAAAAAACGTGGTCGGAGATCACTGCGGCGGTATTAGACACCGTTGTTGCGATTCGGCGCCGACTTGCTGTGGTGCCGCATCCCGCCAATACAAGACAAATCCCGCCAACAGAAATCAGTCCGGTTATTCCAGCATATTTAGGGGAGAGCCCACAGGCCCCAAGCCACTTATGCATTGTCGATTATTGCCCATATATGGCAAATTAAGGGACATTGAGAAATTGAGCGTTAAAGTTGACATCGCATTTTGGATGGGGGCAAAGTGTTAGGAAGTTGGAAAGAATTCGCTATAATGAAATGACAATGTCAGGGGGGATATAATGCATCGCGATTATCAGATATGGCACGACCGGGAGCATTTATTGCGGCTAGACAACCCAGATCGGGAACAGATTATGCCTAAAACACCGGTGCTGGAGGCGGTTAATGCATCCTTGGGCATGCGGGTGGCGGATATTGGAGCCGGATTGGGATACTTTGCACTACCGTTGGCAGTTGCTGTCGGCCATGCTGGCGTGGTGCTGGCGGTGGACCCGAGCCCTGCAGCTCGCGAAGAACTAATCCATCGAGCGCAAAAGGCCGGATTATCTCAAGTCGAAGTGATATCTGGATCGGCTGAGGAAACCGGGCTGGATTCCAACTCGGTAGATCGGGTTCTATGGCACACTATGTATCATGAAGTATTGCACCGACCCAAAGCGATTAACGAAATGCTTCGCATTCTCCGCGAAGGGGGTCGCTGGGTCGTTGTTGATTGGCGAAAGGAATCGACTGATTTTGGCCCTCCTAAGGAGCATAGGTTTACTGCGGATGAGGTGGTCGACGAGGTCAGGCAATACGGATTTCGCGAGGTGCAGCGATTTGCACCGGGACCGGTAACTTGGGGTCTGGTTTTTGAAAAACCGTGATTCTTGGAATCGGGGTGGATGCCACCGAAAATACCAGAATGGCGGATTTACTAAAAAAAAAGCCTCGTGCCGTGGAACGGTTGTTTTCGCGGCAAGAGCAGCTAAGCGTTGGTGATGGACCCCTGGCAATTCAACGCTGGGCTGCGCGATTTGCGGCTAAAGAGGCTTTAATCAAGGCCTGTGGAGGAATTCATGGTAGCCGTTGGGTCGATATTGAAGTGATTCGGCGACCCTACCACAAACCGGTAATCGCCGTGAAAGGCGGTCTACAAGATTGGATCGAGGCGCATCGAGCCCGAATATGGCTATCGATGACACATGAACGCCATTTTTCAGTGGCAATGGTGGTGTTAGAAACCGATGACAACCCAAATTTGGACTAAAAACCAGGCCAAAACGCAAGATGGACACGCTATGGCCAACGGCGTCCCATTTCTAAGCCTTATGGAAGTTGCTGGCTCTAAAGTGGCGCAGTATGTCCGTAACCGATTGGAGATTGAGTGGCGTCAGATTGAGGTGTTGGTAGGTAAGGGGGCTAATGGTGGCGACGGATTGGTGGTTGCGCGGTATTTGGCCCGCTATTACGATGTCACGGTGAGGCTTGTCGACGGGGTGCCGCGATTTGACGGTGCGGAAGCTATGTTGCGCGCCGCGAAATCTTTTGGTGCAAAGGTGCAAACGGGATGGCAAGCTGACCCCGCCGCTGACCTAATTGTGGATGGCGTTTTTGGAACTGGATTTCATGGCACTATCATCAACACACCAATTGCACATTGCTACGAAGCAATCAACCACCGACAAATTCCTGTGGTGGCAATTGACCTTCTCTCCGGAGTGTCCGCGGATTCAGGCAGTTATCATGGTCCTTCGATTAATGCGGTGGCCACCATAACGTTTGGGGCCTCCAAATGGGGCCACTGGGGGTATCCTGGAGCCGCTATGCGGGGAGAATTGGTAGTAGCTGACATCGGTTTGAGAATGATCGGAGAACCAGCCGATTCTTGGTTGGATCCCGATACAGCAAAGGAATGGATGCCCTCTTTAAATCAACTGGGGCATAAGTACCGGCGCGGTCGAGTAGTCGTGGTGGGCGGATCTAGAAGCATGGCAGGTGCACCGCTTCTATCCGCTATGGCGGCACTTCGTGCCGGAGCCGGGTTGGTGACTCTGATAGTGCCTCAAGGGTTGGCAGATCGCATTGCAGCACCGCCCACAATATTGGTACACGAAAGCCCCAGTTCCCATGGCAGTTTGCGATGGAGTGATGAAGAAACCCGATTGGCTGCCACTGCAGACGTCATTGTGGTGGGACCGGGATTGGGGCACGATGTTGCTCCCAATGTGCTTGAGTCGGTATTGGGGCTGGGAAAGCCCACAGTGGTAGACGCTGATGGTCTGAGACTCTTGAAACAAATTTCGCGTGTTAAGCCGTTGCCTCCCATGATACTAACGCCCCATTCGGGAGAGGCCGCGCGCCTATTGGACCTCCAAGACGTAAATGAAGACAGGCCGAAGGCAGCGCACCAACTCATGGAGCGTTATCAGGCAACGGTGATATTGAAGGGAGCCTATAGCATTATTGGAGATAACGGGAAACTTATCGTCAACCCTACGGGAACTCGGGAAATGGCCACACCAGGCAGCGGCGATGCGCTGGCGGGTATGGTGGGAAGTCTCTTGGCGCAAGGACTAGAACCCGGACCAGCGGCGGCCCTAGCAACTTATTGGCATGGGTGGGCAGGAACGGTTGCCAAAGAGCACTATGGGCACTCCGTAGTGGCTACCGACATTATTGATGGGATTGCAGAGGCGCGAAGACGGGTGGAGGACCAGGTGCGCCCGAATCTAGCACCTATTTCAATGTGATGGAGCTCAAAATGAGGCCAACAAAAGTGATCGTTCATCTAGACAATATTGCTGACAATGTGCGCCTCATCATTAGCCGATTAACTCCGGAAACCCAATTGATGGCTGTGGTCAAGGCTAATGGCTATGGTCATGGAGCGGTTGCGGTTGCTCAAACTGCCCTAACTTCAGGGGCAGTGTGGCTTGGCGTGGCAATGGCTGAAGAAGGTGTGGCATTACGAGAAGCGGGAATTGCGGCACCAATTTTGATTTTGGGCCAGAGTTGGGATGGGCAAATCACCCAGGCCATCGAGCACAACATTGATTTGACCGTCTTTGATATGGTGACGTTTGATAAAATTGCCGGAGAAGCGGAGCGTCTTAGGAAAGACGCTTGGGTTCATATAAAGATTGATACCGGAATGGGTCGTGTAGGAATGCCGGTATCGGAGTGGAATGATGTATGGTGGCATCGCATGCGCCATACGCCGAGGATCAAATGGCGTGGTTTGATGACTCATTTTGCGGAAAGTGATGCCGAGGACAGTACATTTACCCGTTGGCAATTGCAGAATTTTTTAGATGTAATTGAGTCGATACGGCGCCGTGGGCCCTTGCCGCCACTAATTCATGCGGCAAACTCCTGTGCCGCCTTGAAATATCCGGGAGCCCATTTCAATTTGGTGCGGGTCGGTATTGCGTTGTATGGTGGATTGGACGAACCTGAATTAAAACCGGGTCTGACTTGGGAATCTCGGGTGGTCTATCTCAAAAAAGTGCCGGCGGGCATGCCCATCGGCTATGGGCGTACTTATCTTACAGCAGAGGCTATGAAAATCGCTGCGGTTCCGGTGGGTTATGCCGATGGCTATCGGCGACAATGGTCCAATCGGGCCTCGGTGATTATTGGAGGGAATTGTTATCCAGTAGTGGGACGGGTCTCGATGGACCAACTTAGTGTAGGATTGCCACTCAGTGCTCCGGTTCGTGTAGGGGACCGAGTGACCCTCTTGGGTTCGGATGGTCCTGGTGCTATTCGCGCTACGGATTTGGCGCGGTGGGCACAAACTATTTCATACGAAATATTCACGGGTATTGGCTCCCGTGTCGTTCGTGAGTGGGTTTAGAAGTTCCCGCCCGGATTCATCATTGACCACGATTTTTGCGAACGATATAATATTTCCTGTGAGGGAAAGAGGTGGACAGATTGGAAGAAAACCGCCGGGTTATGGTCCGGTTGCCACATTATCTGGTCGACGCTCTGGATCGGGTAGCCGATGACGAAGGTCGTCGGCGCAGTGAGGTTATTAGAGAAAGCGTGGAATTTTATTTAGCTGAGCAACGAAGGCAACAGCTACGACAAGAACTCATTCAAGGATATCAAGAGATGGGGCATCTAAACGCGACAATGGCTGAAGCACCATGGGATCTTGTGACGTTTTCTAGGGAGTAGTCGTGGCAGGAGCAGAGGTAGTAGTTCGCCGGGGCGACATTTTTTTTGCGGATTTGTCACCTGTGGTGGGGTCGGAGCAGGGAGGCATTCGGCCAGTGCTAATTCTGCAAAACGACATTGGTAATCGATACAGCCCGACTACTATTGTTTGCGCGGTCACTTCCCAGATTTTGAAGACCAAACTCCCGATTCATGTGGAGATTAAGGCTGACGAATCCCAATTGGATCGCGACTCGGTCATTTTGTTGGAACAAGTCAGGACCCTCGACAAACGGCGGCTTAAGGAGCGTATCGCTCATCTAGGTCCTGATTTGATGGCACGGGTCAACCAAGCCATAATTATCAGCTTGGGTTTGACAGAATTGTAGAGTGAGCCCCAAGCGGCTCGCTTTTCGTTAAGGGGGACTTTTAGCGGACTTACACTTGCCCGCAATGTGGGTTGGTGATCACATTTAACGATGTTGAGAAAGGCAGGATAACCTTGGATAAGCCATTCATTGGAGTATCGATGTCACGGGATGAACACGCCGCGGGGGCGCCTCGGGACTGGATCCGAAAGACCTATATAGTCGCTGTTTTGGGAGCGGGAGCGTTGCCGATCTTATTGCCTAATGAATCCCAATCACTAGAGCTCCTAGAGTATTGTGACGGGTTGTTGCTTACCGGGGGTGGCGATTTTGATCCCGAAAGTTTTGGAGCAGCGGATGAAGGTACCGACTATTCGGGCGTATCGAAAACCCGGGACGAGATGGAACTGGCCTTTATTGGTGCGGCAGACCGCATGGCAATGCCGATGCTGGGGATTTGTCGCGGGGTCCAGGCACTAGCAGTGGCCGGTGGTGGGACACTGATCCAAGATATTCCTCGCGTGATACCTGATTCTCCATTGCTCCACAGCCAGCCAGAAAACCGTCAACAGCCAACCCATAAAGTGTTAGTAGAACCACAAAGCCAAGTGGCGAAATTGCTGGGAGGAAGCATAGTAGAGGTGAACTCGTTTCATCATCAGGCTATTGCCCGAATTCCTCGTGGCTACATTGTAACGGCACGAGCAGAAGACGGCGTTATCGAGGCCATTGAAAATCCCGATAAGGAATTTATGGTTGGAGTGCAGTGGCATCCAGAAGATTTAGTTGGGCATAGTCAGGAGGCGCAAAATCTCTTTGCCGGTTTTGTTGAATCGTCACGGCAATATCGCGAACGGGGGCAACGGTATGGCACAGCGTGCCATTGAAATCTGGCGTGGGGAAAGAATTGAAAGCGTAGCCTATGCCGACGCGGCAGTAGTGGATAGTCTAGGGCAAATCCACTATTGGCTCGGAGATCCGAGTCGCGAGACATTTTGGCGGTCATCGGCCAAACCGTTTCAGGCGATGCCGTTAATGGAATCGGGTGCCGTGGAGACTTTTGGACTAAGCCCCCGGGAAATTGCCATTACGTGCGCTTCGCATGGAGGCGAGGATCAGCACGTGGAATTAGTGGAAGGATTACTCGCCAAAATTCAGGCTACTCCTCAAGATTTAATTTGTGGAATACATCCTCCGAGTCATGCGGGTACCCGGGACCAGATGATGGCGGGAGGAGTATCACCGTCGGTGATTCACAATAATTGTAGTGGAAAACATACGGGAATGCTGGCACTGGCTCGTATGTTACACGCCCCATTGGCGGGATATCAATTGGGGGACCATCCGGTTCAACGCACCATTTTGGAACACGTGGCCATGATGTGCGGGATTGCGTCTCCTCAAACCCTATATACCGGGATCGACGGCTGTGGGGTGCCAACGTTTTACCTTTCCTTAGAACGCATGGCATACGCCTACGCTAGACTGGTGGATCCAAGGGGTCTGGATGTCTCGTCTCAAGGTTCCGCCATGTTGATTTCGGAAGCAATACGTACGTATCCAGAAGTGATTTCCGGCACCGGGCGCCTGGAAGTGACTCTTGCTGAGGCCACAGGTCACCGCTTGGTGTCAAAAGGTGGTGCCGAAGCCGTGTTTTGCTTGGGAATTCCAGAGCGTGGGTGGGGAATCGCGGTAAAAATGGCAGATGGCATGTCACGAACTATAGGCCCGTTAGTGTCGGCCCTATTGGCCGAAATTGGAGTGCTTAACGAACAAGAAATACGGGCCTTGGCCCCCGTGATTAACCCAATCATCAAAAACCACGCAGGACGTGAAGTGGGCTTTATGAAGCCCGTTTTTCGGCTTAATCGGGGCAAACTCTAATGTGGGCTTTGACCAATGCGGAACTGTTGGACGGGGCTGAGCTTCACATCGAGCAAGGTGGGCTCCTAATTGACGATCTGGGAGTCATTCGTGCTATTGACGTAATGGCCTACTTGGCCTTACCGGATTCATCAAAATACAGCGGGCGGATACCTCGGCCTTTAGGCCGGGGAGAAGCCGCCTGAGAGAAACCCTCTTCCGCGTTGTGGCCTCACTAGCATTGTGATATGATAGCATTAGTGAATCCTAGGAGGCGGCTGCGTTGGAACCTATCTTGACGGCAAAAATCCCATTGTATCCGACCCTGGAGCGTAGCGTGCTGCTCGTCGAAACGCTTGAACCCTACCGCCAGGGGTGTAAAGGCGCGTCCGACCCCGGCGATGCCACGCACTGTCTCCAGCAAGCCATCCTCCACAACGACACCTATCACCCCTTGCGAACCCATTTTGGTTTGCGATCCCCAATGGCCCAATCGGTGATTAAGACCGTGATTTCTCGCTATAATAGTGTGTGGATTCGGGTGCAGTTCACCAAGCCTGCCCTCGATCTTATCTGGAACTGTGCCTGTTCCTTAAAGGCCGGGCAATTCTCCATCAATACGCTCATGGGGCGCGTGCCGGTGTTGTTCGCTAGGCACCGGATGGAGACGTTTTTCGATGGCGCCTTGCCGAGGACGAAAGACGAGACCGCGGCCGATTGGGCAGAAATCCGTCAGGTCGTCGGGTTCGATTTCGGGACCAACTTCCTGTTGACGGCGTACGATTCGCCGGAACAGACGACCTTTTTTCCCGGCCGCGCCGTTAAAGTGCGGCACGCCCCCTTTGCCCGACGGTGGCTGAAACGCTTGGACCCACGAGAAAGCCGTTGGATGACCGATGTCAATCACCAGGTCAGTACGGCACTCGTTGTCCGCCACGGCGCAGAGACCCTATTCGTTCTGGAGGATCTGGTGCGACGACGATGCGACCCCATGTTAAGGAAGGAGACGGCTTCGGCCCTCGTCTGCATTTCCGGGAAGTCGCAAGCTCCGGCCTTCAGCCCGGGGTTGTTGACGCGTGAGATGCGGAAAAGAAAGGAAGGATGAGATGAATCGATACGTTGTTGAGTTTCGCACCATTGCGGGCAAAGGAAACGAGGCTATGCAGTTGTTCAAAGAAATGAAGGAATACTTTGTGCAAGCGCACGGAAAGGCTTTAGAGGTGTTTTATCAGGCATTTGGTACCCCGGGAGCATTTCAAGTAGCGATGGATTTCGATAACTTGGCTCAATTAGAAACGGTTGCTCAATCCTTGCGACGCGATCCTAAATATCAAGAGTTGGCCGACAAGGCTCGCCGTCTTTTTACAGAAGACTCCTTTAAAACTACCGTTTATTACCGAATTTAAGGGTTGCAATATCGATCGGGTCGGTTTTCTTGGTGGCAATATAGGATACTAGTGAGAGCATATTAGACTCTCGAAGTAATTGCATCTAGGGGGGAAGTGTTGCGGCCAAAATCCCCCCTGCCTTGACTCTTACTCAAAGCTTTGGTGTTTACGGTGGATTGACTAGGGGAACTGAATAAAGAATTTCATTCATATCGCCAGTGGGAGCAATAATCTAACGGTGCCAAATCTCTGCTAATGAGGCCACTGGATGGAAACAGACGCATGCGTCTTTGGTTTGCAATGCTCTAGCCGCCTGGATGAAAATTTTTAAACAACAACAGAGTTGAGGTATGTGAAAAAGATCAGCGAATAACACTAAAGCCGATAACCTGCTGAACCCGTGGTATCAGGAACTCTTTGGTTCAGGCGCGAAGTTCCATTGGACTTTTTCAAGGAGTGATGAAATGAATGAGCGTCCCCCATATCGGTTGCCACGAATGGTGGTTCCGCGCCGATATCAGCTGGAAATCGTTCCGGATGCCGAGCATGGAGTGTTTCATGGCTCTTGTGCTATAGTTGTCGATGTACTGTCTCCGATCCAAGACATGATTCTTAACGCGGTACATCTCCAATTAACGGATTTAACACTGACGTACGATAATGGGCAGATCCTGTCAGGCACGGTGTCTTACCAACCTGAGGACGAGCAGGCTACTTTACATTGGCCAAGCACGGTCGATCCAGGACGCTACACGGTGTCGACACAATTTGATGGGGTGCTGTCGACGGACCTTCGTGGATTTTACCGTACCGCGGTCACCGGGAGAGACGGGAATCCCGTAGTGATTTTGTCCACTCAATGTGAAGCTACCGATGCCCGACGGATATTTCCCTGCTGGGATGAACTCGACTTTAAGGCTACATTTTCCATCACTGTAGTGGTTGATGCAAATGATAAGGCACTTTCCAACGCGCGTGAAATACATAGCGAAATACGTTCCGATGGAAAACGGCGGGTCACGTTCGCCGAGACAATTCCGATGTCCACTTATTTGGTGGCCTTAGTAGTTGGCCCTTTAGAACTGACACCGCCGGATATGGTGGGATCGGTGCCAGTGCGAATTGCGGCGCGGCCAGGGTTTGGCGAACTGACCGAGATCGCGCGAACCTCTGCGACCGGCGCGTTGCAATTTTTTCAAGATTATTTCGGCGTTCCTTATCCTGCGGACAAGATTGATCATGTGGCGATTCCCGACTTTGAGGCGGGGGCAATGGAAAATTTAGGATGTGTAACCTATCGAGAAGAGGCGTTGCTGATCGATAAGGAACGATCTGCACCGATGGAACAGATGCAAGTTGTCAGCACCATTGCTCACGAAACCGCGCACATGTGGTTTGGCGATTTGGTTACCATGCGGTGGTGGAATGGTATTTGGCTTAATGAGGCGTTTGCCACCTTTATGCAGGAATTGGCCACTGACGCGCTGCACCCGGAATGGGACGTATGGACTACATTTGGCCATGGTCGAACGCATGCTTTGGAGGTAGATGGGTTGGCCTCAACGCGTCCCATCGAATACCCGGTGGGTCCGCCTTTGGATGCGTGGGGCATGTTTGATGTATTAACCTACCAAAAAGGCGGATCTGTATTAAGAATGCTGGAACAGTACTTGACTCCTGAGACTTTTCGGCAGGGGATCAGGCTGTACTTGGATCTTCACCGCTATGGCAATACCGAGACGTCGGATTTGTGGGATGCGCTGGAATCTGCTTCAGGGGAACCAGTGCGCGCCATGATGGACGGTTGGGTGTTTCAACCGGGGCATCCTCTGGTGCTTGTCGAGTGGGACCGGGATCGACACCAAATACAACTGAGTCAGCATCGGTTTCGCTATCAGGGAGAAGTTAACGATCTCCATTGGCAGGTGCCTGTCGTCGTGACTATTTGGCGATCTGGAGGTGTCCGAGACTCTTACCGCACCATTTTGGGAATGGAATCAAAGTCCATAGCGGTTCCCTCTGACACGGAATCAGTGTTGGTCAACCAAGGCGCTTGGGGATTTTATCGCGTCACCTATGGCGCCACGTTGTGGCACCCATTGCTGGAGCGGCTGGGTGAGATGACGCCGTTAGAGCGGCTTAGTTTGGCCGATGATGCCTGGGCAGCGATTGTGGCTGACGAGGCGCCATTAAGTCATATCGTGCCGCTATGGCGTGCTCTAGTGAACGAACGCGATCCCGATGTGTGGGGTGCCGTGTCGCGCCAAGTGGCACTGTTGGATGACATTGTTGAGGACGATGAGCGGTCATTGCTGCAAGACCTAATTCAAACGATTGCAGGTCCCGTGTTTCAAGAATTGACATGGGAACCATCACCTGACGAAGACGTGCGGCACCGACGATTGCGGGCCATTCTGATTCAGTTGTTGGGTACCCATGGCGCTGATCGCACGGTGCGCAGGCAATCCTTGGAACTATTGTCGACGCATTGGCAGCAGACAAGCGTGTCTCCGGAACTTTTGACTCCCATAGTGCAAGTAGTAGCCTCCTGTGGGGGCGAGGCCGAGTGGTCGCGGATGTATCGACAGTTTCGGGCTGCCGAAACGCCGCAAGACGAGAAACGCTATCTTTATGCTCTGGCCGATTTTATTGAGCCGGATTTAGTAAGACGGACCCTTGAACTGTACCAGTCGCCTTCCATGCGGACGCAAGACGGGGCCATTGCTCTTGGAAGAGCGCTAGCCAATCGCCATGCGCACTGGGCGGTGTGGGACGTCGTGGAAGATCATTGGGGCGAATTGCTTGAGAAGTATCCCAAAATGATTGATTTTGTTGTGTCACCTGTGGCCGCTGTGGTTGACGAGGACCTCGCGAACAGGATAGTGGCCTGGTTAAATGCACATCCGGTGCCTCAGTCGGCTAGACATATTGCGCAAGCTATTGAGTTCCAAAAGATTCACCGGGCCATGGCGAAGCGTATTCGCGGGCGATTGGGCAACTTTTTAGGGATGGGCACGCCAAATCAAAATTGATCAGGTCATGGTTGCCCGGTACGACGTCAGCACAGCAAAGGCATTTTGGGGTCTAGCTTTTGGTGTGCTGTATTTCTTTCTTTTGAACAGGTATTCCGCACCTAAATTTTGGCATATTTATATTAATAATAGTCGCAATGTTCACGCAAAGGATTTTTCGATCGGCGGATTGCGGCGGCGCGGACGGCGCTGGCCCAGGCCGTGAAAGCCTTCGAACACACCGTGTACGGGTGTCACGAGGACGCGGTCCAGGCGGCGCAGCAGTGGCAAACCCGCCCCGAAGCTCGTTGGTTTGCCGTGGAGACGGCCATCACCGAGGAAGTGCGGCGCCCCTCCAGCGGCCGGCGGGGC